>CAZRYW010000001.1:0-56861 GCA_964604405.1 uncultured Oscillospiraceae bacterium
CGATTGTGTTTATGCTGATATATCTTGCGATAACGGCGGGAGTTGTATATCTTGGCGTTGAAAAAGGTATTGAAAAGTTTTCGACAATCGTTATGCCGTGTCTTTTGGTGCTGATTGCGGGAATTGCGATTTATTCGTTGACTCTTACCGATCCCGAGACGGGAAGAACGGGTCTTCAGGGTGCGGCAGTATATTTTGTGCCGAATTTTGAGGGATTGACGTTGAGTAAATTCGCAGACGTTGTTTTGGACGCAATGAATCAGATGTTTTACTCGTTGTCGGTTGCAATGGGTATAATGATAACTTACGGTTCTTATGTTAAAAAAGACGTTAATATCAACAAATCGGTTACGCAGATACAGTTGTTTGACACGTTGGTTGCAATATTGTCGGGTATGATGATTGTGCCTGCGGTATGCGTGTTCTTCGGTGCCGAACAGATGACACACGAAGCCGGTGCGGGATTGATGTTTGTGACGCTGCCGAAGGTATTTAAACAGATGGGCGCAGCGGGAAATATTGTGGGAATATTGTTCTTTGTGATGGTTGCTTTTGCCGCTTTTACAAGTTCGGTTTCGATTATGGAAACGGTTGTTGCAAGCTGTATGGAATATTTCCATAAAACACGCAAGCAGATGAGCATTATTGTTACCGTTATAGCAGCGGCTGTTGCGGCGGTCATTTGCCTGGGATACAATGTGCTTTATTTTGAAATCAAGCTTCCGACAAGCGAAAACCCCGGTCAGCTTTTGGATTTGTTTGATTATGTAAGTAACAGCGTTATAATGCCTGTTATTACGATTTTGACATGTGTTTTGATAGGCTGGGTGGTAAAACCCAAGTGGGTTATCGACGAAGTATGTCGTAACGGAGAAAAATTCGGAAGAAAAGGATTGTATGTGGTAATTATTAAGTTTGTGGCACCTGTTGTAATGACAATTCTTCTTTTGAAAGCATTGGGAATAATTTAAGAAAATTATACAAAAAACTCGCATTTTGCGAGTTTTTTTGTGTCTGAAAAAGAATTTGGAGAAAAATAAAGGAAAAAATTTACATTATTTTAAAATAAATACTTGATTATTCTGTAAATAAATGGTAATATATAGGCACAGAGAGAATTAACAATTATTTACAGAAAGGATGTAGCGGTATGGAAAACATTATTAAAGTTATTGTGTGTGATGACAGCAGAGGAATCAGAGAGGGAATCGAAAGCTGCTTTGCGAAAAAGTCTGATGTAAAAGTGGTGTGCTCGCTTTGCGACGGGTCGGAGGTTGCGGAAAAAATCAAAGAATACAATCCCGATGTGTTGCTGTTGGACGGTATAATGCCGAAAGTTGACGGCATAGGCGTATTGACTCAGTTGAACAAAGAGGATATCAAGAGGCCGACGGTTATTATGATGCTGGATAATCTTTGCGACATGGTTTATGAAGAATGTGTTGCCCTGGGAGCGGACTATATTGTGATGAAGCCGTTTGAAACGGAGTTGTTGTACGAAAGGGTGAAGATGCTTTCGAGAAGAAACCCCGTGAAAATAAAAGAAAGCGCAATGTATCCGAATACGCAACTGAGCGACAGAAGTTTGGAAATTTCGGTAACGAATACGATTCATTCCGTGGGAGTACCCGCAAATATAAAGGGTTATCAGTATTTGAGAGACGCTATTATCATGAGTATTAAAGATACGGAACTGATAAACGCGGTGACAAAGCAGTTGTATCCGCTTGTTGCACAAAAGCACAAAACATCTCCGTCGAGAGTTGAAAGGGCGATTAGACATGCAATCGAGGTTGCATGTGTGAGAGGAAACGGCGAGGAGTTGTATTCGCTGTTCGGTTATACGGTCAACGATGACAAGGGCAAACCCACAAACAGCGAATTTATTGCGATGATAGCGGATAAGCTGAGATTGGAAATGGTATCTTAACGTAAATTATACTTAGAATCAAAAATTCCCAACCGAAGGATAAAAGCCTTCGATTGGGAATTTTGATGTGTGAAAAAATGATGGCAAAAACAAGAAGAAACCCCGAAAACATAGCGTTTTCGGGGTTTTCGTCTTTGTCTTGAATTAGTCGATGTTGAACTTCTTCTTGAACTTTTCAACACGTCCGCCTGTATCAACAAGCTTCTGCTTACCTGTGTAGAAGGGATGGCACTTGGAGCAGATTTCTACATTGATTGTTTCCTTAACGGAACCTGTTTCGAAAACAGCACCACAAGCACACTTGATAACAGCAGGACCATAGTTGGGATGGATACCTTCTCTCACTACGTTCACCTCTTTCAAAAATTTGTGTATATAAATAATTATAATCCATTACAGACAACGATGATTATACCATAGGAGTGTAAAGATTGCAAGAGTTTTTTGAAAAAAATTTGGGAAAATATGAGGGTGAGAAAATGGGCTGGATTTTTTAGGGGACGAAATGATACTTGGAATTGTGATATTGTTTATGCGAAGGGAGGAGATAAGATTACCGATAAGCAGAAAAAATTTTGTGACGCATATATAAGAGAGCCTAACGCAACAAAGGCATATATGGAGGCGTACTCGATACAGGACAGAAAAGCGGCGGGGAAAAAAGCAAGTGCTTTGAAGAAAAACAAAGAGGTGAGAGACTACATTAACAATGCGCTCAGAGAGGCGGGAGAAATGGCGAAGGTTGACGCAAAAAAAGTGATGGAGTTGTTGAGCGATATTGCTTTTACGTCGCCGGCAAGTTTTGTGAAAATAAAAACGGAAGACGGAAAACAGAAAATTGTTTGGAAAGACGTTTCGCATTTGCCAGACGATGTTAAAAACGCAATAGCGACTGTCAAAAATACTCCCGGAGGAATTGTGGTGGAAACTCTTGACAGAATGAAAGCAATTGATTTGTTGATGAAGTATATGGGGATTACTTCGTCGGGCGAGGGCGGAGTTTTCTTCAGCGGAGAAGATGAGATAGAGTGATATGCGGGTGGTGACGGTTTGGGGAAAAATATTTATATGCCGGATGTTATAGGAAGCGGGTATGGCAAGTTTTGGCGTTTTAAAGGGCGTTACAGAGTCGTAAAAGGCTCAAGAGCGAGCAAGAAAAGCAAAACGACGGCGCTGTGGTTTATATATAACATGATGAAATATAAGAAAGCAAACCTTTTGGTTGTGAGAAAAACGTACAGGACGCTGAAAAATTCGTGTTTTGCGGAGCTTAAATGGGCAATGAAAAGGCTGGGCGTGGAGAAATACTGGCTTTTGAAAGAAACTCCGATGGAAATGATATATTTGCCGACGGGGCAAAAGATTTATTTTTACGGACTGGATGACCCGATGAAAATTACGAGTATAACGGTCGGAGTGGGAGTTTTGTGCTGGATGTGGATTGAGGAGGCTTATGAAATTAAGGATGAGGCAAGCTTTGATATGCTGGATGAATCCATCAGAGGCGGAACGGAAGACGGGCTTTTTAAGCAGATTACATTGACTTTTAATCCGTGGAATGAACATCATTGGCTGAAAAAACGGTTTTTTGATACGGAAAACGAAGAAGTATTGGCAATGAGCGTTAATTATACCGTAAACGAGTTTTTGGATGACGCCGACAGAAAAATGTTTGAAATGATGAAAAAGAACAATCCTGCGAGATACCTGGTGGCGGGGCTCGGAAACTGGGGAGTAACGGACGGATGCGTTTATACAAACTACAGAGAAGAGGAGTTTTGTTTGGAAGAGGTTTTAGAAAGAAAATCGGCGAAAGCGGTTTTCGGATTGGATTTCGGATATGTAAACGATCCGTCGGCACTTTTTTGCGGAGTTGTTGACGAAGATGAAAAAAAGATTTTTGTGTTTGACGAAATGTATGAAAAGAATCTTTCAAACGAAGCTATTTTTGAAAAAATATGCCGTATGGGTTACAGAAAAGAAAAAATATATGCGGACAGCAGCGAACCGAAAAGTATTGACAGATTGCGTGTGTTGGGACTTGAGAAAATCAAAGGTGCAAAAAAAGGTCCCGACAGCGTGAGGTTTGGGATTGATTTGATAGGAGAATACGAGATAATAGTGCATCCGAGATGCGAAAACTTTTTGACGGAGATAGGAAATTATGTTTGGGAAACAAATTCGGAAGAAAAAAAGACGAACAGACCGAAAGACGAGTTTAATCATTTGATGGATGCGATGAGGTATGCGATGGAAAGTGTCGGAGAGGAAGAAAGTTTTTCTTTTTGAAAAGAGGAGTTATGGGAAAATTAAAAGAATGGAGTCGGATTTTTGATGTGGCGGACAATGCCGAGTTATTCGGTGCGAGATTGTACGAGAATAACAACAAGAATGACGGCGTTTTGTACGAGATGAAAGAAGAGGAGGGAGAGAGAAAAAGGAGCAAAGAAAAGCGGCGGAATACGCATGGCGAAACGGGAAACGGAGCATATGAGGAGTGTGTGAATTTTCGGGAAAAGATTGAAAGGAATATTGTCGAAAATATTTTGATGCAAGAGAGGTTTGAAAGAGAGGAGGCGAAAAACGATGTTTTTTACGGAATTGATGAAAGAGAAATAGGTGAAAAGCGGGCGTATGATTTGAATGAGGAACAGGAAGAGGGGTTAAGTGAAAAAATAGCGGAGTTTGCACAAAGAGGTGAAGCGGAAAAAATCGTTCGAAGAGAGGAAGACTTTTCGGGAGAGGGGATTGCAAAGGTTAAAAGAGGGCAGAGAGAAAAAATTTTGAATACGGTGACTCAAAAATATGCAGAGGCTTTGGGTAACGTGAAAATTGAGGTTACGAACAACAATACAATCGAAAAAGAAAGCGATATTGACGAGATTTCGTATCGCTTGACGCAAAAACTGTGTGAAATGATGACAAGAGGCGCAGACGGTTTGTATTGACGGAAAGGTGGATATGTGTGAGTATCTGGAGAAATGTGACGGAAGAAGTTGTTGAGAAGCTTGAAAGAGACGGCGCTTGCATGAGCGAAAAGGAATTTTTTGAAGCGGAGATAGCTTATTGGAAGAGGGACAAGCGATACAAGAGCATGATTGACGGTGAAAGGTATTTTCGGGGAGAGCACGATATATTGAAAAACGAGAGAACCGCAATCGGTCGTGACGGAAAACTGAAAAAAGTGGATAATTTGCCGAATAATCGTGTGGTGGACAATCAGTACCAGAGAATGGTGAATCAGAAAGTGAACTATTTGATGGGGCGGGAATTTGTGATAGAGGGCGAAAACGACGATTACGTGCGTATTTTGAAGAAAAATCTCGGACGTGATTTCAGAAGATTGATGAAGTGTGTTTTGAGAGATGCCATAAACATGGGTATCGGTTGGCTGTATTTGTATGCCGATGAACAAGGGAAGTTGAAGTTTAAAAGAATTCCGTCGTATGAAATGATTGCGTATTGGAAAGACGAAGAACATACCGAATTGGACTGCGCGTTGAGAGTGTATACGATAGAGGGGTATAAGGGAAAAGAGAGTTGCACTCGTGAAATTGCCGAGCTTTATTCGAAAGATAAGGTCGAAGTTTTTGAGATTGAAGACGGAATACTGAAAAAGACGGGAGAAAGCGGGTATTTTACACAGGGGAGGATTCCGATTGCGGCATTTAAATACAACGAAAAAGAAATACCGTTGATAGATCGGGTGAAGCCGTTGCAGGACGCATTGAACAAGACGCTGTCGGATTTTAAAAACAACATGGAGGAAGACGCAAGAAATACGATATTGGTGCTGCAAAATTATGACGGAACGGATTTGGGTGAGTTCAGACAAAATCTTGCCGCATACGGAGCGGTTAAAGTGAAGAGCGTGGACGGAACGCCGGGGGATATTAAAACTTTAAATACAGAGTTTGACTGCGAAAACTATTCGGTATTAACGAATTTGCTTAAAAATGCCATTGTGGAGAATGCGATGGGATATGACGCAAAAGGTGACAAGATGGGCAATAATCCCAATCAGCTTGTTATGAAAGCGATGTTCTCGGATATTGACCTTGATATGAGTGAGGCGGAAATCGAGTTTGAAAGCGGTTTTTACAGATTGTGTGAAATCGTGAACGAGTATTTGGAAATATTCGGGCAGGGATATTTTGAAGAGGAACGGGTGCGAATCATATTTAACAAAGATTGTTTGATAAACGAGAGCGAAGCTATCGACAACTGTATAAAAAGCAGTGATATGCTAAGTGAGGAAACGGTGCTGTTGATGCATCCGTGGGTAAACGATGTGAAAAGAGAATTGAAAAATAAGGGGTGCTGAAATGGAAAGAGAAGAACTTTTGGAGTTGGGTATCGAAGAAGATGTCTGCGAGAAGATAATGGAAAAAATTTCGAAGATGGAAGAAGATTGTGAAAGAAAAATCTCGGATGTGAAAAAGGAAAGTGAAATAGAGATTGCGCTGTATGAAAGCGGAGCGAGAAATATTAAGGCGGTGAAAGCCCTTATAGACAAGGAGGGAGACGTAAAGGAGCAACTGCAAAGACTAAAAAGCGAAAGCGAGACAAGTTTTTTGTTCGGAAGCGAAAGACGAAGCTTTAAGCCGGGAACAAGCTCTAATAGATTGCCCGATACAAAGAAAAACGATTTTGAAGCGAGACTTTCGAATGCGAGAAAACAAAAAAACACGCTCGAAGCGATAAAAATTAAGAAGCAGGCTGCCAATGAGGGGATAATGCTTCTTTGACAATGTTGACAATGGGGAAACCCGTTGATTTTATAAATTAATTTTTTTAGGAGGAATTTTATTATGGCAGTAGTAACAGGAGTAGGTACAAGTTGGAATTTGCCCAATTATGCGGGGGAATTGTTTACGGCGGATGCGAGTCAGACACCGCTTCTTTCGATGATAGGCTCTCTTACGGGAGGCAGACAGACGACAACAAGCGAATTCCCCACGGCGGTGCTTTTTGATTATCCGGAAGCGACACAACCCGCTATTTCGGAATCGGCATCGGTAAACGCACCGGCATCGACACTTATTGCAAGAGAACAGGAGACGAATGTGGTTCAGATTCATCAGGAGGTTGTAAATCTTACATATATGAAGATGTCGAACAGCTCCAATATGTCGGGACTTAATTCGAATGAGGCAAACAGCGTGGAGGATGAGAAAGCGTTCCAGATTCATCATAAGCTTGTGAAAATAGCACGTGACGTTGAACACAGTTTTATAAACGGTGTGTTCAACAAGGCGAAAAACGCACAGGACGCAAACAAGACAAGAGGTTTGATAGAATTGACGAAAAGCGGCACGACAATCGACGCGGAGGGCGGAGTGCTCACGAAGAGTATGCTTGATTCGCTGTTTCGTAAAATGGCCGAAGCGGGAGCGTATTTTGATAACATGGTGATGCTTTTGCCCGCTTATCAGAAACAGATGATTACGGATATTTATGCGAGTCAGTTTAATGCGACGATGGGTGCGAGAGAAAATATCGGCGGAGTTAACGTGACGGAAATCGAGACGGATTTTTGTCGTATGGGCATTGTGTGGGACAGATTTATGCCTAAGGATACGATTTTGGTTGCAGACGTGGCACATATTGCACCTGTGTTCCAGGCAGTACCCGAAAAGGGCGTTGTTTTCGAAGAACAACTTGCGAAAACCGGTGCAAGCGATATGATTCAGATTTATTCTCAGATCGGACTTGCGCACGGACCTGCGTTCTTGCACGGCTCGATAACGAATCTCAGCGCTGAATAAGGTGATTGAATGGATTTGGATGCATTGAGACAAAGGCTCTCGGACATGGGTTTTGAGGTTGAAGAAAACGAAGAGGAAGAGCTTGAAAGAGCATGGGAAAGAGCCGAAACGGGAATCAGAAATACCGTGAATTGCGAAAAAGTTCCGGAAGAATTGAGGTTTACGCTTTTGGATATTGCGGCGGGAGAATATCTTCTTGCCGCCAAGAGCAAAACCGGAGGCGACGGAGTGAAGAGCGTTTCGGAGGGGGACGTGTCGGTAACGTTTGAAGAAATGAACGATACCGACAGGTTGATAGACCGTCTTCTCGAAAGCGGAAGAGAGGAAATGCTCTCTTTCAGGAGGCTTGTATGGTAGAAAAAATGAAAAAGGCTATTGAACCTTTGTACACAGAGACATGCACGGTTTACGAAAGAGAAGCCGAGCTTGAGGACAGAAGGACGGTTTTTAAAGAAACGGTGAGATATGAGAATATCCCGTGCAGGGTTTCGATGAAGGCATATCTTTTCGGAGAAAATGCGGGAAGCGAGAAAAAGGGGTATTTGAACGTCGGCAAGAAAGCGAAGATTTTTGTGCCGCCCGAATACGAAATAAAACCCGGAAGCCGAATCGAAGTGAAATCAAACGGCAAATCGGTTGTGTATGCAAAAAGCGGGCAGATGAGCTTTTATGCATCGCACAACGAGGTGACGGTGGAAACGGAAAAGAATTTTGCATAGGGGGATGAAAGATGCCACATGAGCTGAGAAAAGCCGTTGCGGAGAAGATTTTTGAACATTTTGAGGGGAAATATCCCGTATATACGGAAAAAATCAATCAAAATCTTGTGAAGCCGTGTTTTTTTGCAAAGATAAGCAATATTGAAAAGATTAATCTTTTGGGCGGAAGATTTTTTTTGAGATGTGAGGTTGAGGTGAGCTTTGTTTTGCAAGGCGAAAGCGAAAACCATTTGGCGGAAAGTGTTTCGGGAGAACTTTTCGGTGTTTTGAATTTTGTGAAAATAGGTTCGGTGAAGCTTTTCGGAAGAAGGATGAATTGGACGAAGGAAGACGGATATGTTACGGTGCGAGTGAGTTACGATATTTTCGAAAAGGAAGAAAAAGAAGAGACGGCTATGATGGAAAAAATAGTTTTGGAGGAGAAAATCGGTGGAATATACGAAGGATGAGTTGAAAAAAAGTGAGCGATTCAAACACAAAAGAGATCTTATAGAAGCATTGTTTGATGAAGACGAAACATATGAAATTGAAGAAGTGGAAGAAATGACGGAGAGATTTTTGAAAGGAAGTGTGCGATAGATGGCTTTGGGCGGAGGCACGTTTACAAATTACAATAAGGTTTTGCCGGGCACGTATATAAATTTTGTGTCGGCACTTTCGGCATCGGGAGAGGTGTCGGAGCGAGGCGTGTGCGCAGTTGCGATGGAGCTTGACTGGGGAGAAGAAGATGACTTCTTTTGTGTGACGGCAGAAGATTTTTATTCGAAAAGCGTGAAAATTTTCGGGTATGATTATACGCATAATAAAATGAAATGTTTGAGAGATTTGTTTTTGAATGCATCAAAGGTTTATGTGTACAGACTCGGAAACGGTGTGAAAGCAAGTAACGATTTGGCGCAGGCACTTTATGCGGGAGTGTGCGGAAACAACATAAAAATCAAAGTGAGCGAAAGCATTGATGACGACGGATTTTTTGATGTGTATACATATTACAATAATGTGTGCAAGGACAGACAAACTGTGAAAAATGCGGCGGATTTGAAAGACAATGATTTCGTGACATGGAAAACGGAAAAAGCGCTTGCGATTTGCGGAGCGACAGCTTTGTCGGGAGGAACAAACGCCACCGTTACGGGGGAGGATTATCAGAAGTTTCTCGATAAATGCGAGAGTATCAGCTTTAATGTGCTGGCGGCGGCAACGAAAAACGAGAGCGTTAACTCGCTTGTTGCGGCGTATACAAAGAGAATGAGAGAAGAGAGAGGAATTAAATTCCAGAGCGTACTTTACAAAACGGAAGCGGACGACATGGGCGTAATCAACGTGGAAACGAGTGTGTCGGATAAAGCTTTCGGAGAGGAAAGTTTTGTGTGGTTCGTTGCGGGGGCCGAAGCGGGATGTGAGATTTCGAAAAGTCTTACAAACAGAGTGTATAACGGCTCTTTTACATTGGGACCGTCGCTGTCGCAGAGCGATTTGGAAAAAAGCATTGAAAAAGGCAAATTCGTCGCACACAAAGTTGACGACGAATGGAGAATTTTGTCGGATATAAATTCGCTTGTGACACTCTCAAGTGAGGTCGGTGATGTTTTTAAGGAAAATCAAACAATCAGAATCATAGATCAGATTGCATGTGATGACGCAAAGCTTTTCAAGACGAAGTATTTGGGAGTGGTTCCGAATGACGAAGCGGGAAGAATATCGCTTTGGAACGATATTACGGAGCACAGAAAGACGTTGGTGCAGATGAGAGCCATAGAACCGTTTAAGGATGAGGACATAGAAGTTAAAAAGGGAAAAAGCAAAACAAGCGTTGTTATACAAAGTAAGATTTGTCCGATAAATTCGATGACACAGCTGTATATTTCAACGACGGTGGAATAGGAGGAATAAAATGGCGACGATTACAATGAACGGCAGCGACGCTGTCTCCGCATCGCTTGCGGAATGTTATGTGACGGTCGGATCGAACCGATACAATTTTATGCAGATGATTAATTTTAAGGCATCAATCACGAAAAACAAAAACACGATACCGATTTTGGGGCAGACGGGTCGAGGAAACAAGGCTAACGGTTGGAGCGGAGTTTTTAAAGGCAAAGCGCACTACAATCAGTCGATTTTCAGAAGTATGCTGATGGAATATAAGGAAAGCGGGGAGGATATTTATTTTGATATTCAGGTGACAAACAACGACCCCGCAAGCAGCGCCGGAAATCAGACGATGGTGTTTACGGGATGCAATATCGACGGAGGTATTTTGGCGGCATTTGACGCAGAGGGTGATTATTTGACGGAGGAAATCACGGGAACGTTTGAAGATTTTAAAATGCCGAAGAAGTTCGGATTGCTGGACGGAATGATGTGATAAAAAAAGACCTGCGGGACTTTTCCCGCAGGTTAAAAAGGAGTTTTAAATGGACGGTTTGAAATATTTTTTGAAAGAGAACAAGGCGAGAAGCGAAAACGTTTTTTATAAGGCGACGGAGTCGATGAAAGACGAGAACGGTGAAACGCTCGCCTGGGAAATAAGACATATCACGACGAGTGAAGACGAAAGAATCAGAGAAGAATGTACGAAGCGCGAAAACGGTAAAGTGAGAATAGATTACGGAAAATATTTGAAAAAGCTGGCGGTGGCAAGTGTCGTTTATCCTCCGCTTTACAATGCTCGGTTGCAGGATTCGTACAATGTGAAAAATCCCGAAGAATTGTTGAATGAAATGATAGACAATCCCGGAGAATATCAGGAGTTTGTGAGGTTTTTGCAGAAGATTAACGGATTTGACGTGAGCATGACGGAGAGGGTGGAAAAAGCAAAAAACTCATAAGTGAAGGTGACGGAGACGCAGTTTATGCGTACTGGTGCCTTCACAATTTGAAGATGCTTCCGAGTGAATTTGTGAACTTGGATAAAAACGAAAAAGCTTTTATCATTGCCGCTGTGGAAGTTTTTTTGGAAAGGACGGATGTGTGAATGTACATGCTCTATATTGACAAAATACTTTTTCCCGTTGCACCGGGGAAAATTGTTGTCGAAACACAGATGGGGAATAAAACGATACGACTTGCGGACGGAAGCGAGGCGTCGCTGAGAGGCGGAAAAGGATTGAGAAAAATTTCGTTTGAAGTTTTGTTGCCACAGGTGCAATACCCTTTCGCACGATATGAAAGCGGGTTTAAGGACGCATTGTATTTTGCCGACGAACTCGAGAGAATCGCAAGCGAAAACAAACCTGTTTGGCTTGATATATACAAAACGTTTCCCGATATGAGCAAGACTTATTTGACTAACATTCAGGTATTGATTGAAAATATAAAAATCACGGAAGACGCCGAAAACGGGGCTGACGTGAAAGCGGAAATTGTTTTGAGGGAATACAGAAATGTTCAAACAAAAATCACCGAGGATAAAAAAAGCGTATCTGCCCAAACGAGGACGGACTCGTTTGAAGTGCCGCAATACTATACGGTTTGTTCGGGAGACAGTTTGTGGTATATTGCGAAAAAATATTTGGATGACTCGTCGATGTATACATATTTGGCGCAGATAAATTCGATAAAGTATCCGTATACGATTTATGTGGGGCAAAAGTTGAAGTTGAGGGAATGATATGCAGACGAACATAAAAACGAGGTTGAATTATTATAAAGGGGTATACAGAGACGGATTTTCGGCAGAGTCGGACGGCGACAGACTTGAAATTTTCGTGAAAAGCAAGCTTAAGGTTTATAAAATAATTCCCGTGGAAAAGGTGAGCATAGATATGGAAGAGTTTACGGCAACCAAAGCGAGGTTCACGGTGAAAAAAGACGACGTGATAAGCTTTAATCAAGGGGATGGCGTGAGCATAAAGTACATGGGCGAAGGATTGTTTTTCGGATATGTGTTCACAAAATGCAGAGAAAGAGAAAATTTGATAGATGTTGTTTGTTATGACCAGCTGAGGTACATGAAAAACAGACGCACGTACACGAGAGGGAAAATGAGACTCGATGAAATCGTCAACAAAATCGCAGACGACTATTTTTTGAAAAAAGGTGAAATAGAAAAGTGCGGCGTGAGTTTAGAATCGGTTGCGGCAGACAACGTCAGTTTGTTGGATGTGGTGAAGAAAGCCTGCAAGGACGTGAAAGACAAGAGCGGGGAAAAATATATTGTCTTTGACGATTGCGGTGAAATAGTGCTGAAAAACGAAAAAAACATGATGACGGATATTGTGATAGATGAAGAGTGCGTCGGAAATTACAAATATACGGATACAATAGACGAAGGCGTTTACAACATGGTTGAGGTGTATTCGGATAAAAAACGATACAATACGAGATATACGGCGACGGTGAGCGATAAAGAAAATATGGAAAAGTGGGGAACGTTGATTTTGTCGAAAAAAGCGACAAAGTTCGGAGAAGAATTGTCGGAAGCGAAAACTCTTTTGAAGGAATATAACAGAATACAAAGAGAGATTATCGTGAAAAACGTTCCCGGAGACACAAGAATAATACCCGGAGGAAGTTTGTATGTCGGATTCAGTATGGGAGATCTGAATTTGGACGGATATATGCGGGTGAAAAAAGCGGTGCATGTTTTTGAAAACAATACGTATTTGTGTGATGTTTATTTGGACGGGAGTGAGCTGGAATGAATATTGCGGAGGCGATAAAAAAATGTGCGCTTGACGCATATAATGCGGCGCTTCCTTGTGAAGTTTGTGTGGGGAGCGTTGTGTGCGAAGACCCGATTGAAATAAAATGCGGGGAGTTTTGTTTGTCGGGAGATTTGCTCGACGTTTGCGATCATCTTTTGAAAAAAGAGTGTTCGTTTAAGTATGCGGGTACGGAAAAAGTGATTGTGGTGAACGAGGGGATAAAAAAAGGTGACGAAGTTGTTCTCATGAGGAAAAACGGCGGAGTGGGGTATGTTGCGATAGGGAAAATGTGATGGGAGAGTGAAAAATGTTACCGATAAGCTCGATTGATGCGACGGATGAGAGAAATAGCGAAACAAACAAGACGTTTGAAATTGATTTTGAAAACGGAAAAATCGGCGGCGTGATAGACTCGAAAGAGGCTTTGAAGCAGGCGGTGCATATTGCCGTTATTACAGAAAGATATAAATATGCGATATTTCCTCACAGCTACGGAACGGAGCTGGAAAGTGCTTTGGACGAAGGGTACGTGAAGGGGATGGGAAGAGTTAAAAACGCAATTTGCGAAAGTTTGCTTTGCGATGAAAGAATAAAAGCGGTGGAGGATTTTGAGTTTGAGCGGCACGGCGGTGCAATGAGCGTGAAGTTTAAGGTTGTAAGTTCTTTGGGAGATATTGATGTGACGGAGGTGATTTGATGGCGATTACGTATGAATCGTTGCGTGAAAGCTTTTTGAAGGATATATCAGACGAGTATGACAAAAGAGAGGGTACTGTATCGTATATGATGGCGTCTGCCGTGGCGATGGCTACGATGGATATGTATGATTATATAGATAAGATGCAGAGCGAGTGTTATTTGGAGACGGCGACTGGGGCAAACCTTGAACGACTTTGTGCGATTACGGGTATCGAAAGACGGGGAGAAACGAAAGCAATCGTGAAAATCGAGGGCGGTGACGGCTTGCGATGCGGAGACAAGGTTGCTTGTGAAGATATGAGCTATACCGTGATAAGCGAGGAAGACGGTTGGTTTAAAGCGGAGGCGGATATTGCAGGAAGTGCGGCTAACGGTTATATCGGAGAGGTTGTTGCCGAAAACAGAGCGGATATTACGGATGAGATTAACATAGTGTCGATTATCGCAAAAGGAAGTGACAAAGAGGATGACGACTCTTTCAGAAAAAGATTTATCGATATGGTGAAATGCCCGGTTTGCCCCGGAAATGTGAGATATTACAAAGAGATTGTAGATACGATTGCGGGAATCGGAGGACGAAGAATAATTCCCGCAGAAGAGGGAGCGGGCGAAATAAGAGTTGTGATTACCGATACTGATTATGCTGTGGCATCGGAAGATTTGGTGGATTATGTGCAGGAGGTTTTGGACCCGAAAGATAAGTCGGGACTGGGTTACGGGTTGGCACCGATAGGGCATAAGGTGAAAGTCGAAAGCGTTGAAAAGGTGAATGTTGATATTAAAGTGGAGCTGAAAGGTGTAACTACGGACGCATATTATCTGCGCTTGGCGAGAAGTCGATTGCCTGCTCTTTTTGAAAAAATCAACGAGGATTGGGATAAGACGGATTATATTGTGTTAAGAGACCGTGTAATCGAGGATTGCTTTTTGGATTTGGGTGTTGAAGACGTGAGCGTGGTATCCATAAACGAAAATGTAAACCGTTTGATTTTGAAGCCTAATCAGATATTGGGGGATGTGAGCATAAGTGGCACGTGAGATGGCGGTGTTTTATCCGGATTATCTGTCGGATTTTGAAGAATTGAAAGAGATATCGAATGCACAAAGAAGATGCTATCTTGCCGTACAAACCGCGGCATCGAGAGCGAAGCAGAGAATGACGTTTTATTTGAGAAGCGACGAATGGAAAGAGATACTGGAATTGAATTACGCTAATGCGGATTGGCGAGACAAAACGTATACTATGTTGCACCGATATACGTCCGTATCGAAAGAAGAATACGAAAAGATGGTGTCAAGCAGGTTGGATGATGACTTTGTGCTGGATATTGATTATGAAAAGAAGTCTGTTGTGCTGAAAACAACGGCGAAAAAGTACGATGTGAATAAAATCATGGGATACATCAGGGATATGTTTCCGTGCAATATGACTTTTGAAGCGGTGTATGTGAGCGAGCTGTAAAAGATGTTGACAAATAATTTCTTCGGCTGTAAAATGGAGTCATATGAAAAAGGAAGGGGAAATTATAATGAAAAAAGCAATATCTTTGATGCTTGCGGTTGTGATGCTGATAACTATGGCAACAATCGGAGTGAGTGCAGAGGAGATAAAAGGCTACAAGAATGCGATTTGCACAATTGAAACCGAAGACGGGTTGTTTTTGATGCAATCGGGAAATGACAGAGGAAATGCTTTGACCGTGGGTGAAACATCCGTGAACTGGAGATTTAAAGAGTTTGCGGGCGGAAGTTATTCGATGATAAACCCGTTGGGTTTTGCCGCAGACGTTAACGGAGCATCTATGAACGAGGGCGTAAGTATCATACAATGGACGGCTACCGGTGCAAACAACCAGAGATGGATGATTGAAGAAGCGGAAGACGGCTATTGCTATATTAAGTCGGTTTTTTCGAATCTTTATTTGACATACACGGAATCTGTTGTGACACAGGAAGCGAAGGACGAAGAAAAGGAGCAACTTTGGAAAATCGAAATTGTCGGAGAATACGAACCGACGGTTGAAAAAATGCTCGAAAGCGAAGCTGCCAAGAGTCTTTCCGAATACAAGTATGAAAGACTTTGCGACTTTATCCTCTCCGGCGGAGAATTCAATCTTTTGACATATGACAAAATCGAAAAAATGATTGAAGAAAGAGATTATTTCAATTTGCCGTATGAAGAACAGGTAAGTTTTGTTGAGGAATGTTTTAAAGTTGAACCGACGAGTTTGATGTACGGTTCGATGGCAACAAAGCTGAAAAAAGATATAAAGGTTGAATATGTCGGTATTGAAGAGGGTGCATGGCAGTCGTGGCACGGAATTCCCGAAGAAGAACCGAGACTTTACAATATAACGATTACGGACACGGAATCCGGAGATGAGCATGTTGTGCAGTATATTTCACCGTATGATAATGATGAAGAATATGCGGCGACAGTCGGCGAGGCGATTGCATGTTTTGAAATGCCGATAGTAAAGGTTTTGTGGAGATTTGTATACACAAGCATGAACACGTCCAGCTGGAACGGCGGTGACGGAACTATTTGGAATAACACCGCTTACCGCGGAGACGTGAACAACATGGTGCAGATGTTTGCTCATGAGCTCGGTCATGTTATGGATAACGGCAGACAGGATACGAATGTTTGGTATCGTGCGATCGCACAGGACATGGTGCCCGTAACAGGTTACGGGAATACAAACAGATGGGAAGATTTGGCTGAATTTTCACGCCTTTATCTTTTGGCCAAGGGCGATGATGCGAGAATAGAGGCAATCGAAAAGACATATCCCGCAAGAACAAAGGCATACAAGGCTCTTTTGTATGTGCTTGACAATGAATTTTACGCTTGTTATGAAGAAGAATACAAATCGTTGCAGTCAACAATGGGCGATTGGGACAAGAGTGCGCAGGTGATGATTTCGCTTGACGGACAATATCTCACGGACGACAACGGAAGCCTTGTTTTTGTTGACAAAAAAGATGTAATCAAAAATTGGCAGACGTGGGAAGTATATACACAGAATGCTGGTGAAAGCGTTTTCAGAAACAAGGCAACGGGAAAATACATTACGCTTGAAGACGGAAAAGCAACTTTCGGAGAAAAGAGAGAATGGGGAATCCAATCATCGGAAGACGGATATTCGATAATAGATTCGGCAACGGGATTTGTGCTTGACGAAAATTTGTGCGTTGCATTGGAAAACGGATTGAAGATTGATATAGAGGAAGTCGGAAGAATTCCGTATACGGGAGATAAGACGATTGAACTTTCGGTAAACGGAGAAAAGATAGCTTTTACAGAGGGCGAAGGTCTTACGATGGGCAATGAAGATAACGCGTGGACTTTTGTTGCGGTGGATAAAGGATATTATCTTATTATGAACAAAGAAACTGGAAAAGTGTTTGATATTTCCGGCAACAGCACAGAAAACGGTGCGAGTGCGATTTTGTACTCGATAACCGGAGGCGAAAATCAGCATTTTAAAATCGTTAACAATAACGACGGAACGTATAAATTGCAGCTTCGTCACAGCGGATTGTATCTGACAAGAACAAATGACGGATTCTGTCAGAGCGACGGTTCGATGGGATATACAAACTGGATAATCAAATAAAATCGAATAAAGTTGACGAGGAGTCGGGAAAAATCAATTTCCCGATTCCTTTTTTTGCATAAAAAACGGTGAGGAAAAATAAAATGATTTATGGAAAATTCGGCTTGATTTTAGAGGTAAAGTATGCTTAAATATATAGTATAAGTTTTTGTAAGAATTTCAGACAATGAGGAGGAGATGTTATGGCAGAAAAGAAACCTTTGACGGAGTATTTCGGATGCAATGTGTTTTCCGATGAAGTGATGCGTGAAATGCTCAGTAAAGATACATACGAAGAGTTTAAAAAAGGCGGGCCTTTGACGATGAAAATTGCCGATGAAATTGCGGAAGCAATGAAAAACTGGGCAATGAGTAAGGGTGCAACGCATTATACGCATCTGTTTCTTCCGCTGACGGGGCTGACAGCCGAAAAACACGACGCTTTTATAAATCCCGACCCGACAACGGGAAAGGCTATTATGGAGTTTACGGGCGAACAGCTTGTAAAAGGCGAAAGTGACGCATCGAGTTTCCCCGCAGGCGGTATCAGAGCAACGTTTGAGGCGAGAGGATATACAACATGGGATACGACGTCTCCCGCATTTTTGAAAGAAGACGCTGCCGGTGTGACACTTTGTATTCCCACGGCATTTTGTTCATATACGGGTGAAGCACTCGATAAAAAAACTCCTCTTCTTCGTTCGTGCGATGCACTTTCGAATGCGGCGGTGAGAGTGTTGAGACTTTTGGGTGACGATGATGTGAAAAAAGTAATTGCAACCGTCGGCCCCGAACAGGAATATTTTTTGGTGTCGAAAGCACATGTTGAAGCGAGAAAAGACATAAAAATTACTGGAAGAACGCTTTTCGGAGCACCTGCGCCGAAAGGACAGGAAATGGATGACGCATATTACGGTACACTTCGTGAAAATGTTGCGCTCTTCATGAAAGAGGTTGACACGGAACTTTACAAGATGGGAATTTTCGCAAAGACGAAACACAACGAAGTGGCTCCTTGTCAGCATGAATTGGCGTGCGTATATTCGGCGGCAAATACGGCGGTTGACTCCAACTACATGGTTATGGAAACGCTGAAAAAATGTGCAGAGCATTACGGATTGGTGTGCCTTTTGCACGAGAAGCCTTTTAAAGGGCTTAACGGTTCGGGCAAGCATAACAACTGGGCAATAAGCACGGATACGGGTAAAAATCTTTTGAAGCCCGGAAAAGACCCGTTGCACAATTTGGAATTTTTGGTGTTCCTTGCAGTTGTGATGGAAGCGGTGTCGCTGCACGGCGGACTTTTGAGAGCAAGTGCGGGAAACCCGTCAAACGACCACAGACTGGGCGGACATGAAGCACCGCCGAGCGTGATTTCGATGTTTTTGGGAGATGCGCTCGACAAGGTTTGCGAAAGCATAATAAAAGGCGAGGACGAAGTGAGACTGGATCGAGGAACACTCGATTTGGGGGCGTCGGCTCTTCCCGCATTCAAACGTGACGATACGGACAGAAACAGAACGAGTCCTTTTGCTTTTACTGGTAATAAGTTTGAATTCAGAACGGTGGGTTCATCGGCATCTATTGCCGGACCGAATACGGTTATCAACTCGATTGTCGCAGACGGACTTTGGAAGTTTGCGGAAAAAATCGAAAATGCCGAAGATAAGAGAAAAGCGGCATACTCTGTTGTGCGTGATATCATAACAGAGCATTATCCGAGAATAGTCTTTAACGGCAACGGCTACAGCGAAGAATGGGCAAAAGAAGCCGAAAAGAGAGGCTTGCCGATACTCAAAAGTTCGATAGAATCTTACGGCGAATATACGAAAGAAGAAAGCGTGAAGATGTTCGAATCGTTGGGAGTTTATACTAAATCGGAGCTTGAGAGCCGTTATGAAATAAGAATGGAAAAGTATTTCAAGCTGAATAATTACGAATGTTTGACGATGGTTGACATGGCGAGAAAGGAAATTATTCCCGCTGTGGGCAGTTATTTGAAAAGTCTTGCGAAGTCGGTGTGCGAGATGAGAGAACTCGGAATGGCGGCAAAGGTTGAAAACGATCTTGTCGAAAAGATAAAACCTTTGTATGAAAAGCTTTATTTTACAACAAATGAGTTTGAAGTTGAAATACGAAAAGCCGAAGAAATGAATGTGACAGACGGTGCACACTACATGCATGATGTTGTGTTGCCGCTTGCGGAGAAGGTGAGAGAGTATGCAGACGCCATCGAACCGATGGTGAGCAAGGAATACTGGCCGATGCCGACATATGCGGATATATTGTTTTATTGATTGTGACTGCGAAGATTGCCCTGGGCAATCTTCGCAGTTTGTTGTTTTTTTGAAAGAAAGTGTTTGCGGATAAAAATTGTTTACAAATGTTTTTGAAAAAATTTATGTGCCGATGACAGTATGTTTAAAAAATTGTTGTAATATTTAAGTGACAGGATGAATATAATAGAATGTTCGATTGAAAAAAAGAAAGGGAAATGAAATGTTGAAAGAAGCGATAAACAGCACTTATTTTGATTACTACAAAGAGGATTTGTTCTGTCTTGAGGGCGGTATAGAAAAGCTTTTGGCGAGAATCGAAGAGATTGATTCCAGACGAGAGGGAAGAGGCAAAAGAAAACTTGCCGACAATGTGCGCTACAGAATAAAAAGTCCCGAAAGCATGGAAGAAAAACTGAAAAAAAGAGGGCTTGAGCCGGGAGGGAAATCGGCTGTGACAAATATGTGCGATGCGGCGGGAATCAGGGTGATATGCCCGTATGTGGATGACGTGTATCAGATGGCAAAGGAAATAGAAAAATGCAGCGATATTGAAGTGCTCGAAGTGAAAGATTACATACGAAATCCCAAACCTAACGGATACAGAAGCTATCACATGATAGTCAAAACGGATATTTTGTACAAAGGGAGGACGTATTATGTTACGGTGGAAATACAGATAAGGACGATGGTAATGAACTCGTGGGCTTCGGCGGAACATCAGCTGAAATACAAAAAGGATACTACCGACGAAGAAAGCTGCGCGCTACTGAAACGTTGTGCGGACGAAATGCTGAAAATAGATTATTCGATGATGAAAATACGAGATATGATGGACGGAAACGGACAAGACGAAAAGTGAAAAACGGCGGTTGTGGGTAAAACCATAATCGCCGTTTTCGTTGTTTGGGATGAACTGTTACTTGCAATGAAAGGAAATTTGACGTATAATGGAGAAAAGTGTACCGGGAGGGTTAACTATGATTGAAATGATGAAAATTATAAACACGCACGGAGTGAAAGGCGAATTGAAAGCCGTGCATTATGCGGATTCGATGAGTTTTTTTAAGAAAGTTCCTTATTTGTATGATAAAAACGAAAAGAAATTTCATATAACGGCAATCAGAGAGGGAAAAAACTGTGTTTTGGTAACGATTGAAGGCATTGAAGATATGAATGCCGCAGAAAGAATGAAAAACGTATATCTTTACGCAAAGAGAGAAGATTTTCCGACTCTTCCCGAGGGAGAGTATTATCTCATAGATTTGATAGGCTTGGACGCAGTAACCGTTGACGGTGAAGCAATCGGTCAAGTGAGCGATATTTTGGAACAGACGGCACAAAACCTTTTGGTTGTGAAAAACGGAGATAAAGAAATTTTGATACCCAAGTGCGACGCTTTTGTCGATAGGGTGAATCTTGACGAAAAGAAAATCTATATAAAACCTATTGAGGGACTTTTGTAATATGAAAGGAAACGAAAAATGAAGTTTTCGGTGTTGACGCTTTTTCCGGAAATGTTTGAAAGCGTGCTTGGCGAAAGCATAATCGGAAGAGCTTTGAAAAAAGGTATCATTGAGACCGAATATGTAAATATAAGAGATTTTTCGGAGGGGAATTACAGACGTGTGGACGATTACCCTTACGGTGCCGGCGGCGGTATGGTAATGCAGCCGATGCCCATATATAAGGCATATAAGTCGGTTGCGGGGGATGAAAAGCCGTATGTTTGCTATATGTCGCCGCAAGGGGCGGTTTTTAACCAGGAAAAGGCAAGAGAGTTGTCGAAAAAAAATCACGTTGTAATCCTTTGCGGGCATTATGAGGGCGTTGATGAAAGAATCATCGAAGAAATTGTCGATGAGGAAATATCGGTGGGAGATTATGTATTAACCGGCGGAGAATTGCCCGCAATGATTGTGATAGACGCAACGGCGAGAATGCTCGAGGGAGTTTTGGACTCCGATGAAACAATGCAGGTTGAAAGCCATTATAACGGACTTTTGGAATATCCGCAGTATACAAGACCTGTGGAGTTTATGGGAAGACGGGTTCCCGACATACTTCTCTCGGGTCATCATGCGAAAATCGAAGAGTGGCGCCGTGAACAGAGCCTTATACGGACAAAACTGAAAAGACCCGATCTTATAAAAAAAGCGGATTTGACGGAAAAAGAAAAAGAAATGCTTAAAAAAGTGAGAAGGAAACGGAAAAAGAAATGCTCAGAATAATTACAGGCAGAAGCGGAAGCGGAAAAACCGACGAAATATTGCGCATGATGAAAACGAGCGAGAGTCCGATATATATTGTGCCGGAACAGTACAGTTTTGCCGCCGAAAAGAGAATAACACGTGTTTTCGGAATGAGCGGAATGGGAAATCCCGAGGTGTACAGTCTGAAAAGATTGGCATATCATTTTGAGGAATTGTACGGAGGAAATACCTGCGAGGAGTTGTCGAAAGCGGGCAGAATAATGGTTCTTTACGATGTGACGAAAAAAAGAGCCGATGAACTGACACTGTACGGCAGAAGCGCAAAAAGAGGCGATATGGCGCAAACGAGTGCGGTTGTAATATCGACTTTGAAAAAATACGGCGTAACGAAAGAAAAAATAGAAAACGCCATGGAAAAGACGGAAAATACGCTTCTCTATAAAAAGCTCAACGATTGCAAGGTAATGCGTGAGGCATATGACGAGTTTCTCGCAGACGGATACCGTGACGGTGAAGATGTGTTGGAGAGACTTTGCGTAAATATTCAAAACACGGATTATCTGAAAGGAAAAGATGTTTTTATAGACGCATTTCAAGCGTTTACGCCGCTGGAGTATTCGGTAATATCGAATATGCTGAAAAAAGCCGAATCGGTAACGGTGGCTCTTTGTGCCGATGATGGAGCGGAAGAGTTTGAAACGGCGAACAGAACGAGACGAAATCTTATAAAAGCAGCGGAAAATGCGAATGTAAGGTTCGGAGGAGAAATTAATCTCAGGGGTGCAATGTACACAGCTTGTGACGAGCTGAAAGCACTTGAGAGAAGTTTTTTTGAGGATGAAGTGTTTGACAAAAAAACCGACAGGATTCGCTTGCACAGAGCGAAAACGGTGAACACGGAGATTGAAAATGCGGCACTCGAAGTGGAGAGGCTTTGTCGTGACGAGGGATACAGATACAGAGATATCGTAATTATTGCACGAGACGCACAAAAATATATGAGAGATATCAAGAGGGTGTTTTTGAGATTTGACATACCTGTTTTTATGGATCAAAAAACGCCGCTTTCGGGAGAAGCGGCGGCAGTTTTTCTGTTGAGTGCAATAAGGGTTATAACGAGCGGGTGGAGAAACGAAAACGTTTTTACATATATGAAAACGGCTTTTTCACCGCTTGATGCCCACGAAAGCGACGAACTCGAAAACTATTGCATTGCATCGGGCGTGACGAGAAAAGACTGGAGAGGCGACGATGATTGGAGAATGCCTTTGTCGGTCAAAGAAGAAAAAGAAGACGAAAATTATCTCAATACCGTAAATATGTTGAGAAGAAGGCTTGTCGGACCGATAAAAAATCTGGAAGAAAAAATAAAGGGCAGACGCACGGGAAGAGAAATGAGCACGGCGTTTTACGAGTTTATGAAAGAGTGCGAAATCGAAGAGAAGATAGCTCTCGTTGCCGACGAAGCCGAGAAAAAAGGCGAAGGTGATGCGGCAGGCCGCATGAGACAGGTGTACGATTTGATTGTCGGGGTGATAGAGAGCTTTGACAACGGATTTTGCAACAGAAAGCTCAATTCCGATGAGTTTGCGCAAATACTTGCCGCAGGATTTGAAAGCGTGGAAATCGGTTCGATACCTTCGAATGCGGATTCGGTTTGCGTGGGAAGTATTGACAGAGCACGCTCGCACGGAGCGAAGAATGTTATAATAATAGGAGCACGTGAGGGCGAATTTCCGTTGACGCCGAAAGAAACGGGTGTTTTTTCGAATGCGGACAGACGGGAACTCGAAAAATACGGTATAGAGCTTCCGCCCGATACCATGGGAAAAATATATATGGAAGAAAGCCTTATTTATTCGGCACTAACGTGTGCGACGGATAATTTGTACGTCAGCTACAGCGAGGAGGGGGAAAACTCCAATCCGTCGTCGGTTATTAAAAGAATTTATCATGTATTTCCGAACGCATGTGTGACGGATGAAATTAACGGAGAAGATACCTCGGAGAAAATCGCAAACGCAAAAAGCACGTATGAAAAATTTGCGAGGAAATATGCCGAATACAAAAACGGTGAATCGGTAGATGAAAAATGGTTGACGGCATTTGATTATTATAAAAATTCGCCCGAGTGGGAAGATAAAGTGAGAGAAATAGAAAAATATACGACGTATGAAAACAAAAGTGCGTTGGTGAAAGAAGAGCTTTTGACGGCAAGATACGGAAAAGAGCTTGCAACCAGCGTTTCGAGCTTGGAAAAGTATGTGAAGTGTCCGTTTTCGTATTTTGCTCAGATAACACTCGGACTGAAAGAGAGAAAGGCTCTTTCGGTGACTGCGGCGGACAGCGGTACTTTTTTGCACGAATTTGTGGATATGTTCGGAAAAGGCTTGGAAGAAGACGGAAGAAGCTGGCGTGATATCGACAGCGCATATATAGACGCAAAAACCGAAAAAATCACGTTGGAACTTTTGGACGGACTTAACAGGCATCTTTTGGAGTCGTCTCCGAGAATAAGGCATTTGTTTGCGGAATTAAAGCGGATTGCGAAAAAGAGCGTTACGGTTTTGAGCGAACATATGAAAAAAGGAAAATTCGAGCCGCTGGGATACGAGATTGTATTTGACCGTGACGGAAAATTCAAACCGATGACACTTGACTTGCCGAACGGACAAAAGTCCGTGTTGAGAGGCAGAGTGGACCGTGCGGATGTGCTCGAAACTCAAAAAGGAAAATTTGTGAGAATAATAGACTACAAAAGCGGAAACAAAAAATTTTCGTTGTCGAATATTTATCACGGGTTTGACTTGCAATTGGCTGTTTATATGACCGCTGTTTGCGAAAACGAGGGTTGTAAACCCGCAGGGATGCTGTATTTTAAAATCGACGATCCCGTGATTGAAGCCGGCAGCAACGTGAGCGATGCGGCGATTGCAAAAGAAATCGCAAAAAAGCTGAAGATGGACGGATTGGTACTGTCCGACGAGGAAATACTCGAAGCGATGGACTCCGACTATGCGGCGGGAAGCAGCGTCATAAACGTTAAAAAGAAAAAAGACGGCTCTTTTACGGAGGCGTCGATTGTGGCATCGGAGAGCGATTTTGCGGCGCTGTCGAATCATGCGAAAAGCGTTGTGAAAAAGCTTGCAACGGAAATATTGTCGGGTTGTAACGATATAAAACCCGTGAAAGGTGCATGCCAATGGTGCACTATGAAATCGCTTTGCGGTTTTGACGTGTCGATTAAAGGCGCAAGCTATAAACAAACCGAAAAAATAAGCGATAAGGACGCACTAATGAAAATTATCGAAGAAGAAAAAACAGAACAATCAAACGATTGAACAAAAAAATACTTTGCGGTTATAAAAATATCCGCAAAGTATTTTTTGTATGAATTATTTTTTGTGACGTTCGACAAAACGGGAGATTCGTTTGATTGCCTCTTCGATGTTTTTGATGGAGTAGGCATAACTGCAACGAACAAAGCCTTCGCCCGATTGCCCGAAAGCATTTCCGGGAACAACGGCGACCTTTTCTTCTTGGAGAAGTTTGTTGGCGAATTCTTCGCTCGTGTAACCCAATGACGAAATATTGGGGAATACGTAAAACGCACCTTCGGGTTCAAAACACGAAAGCCCCATTTTTCGGAACCCGTCAACCATGACACGGCGGCGGTAGTTGTATTCTTTGCACATGTTGGCAACATCGTCATCACAGTTGCGAAGAGCTTCGACTGCGGCAAATTGGCTCGTTGTCGGAGCACACATGATGCCGTACTGATGAATTTTGTACATGACTTTTGCTATGGGCTCGGGAGCGAGAGCGTAACCGAGACGCCAACCGGTCATGGCAAAGGCTTTCGAAAAACCGTTGATTGTAACCGTTCTTTCTCTCATGCCCTCAATCGAAGCAAATGAAACGTGCTTTTTGTTGTTGTATGTAAGCTCGGAATAAATCTCGTCCGACAAAACTATGATGTTCGTATCTTTGAGAACATCGGCGATTGCTTCCAAGTCTTCTCTTTCCATTATTGCACCGGTGGGGTTGTTGGGGAACGGAAGAATCAAGACTTTTGTTTTATCGGTGATTTTTTCGACAAGTTTTTCGGGAGTGAGACGAAAATTGTCTTTTTCTTCTGTTACGATGGGGACGGGAACGCCGCCTGCGAGGCGTGTACAGGGCTTGTAGCACACAAAGCTCGGCTCGGGAATCAAAACTTCGTCTCCGGGATTAATCAATGAACGAAGAGTGATGTCAATGGCTTCGCTGCCGCCCACGGTTACGATGATTTCGGATTTGGGGTCGTATGTGAGGTTGTATTTGCGCTCGGAATAACGTGCTATCTCTTCTCGAAGCTCGATCGTACCTGCGTTTGAGGTGTAGTGGGTTCTGCCTTTTTCGAGAGCCTTTATGCCCTCTTCGCGAATCGACCAGGGAGTAACGAAGTCGGGTTCGCCGACTCCGAGACTGATGGCATCTTTCATTTCACCTACTATATCGAAAAACTTTCTTATTCCCGAGGGAGGAATTTCGGAAGCGGTTTTCGAAAGTATATTTTCATAATCTATCATAATGTAATAACCTCTCTGGGATCTGTTTCGGGATGTTCGAAAATAACATTTTCTTTTTTATAAGTTTTCAAGACGAAATGAGTCGTCGTAGCCGTTACGGAATCCATCTGCGAAAGCTTTTCGGAGACGAACATGGCAACGTCTCGAAGCGTTTCACCCTCTACTTCGAGCAAGAGGTCGTATGCGCCGCTCATGAGAGTGAGACTTTTTACCTGAGGGTATTTGTAAATCTTTTCGGCGACACGGTCAAAACCCTTTGCCGCCTGAGGCGTTATTTTAAGTTCGATATATGCTTTGATGGCATCCTTTTCAACGTGCTCCCAGTTGATGAGAGTGCGGTAGCCGAGGATGATTTTTTCGTCTTCGAGCTGTTTGATTTCTTCTTTTACGCTATCCTCGGTTGTGCCGAGCATTACGGCGATTTCAGCAGGTGTAATGTGGCTGTTTTTTTCGAGAATGGAAAGTAAATCCTTGTTCATCAAATCAAATCCTTTCAATAAAAGTCCAAATTACTTTCATTATATAACAGGTAAAAGCGAATTGCAATACAAAAAACAGCGTGATGATAAAAAATGTGAAATTTTTTTTGAAAAAGGTATTGACAGGCGGAGAAAAGTGTGGTAATATATCTAAGAATAAAGCAGAAGTAGCCGCTTCTCACCTCAAGCATAAGGCGTATGGGGTTAATATGGAATTCCGGAAAAGTACCGGAGATTTATTTCGAGTGCGGTGAAAATGTCTTTTTCATCGTATTTTTTGTTTTGTTTAAAAATTTTCGGAGGTGTTACTTATCAGTAAGGAATTGTTGATAAACGAAGAAATTCGTGAGAAAGAGGTTCGAGTAATAGGCAAGGACGGCGGTCAGCTCGGTATTATGCCTATCAAAGAAGCATTGGAGTTGGCAGCAGGTCAGAACATGGATCTTGCACTCATTGCTCCTCAGGCAACTCCGCCCACGTGCAAAATCATGGATTACGGCAAGTTCAAGTTTGAAGAATCCAAGCGTGAAAAGGAAAACCGTAAAAATCAGAAGGTTGTTGACACAAAAGAAGTCAGACTTTCGCCTTCCATTGATACACACGATTTTGAAACAAAACTCAGAAACGCTATTAAGTTCCTCAAAGGCGGCGACAAGGTAAAGGTTACGGTTCGTTTCAGAGGAAGAGAGGTTCATCACAGCGCTGTCGGTGAAGAGCTTTTGAACAAGTTCGCAGAGGGTGCTCAGGAAGCGGGTATTGTTGATAAAAAGCCCAAACTTGAAGGCAGAAACATGGCTATGTTCATGTCCCCCAAGAAATAAGGTTTCAACGCCTATGGCGTGAATAATAAATACAAAGATTATGAGAGGAGAGGTATTATGCCTAAAATAAAGACACACAGAGCAGCAGCAAAGCGCTTTAGTCTTACTAAGAGCGGCAAGGTAAAGAGAGCTAAAGCTTTCAAAAGTCACATTCTCAATAAGAAGGACACAAAGAGAAAGAGAAGACTCAGAAAGGTTAGTTATGCTTCCGTACCCAACGCAAAAGTTATCAAGAAGCTTATACCTTACAAATAATTGATAGGAGGATTTACCAATGGCTAGAGTAAAAGGTGCACTTAACACCAGAAAACATCATAAAAAGATTTTGAAGCTTGCTAAGGGTTACCGCGGCGGTAAGAGTAAGCTTTACAGAACAGCTAATCAGGCTGTTATGAAGTCTCTTTCCTATGCATATGTAGGAAGAAAGCTCAAGAAGAGAGATTTCAGAAGACTTTGGATCACAAGAATCAGCGCAGCTTGCAAAATGAACGGCATGAACTATTCCAGATTCATGAACGGTCTCAAGAAGGCTAACGTTGATATCAACAGAAAGATGCTTTCCGAAATCGCTATTAACGATGCAGCAGCTTTCACAAAGCTTGTAGAGACAGCTAAGGCTGCCCTTTAATCAATAAAAAACGAGAGGTTGTTTATTCGGCCTCTCGATTTTTGCATTAAAAGACTAAAGAAAAACATATACCGTTTTTTAAGTGAAAATACAGGAGAAAAAATATGGAACAGTTGATTACCGCAAGAGACAACAAATATGTTAAACTTACGAAAAATCTTCATACAAAACAGGGCAGAGACAAAGAAGGTATGTTCATTATCGAAGGATACCGCAATGTAAGAGACGCATTCAAAAAGGGTGCGAAAATAGAATTTATTCTTGTGAGTGACAAGTGCGAGTACGACCTTTCGCATTTTAAAGGTACAAAGCTTTTGACTCTCGCACCTCGTATTTTCGACTATGTTTCGGATACGGTAACGCCGCAGGGAATTATGGCTGTTTGCCGCATTGAAGAGGTGGAGTTTGCGGACATATCCGTTGATGATAAAAGCATGATAGTTGTCTGCGAAAATTTGCAGGACCCCGGAAATGCGGGAACTATTATCAGAACGGCGGATGCGGCAGGCGCAAAAGCCGTTATTATGGCGAAAGGCTGTGTGGATATTTATAATCCCAAAGTTGTGAGAAGCGTTATGAGCAGCCTGTTTTCGGTGAAGGTTGTGCGTAACAAAAACATGGATTCGATTTTCGGATATTTGAAAAACAACGGATTTAAATCGGTTGCCGGTGCATTGAACGAAAAGTCTTCGGATTTGTTTGATGCGGACATGAAAGGAAAATGTGCAATCTTTATCGGCAATGAGGGAAACGGCCTTTCTCTCGAAACCGTTAAAAGATGCAATCAATCGGTTGTCATACCGATGATCGGCGGTGCCGAAAGCCTCAATGCTTCCGTTGCCGCGGCGATAATGATGTATGAGCACGTGAGGGTTAATAAATAAAAAAGGGCTGAGGAAAATGAAAGATAAGATTGCGTGGGCGGTTTTGACAAAAACGAACAGGTCATGTAAAAAGATAAAAGAACTTGCCGATAATTTTGAAAAGAAAAAGAAAACCGTGGACTTTTCGGGTGATGAAGCTCTCAAAGTAATGTACGATATGGAGAAAGCGGCGCAACGAGGCGTGAAAATCGTTACGTATCTTGACGAAGAATATCCGGATGAATTGAAAAACATAGCATATCCGCCTCCGTATTTGTATGTGAGAGGGAGAGTCGGACTTTTAAAACATCCGCTCAAACTGACTATGGTTGGCAGCAGAAAGGCGAGCGTTTACGGAATTAACGTTGCCGCAACCGTAGCTCATGAAGTTGCGGCAAATAAAATTTGTGTTGTATCGGGCGGTGCGGAAGGTATTGATACGGCATCTCTCAGAGGTGCGATGAGAGTATCGGACGATGTGATTGCCGTAATCGGAACGGGGATTGACGTTGACTATCCGTCGGAAAATAAAAAGCTTTTCGATGAAATTGCGTCAAGAGGTGCGGTTGTGTCGGAATTTCCGCCCGGAATGGGACCTCTTGCTCAAAATTTTCCTGTGAGAAACCGCATAATGTCGGCACTCGGAGACGCTGTGGTAATTGTTGAGGCGGCAAAAAGAAGCGGAGCTCTGATATCCGCAAAATATGCGGCAGAACAGGGGAAAACCGTATTTGCCGTGCCGGGAAACATAGACAGTCCGAACAGCGTGGGCACAAACGAGCTTTTGAGAGACGGCGCAATGTTTTGTACGTCGTCGGCAGATATATTGGAAGAATTTATGGAAGCTTTCCCGTATAAATATCGTATGGCGCAGGGATATGTGGAAGAGGAAGAAGATGAAGACAAAGTTGAAATTGATGAAAAGCACGAAGAGACAAACGAAAAACGAGAAATTTTGACTCCCTCCGAAGCGGCGGTCGTAAATGCCATAAAATCGGGAAAAGATACGTATGAGGAAATACTGGATTTTTGTGCTTTGGAAACAAATCATCTAACTTCGCTCTTGACAATTATGGAAATCAAGGGCATAATAAAGCTTGCTTTCGGTAATCATTACAAACTGAATAATTAGATACCTAACAGAAAGGAAATGGGAAGATGGCAAAATCTCTTGTCATAGTTGAGTCGCCGGCAAAGGCGAAAAGCATAAATAAATATCTCGGCAAAAATTATACGGTAATGGCATCAGTAGGCCACGTAAGAGACTTGCCCAAGAGTACGCTTGGGGTCGATATCGAAAACGATTTCGAGCCTAAGTACATTACAATTCGAGGCAAAGGCGATTTGATTGCAAAAATGAAAAAAGCGGCAAAAAGTGCCGATAAGATATATCTCGCAGCCGACCCCGACCGTGAGGGGGAGGCAATCAGCTGGCATTTGGCGAATATTTTGGAACTGGATGAAAAGTCGCCGTGCCGCATAACGTTTAACGAAGTTACGAAAAGCGCCGTAGTGGCATCCATAAAAAATCCGAGATGCATCGACATTGATTTGGTAAACAGTCAGCAGGCAAGAAGAATTCTCGACAGAATAGTGGGTTATAAAATCAGTCCGCTCCTTTGGAAAAAAGTAAAAAGAGGATTATCGGCCGGAAGAGTGCAGAGTGCCGTAACGAAAATGATAGTTGACCGTGAAACCGAAATAGATAATTTTGTACCCAAGGAATATTGGACAATTACGGCGCATCTTGCGGATGAAAAGGGCAAGCATCCTTTTGAGGCACGTTATTACGGAATAGACGGTAAAAAGAAAGAAATCGCAACAAAAGAAGAAGCCGACAATATTCTCGCATTGGCGACAAATTCGGAATATGTCGTTACGAAAGCGGTTTATTCCGAAAAGAAAAAACATCCGTTGCCTCCGTTCACGACAAGTACGCTTTTGCAGGATGCGAGCAGAAAAATAGGATTTACGTCGCAGAGAACGATGGGTGCGGCGCAGACTTTGTATGAAGGCGTAACGGTTCCCGGAAAGGGAACGATGGGTCTTATCACGTATATGAGAACAGACTCGATGCGTATCTCAAACGAAGCTCTCGACGCCGTGAGAGATTTTATCGGCGAAAAGTACGGAGACGAGTATTTGCCGACAAAACCCAATTATTACAAAACGGGAAAAGACGCTCAGGATGCGCACGAAGCGATACGTCCCACGGATTGTACAATCACTCCGGAATCTGTTCAAAAAAGCGTTACTCCCGACCAGTACAAGCTTTACAAGCTGATTTGGGAAAGATTTGTCGCATGTCAGATGACACCTGCGATTTATGACACGGTGCAGGCCGATATTACGGCGGCGAATGTGACGTTTAAAGCATCGGGAAATGCAATAAAGTTTTACGGTTACCGTGCGGTATATATTGAGGGAAGCGACGAAGCGACGCAAAAAGACTCGAAAAAACTTTTGAAGCTCGAAGAGGGCGAAAAGCTGTCTTTGAACAGTCTTGAGCCCGATCAGCATTTTACGGAGCCTCCTGCAAGATTTACGGAAGCAAGTCTTATCGAAGCTATGAAGGATGCGGGAATAGGTCGTCCGAGTACGTATACTCCCACAATTACCACGATTATAGCACGAGGATATGTAGCAAGAGAAAAGAAAATGCTCAAACCCACGGAGCTGGGAAAAATAGTTAACGATATTATGCAGGCAAATTTTGAAGATATTGTTGATGCGGAGTTCACGGCGGATATGGAAGGTCAGCTTGACAGCGTTGAACAGGGAGAGCGTGACTGGGTCGAGCTTTTGAAAGAGTTTTACACTCCGTTCGCAAAGACTCTCGAAGAAGCCGAAAAGAATATAGACAAAGTGCAGATTGCCGATGAAGTAAGCGATGAAATATGCGAAAAGTGCGGCAGAAATATGGTTGTCAAGGTAAGTAAGTTCGGAAAATTTTTGGCATGTCCGGGATTTCCCGATTGCAGAAACACAAAACCCGTTATAAAGGATACGGGGGTAAAGTGTCCCAAGTGCGATTCGAGAATTGTTGAGAGAAAGAGCAAAAAGGGCAAAAAATATTTTACGTGCGAAAAAGCACCCGAGTGCGATTTTTTGCTTTGGGATCAGCCGATCGATATGAAATGCCCCACATGCGGAAGCTTGATGATAAAAAAATATCTTAAACGCGGAACACTTACCATGTGTTCGAACGATGATTGTCCGTCTCTTGCAAAAAAGACGGAATCTGCGGAAAAATGATGTACGAGGTGAAAAAATGGAAACGGTGAAAATCATAGGCGGAGGACTTGCGGGCTGCGAGGCGGCATGGCAAGCGGCAAACAGAGGAATAAAGGTGAAGTTGTATGAAATGAAGCCTGTGGAGTTTTCGCCGGCGCATACATCGAATTTTTTGTGTGAGCTGGTTTGTTCGAATTCTTTGAAAGGTGCGGGACTCGACAATGCCTGCGGCCTTTTGAAAGAAGAAATGCGGAGAATGGATTCGCTTTTGATGGAATGTGCGGAGCTGACAAAAGTTCCCGCAGGCGGCGCATTGGCGGTTGACAGAGAAAAGTTCGCAAAAGCGGTGACGGATAAAATATATGCTCATGAAAACATCGAAGTTATAAACGAAACCGTAAAAGAAATAAATACGGACGAATATACGATAATTGCCACGGGACCTTTGACTCACGATGCACTCTGCGATTCTATAGCAAAGCTCACGGGCGAAGAATATCTGTCGTTTTACGATGCGGCGGCACCCGTAATAGAAACCGACAGCATAGATTTTGACAAGGTGTACAAGAGCGCACGTTACGGAAAAGGTACTGCGGATTATATCAACTGCCCGATGGACAAAGATGAATACGCGGCATTTTACAATGAATTGATAAATGCGGAAAAAGCCGATATTCACTCAAACGTGGACAAACCCAACGTTTTCGAGGGATGTATGCCGGTTGAAATAATGGCATCGAGAGGCGTGGACACGCTTCGCTTCGGACCGTTGAAGCCGAAAGGTCTTCCCGACCCCAAAACGGGAAAAGAGCCGTATGCGGTTGTGCAGCTCAGACAGGATAACACAGAGGGTACAATGTTTAACATGGTGGGATTTCAGACGAATTTGAAATTCGGAGAACAAAAGAGAGTTTTTTCGATGATTCCCGGACTTGAAAATGCGAATTTTCTTCGTTACGGCGTTATGCACAGAAATACTTATATCAATTCGCCCGAGGTCTTGAAAAATACTTTCGGAATGATAAAATATCCCAAAATTTATTTTGCGGGACAGATTACGGGCGTGGAAGGATACGTTGAGTCTGCCGCAAGCGGTCTTATGGCGGGAGTCAATATTGCGAGAAAAATTCTCGGGCAGGAAGAACTCGTTTTGCCGACGTCAACGGTAACGGGCGCACTTGCCGATTATATTACGGTGGGAGCGGTCAAGGGGCGTTTTCAGCCGATGAATGCGAATTTCGGAATTATCGAGCACCACGTGGGCAGGATAAAAAACAAAAAAGAAAGATATCTCGCAATTGCCGAGGAGGCATTGGAAAGTCTCGATAACGCATTGAATAAAATGAAATAATCACTCTTCGGAAATGACCAAAATAATGTCTTCTCCGATTTTGCGGATGTTTTTCCAAGGTATGGCGATATCTTCTTCGGGAGGCAAAAAACCGAAAAAACGCCTTTTACCCGGGACTATTACGGAGTTGACGATACCTTTGTCAAGGTCGATGTCAACGTCCGCTATAAATCCGAGACGTTCGCCGGTGGTGATGTTGATAACTTCTTTGTGACGAAAATCCGAGGCATGGTTTGATATGTGAGACAAAATATCACTCTTTTCATAGGAATTTTCATAGAGATTTGGATAAAATGGGATGATCTGCATGGGCGGGTCATCTTATTTTTTTGAAAAAATACTGTACAAACAGGGTGAATTGTTATATAATCTATTATGTATATGTATGAACTTTAAGGAGTTACCATGAATAAGAAAGACGGATTTTTGAATTCAATATTGAAAAGCGGTATTCTTTTTTATTGTTTGCCGATTGCCGTTTGCGGTTTGGCGGTATGCTTTTACAATGCTTTAATAGGCGTGTTGATTGTGATTTTGTCTTTGGTATTGCTGTTTAAAGGCACGGATGAAGACAAGGACGATTACGGCGGGGGGATTCAGTATTATTCCTCGATGAGCGAGGTCAACGACAAGTTCGATATTACAAAAGGTATAACGACGGCGATGATTTCGGTCGGAACGGACGGCAAGATAAATTGGTGGAACGACGCTTTTACAAAAATATGCCCGCTTGTGGCGATGCATGACGGGATAACGGAGCATATTCCCGAAATTACGATGGATATGCTTTACAATATGGAAAGCACATCCGAAGTGAAAATCGGATACAAAGAACATTCTTATGTTTTGTCAAATGTTCCGTTTAAAGCAAATAATGCTGCGGACAGTGCATTTGTATTGACGCTTAGAGATGTTACGGAGCTGGAACATTACAAAAAAGAGGCGCAAAACCTGAAAACGGTTATCGCTCATGTTTTGATTGACAACTATGATGAGCTTTTGACCGAAGAGGGAGACGACGTTTCGTACAAAGCCGAGAAAAGCATTGAATCGCTGATTTTCGAATGGACGAGAAAACTCGGCGGAACGGTGAGACATATCGAAAAAGGCAGATATATGTGTCTTTTCAACTCGGAAATGCTAGACGAAATAAAAGAGGCGAAATTTGACGTGCTCGAAAAAGCAAAAACGTTGGGCGAGGGAAGCGCCATCGAACCTACGCTGAGTATCGGGGTCGGGATTGACGGCGACGATATAAACGAAATTGACACGTTTGCGAAAGCGGCACTCGATATGGCGCTCGGCAGAGGCGGAGACCAGGCGGTTATAAAAGACAAAGAAAACTTTTCCTACTACGGCGGTAAAAGCCGTGAAACGGAAAAGCGAACAAAAGTTAAGTCGAGAGTAAAAGCACTTGCTCTTTTGAATTTGATAGACGAATGCAGTAACGTTATCATAATGGGACACGTTAATGCGGACGCCGACTCTTTTGCATCTTGCGTGGCACTTGCGTGCTCGGCAATGGCGAGAGGCAAACAGGCAAAAGTGCTTATCGAAACATATGACAGAACGGTAAAGGCAATACTTGAAAGTTTCGAAAAGAACAAAACAAATTTGGGACTTTTCGTAAACAAGATGCAGGCGAGAGAATTGATGGGGGCAAAAACGCTTGTGATAGTGTGCGATACCCACAGACGAAATCTGGTGGCATCGACGGAAATTCTCGATGAAGCGGCAAGCGTTGTGTTGATTGACCATCACAGACGAAGCGAAGATTTTATTTTGAATACAGATTTGCTCTACCATGAACCGTTTGCGTCAAGCAGCTGTGAAATGGTTGCAGAAATGCTTCAGTACATGGGCAGAGGCGGTATAAACAATCTTGTTGCCGAAGCGATGTATGCGGGAATTGTTGTTGACACAAACAATTTTATTTATAAAACAGGTGTGAGAACATTTGAAGCTGCGGCATATCTCAAGCGCCTCGGTGCGGATACCGTCAATGTGAGAAGACTTTTCAGAGAAAACAAGGAAGCATATGAAGAAAAATCAATGATTGTTGCAAATTCGCGTATGTATTCCGAAAATATAGCACTCAGCCATGTGTACGAGACTGTTCGCCAGGACGTTATCGCAAAGGCGGCGAACGATTTGCTCGAAATGGAAAACGTCGAAGCGGCATTTGTGGTTGCGCCTATAGGCGAAAACCGAATTTCCGTGACGGGAAGAAGCTTCGGAGATATAAATATTCAGCTTATTTGCGAAAAGCTCGGCGGCGGCGGTCATATGCTGGCGGGTGCGGCACAGCTTGAAGATGTCGATGTTGACGAGGCTGTTTCGAAGCTCTACGATGTAATTGAAGAATATAAACAGGAAAGATAAACGAAAGGAAGATAAATATGAAAGTAGTATTGTTGGCAGATGTTAAAGGACACGGTAAAAAAGGCGACGTTGTGGAAGCAAGCGACGGATATGCGAGAAACTTTCTTTTCCCGAAAAAGCTTGCGAAAGAAGCCACAAAGGAAGCGTTGAACGAAGTTCAGAGCAAAAACGAAGCAAAAGCTTATCATAAAGAACAGGAAGTGCTTGCGGCAAAAGAAACAAAGGCGAAGCTTGACGGCAAGAGCGTAAATGTTAAATCAAAAGCAGGCGACAACGGCAAGCTTTTCGGTAAAGTTACAAACCAGAATGTTGCCGATGCGATAAAGTATCAGCTTCATGAGGTTGTTGACAAGAGAAAAATCCAGCTTTCGGACGGATTGAAAACTGTGGGAAGCCATGAAGTCGAAGTTAAAATATATCCCGAAATTACAGCAAAAATCACAGTTGTAATCGAGGCGGAATAATTCGTTCTCCACGAAAGGAGGAATAAAAAATGGAACTTCCCGTGGGAAAAACCATGCCGTACAACATCGAAGCGGAGCAAGCCGTGCTCGGCAGTATGATATTTGACGAAAAAGCATTGATATCCTGCGTTGAAAGTCTTTCCGCAGATGATTTTTATACAAAAACTCACCAGACGATTTTTAATGCGATATCCTCGCTTTTCGAAATGGGCACCCCGGTGGACATTGTAACGCTTTCGGATAAGCTCGGAAGCGATATTGACTCGGTCGGCGGTATAGGATATATATCGGGTATAGTGCAAAACGTTCTCAGTACGGAAAATCTGAGTCATTATGTGAATATCGTACAGTCGAAGAGCATATTGCGTCGTCTTGTAAATGCGGCGGGTGAAATTATTGATATTTCGACACGTGACGAGGACGAAATTACGCAGATTCTCGACAGGAGCGAACAGCTGATTTTCAATATATTGGACAAACAAGGTTCTAAAGGCTTTTATCACATCAGCGAAGTTGTAAAAAGCTCCATGGCGCTTTTGGAAGAGTTGAAAAAAAGAGGTTCTTCCGTTACGGGCGTACCGACGGGGTTTAAGGAATTGGATCAGCTGACGGCGGGATTGCAAAAAAGTGCGCTTATTATTGTGGCGGCACGTCCCGGTGTCGGTAAAACTTCGTTTGCGTTGAACATTGCGGAAAATGCGGCAATCAACCACAAGATACCGGTAGCGGTTTTCAGCTTGGAAATGAGCAAGGAAGAACTTGTTAACAGAGTTTTGTCGAGTGAAGCTTTGGTATCAAGCGAAAAAATGAGAATAGGCGATTTGAGCCCTGCCGAAATGACAAAGCTTGCACATTCGCTTCCCGGCATAATCAACGCGCCGATTTATATAGACGATACTCCGGGTATTTCGATATCGGAAATACGTGCGAAGTGCAGACGATTGAAGCTGGAAAAAAATCTCGGACTTGTTGTAATCGACTACTTGCAGTTGATGGAAACAAAGGGCGGCGGAGATAACCGTGCTCAGGCTGTTGCCGAAATTTCACGTGCCTTGAAGATAATGGCGAAAGAACTGGAAATTCCGGTTATTACACTTTCGCAGCTTAACCGTATGAGTGAAGCGAGAAAGGACAAACGCCCGCAGGCAAGCGATTTGAGAGAAAGCGGTTCAATCGAACAGGATGCGGATATCATCATGCTTTTGTACAATCCCGATACGGCAAACGAGGATGAAAATGCGGAAAAGAGCAATATTGTCGAATGTATCGTGGCAAAGCACCGCGGCGGTGAATGTAGGACGGTGAACCTCGCTTGGAGAGGCGAATATACGAAATTTATGAATCTGGACAATAGAAATTAGGTGGAAATTTGATTTCACGTGTACTGGAAACGATTGAAAACAAAAAAATGTTCAAAGCAGGGGACAAGGTGTTGTGCGCCGTCAGCGGAGGTGCGGATTCCATGGCTCTGCTTTGTGTGCTTTATGAATTGAGAGAAAAACTCGACATAGAAGTTTGTGCCGCCAATGTAAATCACTCGATAAGAGGTGAAGAGGCAGACTCGGACAGCGAATATGTGCGAAAGTTTTGCGAAGAAAGAGGGATAGAGCTTTTTTATGAAAAAGTTGATATTCCGAGTATGGCAAAAGAGGCGCAGATAGGCGAAGAAGAGTGCGGCAGGAGAGAGCGTTACCGTTTTTTCGATTCGATAATAAACGAATGGGGAAGCGGGGTTATAGCCACGGGTCATCACATGGGTGACAATGCGGAGACTGTGCTTTTTAACCTTTTCAGAGGAAGCGGAGGCAAAGGAATAGGCGGCATACCGTACAAACGGGACAATATTGTGAGACCGCTGTTGGACGTGACGAAAGAAGATATCAAAAAATATCTTGTCGAAAAAAATATCACGTGGTGCGAAGATTCGACAAACGGAAATTGTGACTACACGAGAAACGGTATTCGAAACGTTATACTTGTCGAAGCGGAAAAAATGTTCCCGAAAGCTATGGAAAAAATTTCGGCTGCGTCGAACGCAATAAGGGAAGACGATGAATATTTGACAAAGACGGCGGCAGATTCGAAAGCTTTCGAAAACGGGGTTTTGTACAAAGAGAGGCTTTCGGCATTGCCCGACTGCATAAAAAAACGAGTGATTTTGCAGGCTTTGAAAGAATGGAACGTCGAAAATATCGACACAAAAAAGACCGATGCCGTGCTGAAAATCGCCATGGGCGAGACCGGCAAAGGAATTGATGCAGGAAACGGAATAAGAATTGTGAACGGTTACGGAGAAATCCGTGCACAACAAAAAGAAACAAAGGCGGACGAAGAATATTATTTTAAAAACGGTGAAAGCCTTGAAATATCGACTTTGAGCGGAGTTTGGAGCATAAAAACAGTTGACAAACCGAGTAAAATGAGGGATAATAAAACAATGGCGGTTTTTGATGCGAATCTTTTGCCCGAAAAACTGTGCGTGAGATTGCGTCATGACGGCGACTATATGTATCCTTACGGTATGGACGGAAAAAAGAAAATTAAAAAAATTTTCATTGATTTAAAAATTAGGAAAGAATTAAGAGATAAAATTTCTATGCTGGCGACAGATGACGAAATTTTATTTATTCCGGGAGTAAGGAAAAGCGCAAGGTATCAACCGAGCGAGAAAACAAGCAGGTATTTATATATTAAGTTTTTTCAAAAGACGGAAAGTGAGGATAAAAATGGAGCAGAATAAGGAAAAAATAACAGACGTCATCGAAGAAATTCTTGTCAGCGAAGAACAAATCAGCGCAAGGGTTAAAGAACTCGGAGCGGAAATCAGCCGTGACTACGAAGGCAGAGAAGTTTGCGTTCTTTGCGTTTTGACGGGAAGCTTTATGTTTGCTGCGGATATTGTGAGAGCTCTTACGGTTCCCGCAAGAGTTATGTGCGTATTCGCATCAAGCTACGAGGGCACGGAGTCCGTCGGCAAAGTTGATATAATCAAAGGAAAGGGCTTTAACGTTAAGGATAAGGATATACTTATCGTTGAAGATATCGTCGATACGGGAAGAACTCTTACTGCGGTACGTGAAATTCTTCTTAAAGAGGGTGCAAAGAGCGTTGAAATCTGCACTCTTTTGGATAAGCCCGAAAGAAGAGTTGTGGAGCTTGTTCCCAAGTATATCGGTTTTGATATTCCCAACAAGTTTGCGGTCGGATACGGTTTGGACTACGATCACCGTTACCGTCAGTTCCCCTTTGTCGGAGTACTTAAACCCGAAATTTACGAAAACTAAGCCAAGGAGGCACTATTTTGAAAAAAGGCATTAAAAACTTGGGCTTTGTGCTTGCGTTTGTAATGGTTGTTTTTGTGGTATCAAACCTTTTTACGCAACAGCAATTGCCCGAAAACGAACCGGTTTATTCGGATCTTATTTTGGATATCGAAAAAGGAAACGTAACGGAGCTTGTCATCGGAGACAGCGAAGTTGTGGTTACTTATAAGGACGAAAGTGTGAAAAAGGTGGAAGCACCCGGAGCGTATGTGCTCAATAACGACACCGTGCAGGAATTGATGGAAAACGAAAAAATCAAGGTTACGGTTCCCGCTCCGGAGGAAACATCGTGGATTTTGTCGATGCTTCCGACGCTTATCTCTCTTATTCTCGGAGTTTTTCTGCTGATGTTTGTTATGCGTCAAGCACAAGGCGGCGGAAAAGGAATGTCGGGGTTTGGTAAGAGCAAGGTGAAATCGCCCGACGAAAACGGAAAAAGAGTAACATTTGCCGATGTTGCGGGCGTTGACGAAGAAAAGAAAGAACTCAGCGAAATCGTTGACTTTTTACGCAATCCCAAGGCGTTTACCGATTTGGGTGCGAGAATTCCCAAGGGTGTGCTTTTGGTGGGACCTCCCGGAACGGGTAAAACGCTCCTTGCAAAGGCCGTTGCCGGCGAAGCGGGAGTTCCGTTTTTCTCGATGTCGGGTTCGGACTTTGTGGAAATGTTCGTAGGTGTCGGAGCCTCGAGAGTGAGAGACCTTTTCGAACAGGCGAGAAAAAATCTTCCCGCAATCATATTTATTGACGAAATCGACGCCGTGGGCCGACAGAGAGGCACGGGATTGGGCGGAGGTCACGATGAACGCGAACAGACGCTCAATCAGCTTTTGGTGGAAATGGACGGTTTCGGCACAAACTCGGGGATTATCGTTATTGCCGCAACAAACAGAGCGGATATATTGGACCCCGCACTTTTGAGACCCGGCAGATTTGACAGACAGGTTGTTGTGAATTATCCCGACCAAAAGGGCAGAGAAGAAATACTTGCGATTCATGCGAAAAACAAGCCTCTCGACGAATCGGTAAGCTTGGAAAAGGTTGCAAAATCGACATACGGATTCGCAGGTGCGGATTTGGAGAATATTCTCAACGAAGCGGCAATTTTGGCGGCAAGAGCAAAGAAAACAAAGATTACGCAAGCCGAGATGGACGAAGCGATTTTGAAAGTTGTGATGGGTCCCGAAAAGAAGAACAAGGTTATGAAAGATTCCGACAAGGCTCAGACGGCATATCACGAAGCGGGTCATGCGATTTTGTCGCACATATTGCCCACTCAGGACAGCGTGCACCAAGTGTCGATTATTCCCAGAGGTGCGGCGGGCGGATTTACGCTTTCGCTTCCCGATATGGATAAAATGTATGTATCCAAGGAAGAAATGCTTGAATACATCATCGTTACAATGGGCGGACGCATGGCCGAAAAGATTATTTACAATCAGATTAACACGGGTGCGTCAAGCGATATCGAGCATGCAACAAATACCGCACGCAAGATGGTAATGCGTTACGGTATGAGCGAAAAACTCGGATTTATGAATTTCTCGGGAAGCGAACATGAAGTGTTCTTGGGAAGAGATTTCTCACAGGGAAATAATTATTCTCCCGAGACCGCGGCGCTTATAGACGAAGAAATAAAGGGTATTATAGATTCGTGTTATGTGCGTTGCGAAGAGCTATTGAGAGAAAACATCGACAAGCTTCATGCTGTGGCGCAAGCTCTTATCAAGTATGAAAAGCTTGACGGAGAAGAATTCGTAAAAGCATTTGACGGCACACTTGACGAAGAAAAGACAGCGGAAGAAGGAGCTGACGGAAAATGAAAAGCATGACAGGTTACGGTACTGCCGAAACTATGTACAAAGGCAAAAAGATAACTATCGAGATTAAAAGCGTGAACAGTCGTTACAGCGATATTTCGGTTAAAATGCCACGTTTGTACGGATTTTTGGAAGCTCCCGTCAAAAAAGCCGTTACAGGATATACATCGAGAGGTAAAATCGACGTTTTCATAAACGTCGATTCCTCTGCGGATGAAACAAAAGAGGTAAACGTAAATGTAAATCTCGCAAAGGCATATCACGAGGCGATAGGAAAAATTTCCGATGCAACGGGCACATCCTCAGATGTGAATGCGGTTACTTTGGCAAGGCTTCCCGATGTTTTAACGATTGATTCGGAAGACGAGGATGCCGAAGAAATGACTCGTGTGGTGCTTGAAGCATTGGACGAAGCGGGAAAGATTTATGTTAAAATGCGTGAGGACGAGGGATACAATATGTTGCTTGTTCTCACGGAGCATTTGAACGTGATTGAAAAAACCGTAAACATCATCGAAGAAAACGCTCCCGAAATCGTTACGGCTTACCGAGGCAGAATAGAAGCGAGAATGAAAGAAATCATGGGAAATGTTCCGTATGATGAATCTAGGCTTCTTACGGAGGTTGCGCTTTTTGCGGATAAGGTGAACGTTGACGAAGAAATCGCAAGATTGAAAAGTCATATTGACCAGATGCGTGAAATGTTTAAGGCACAAGAGCCTATAGGACGAAAAATGGACTTTTTAATCCAGGAAATGAACCGTGAAATCAATACAACGGGTTCGAAATGCAACAATCTTTCGATTGCGAGAAACGTTATAGACGTTAAGGCGGAAATAGAAAAGCTCCGTGAGCAGGTACAGAATATCGAATAATCCGGGAGGAAAAAGATGAAGTTAATCAACATCGGTTTCGGTAATATGGTGGCGGACGGAAAGATTGTCAGTATTGTAAATCCCGATTCGGCACCTGTAAAAAGACTTGTCAGGGATGCATCCGACAAAGGCATGCTCATTGATGCATCTTACGGGCGAAAAACAAAAAGCGTAATCGTCGCATCGTCGGGGCACGTTATATTGTCGGCTTTGACCGCCGATATAATATACGAACGCAACGAAACGGAAGAAAAACAGACTATCACAATAGGTGAAGAATAGGAAGTGTGCTATGAGAAAAGGAACATTGCTTGTACTCTCGGGGCCTTCGGGCTCGGGAAAAGGAACAATGGTGAAAGAATATACCGATAAGTATTCGGACGTGTTCGTATCGGTGTCCGCAACAACGAGAGCACCTCGTGAGGGCGAAGAACACGGAGTGAACTACTTTTTCCTTTCGGTTGATGATTTTAAACAAAAAATCGAAGAGAACGGGTTTCTCGAACACGCTTCGTTTTGCGGAAATTATTACGGCACACCACGTGCGAGCGTTTACGAAAAGCTTGACGAGGGGTTGGACGTGATATTGGAAATCGACGTTCAAGGTGCTTTTCAGGTGAAGAAAAACTGCCCTGAGGCGGTTTTGGTGTTTACGATGCCTCCGTCATATGAAATTTTGCGTCAAAGACTTATCGGCAGAGGTACTGAAAGCATGGATGTTGTCGAAAAAAGACTTTCTGCCGCAATCGAAGAATTTAAGCAGGCGGAAAAGTACGACTATATTATAATAAACGATAAAATCGAAACTGCGGCAGAAGAGCTCAGAGCGATTTTTGTATCGGAAAAATGCAAAATAAGCAATAATAAAAATTTTACAGAAGGAGTTTTGAAAGATGTTATATCCTGAAATCGGTAAACTTATGGAGGGTATGCCCTCAAGATATTCTCTCGTTATTGTTACGGCGAAGAGAGCAAGACAACTTGCCGAAAGCGAAAACGCAATAAGCGATAAGCACGTGAGCGAGGCTGTTCACGAAATCAGCGAAGGCAAGGTAAGAATTAAGAAGTGATTTTAAAGAGGGGTTTGTAATGCTTAAAGGAAAAAACATTGTTTTGGGTGTAACGGGAGGAATAGCCGCATACAAAGCGTGTGATATTGCATCCCGACTGGTGAAGCTGGGCGCAGACGTTCATGTTGTAATGACGAAAGCCGCCTGTGAATTTGTCACGCCGTTAACATTCAAAACCCTCACGAATAATCGTGTACACACCGATATGTTTGACGAAAACGATATCGGTGTACCGCACATTGATTTGGCACAGGGAGCGGATTTGCTTCTTGTTGCCCCGGCAACGGCTAATTTTATAGCAAAGGCCGCAAACGGTATCGCAGATGATATGCTCTCTACGACCGTTTTGGCGGCGAGCAATAAAAAAGTGATTATTTCCCCCGCTATGAACAGTCATATGTACGCAAATAAAGCCGTACAGGAAAATCTTGATAAGCTCATAGACAGGGGTTTTGTCGTAATTAAGCCGGAGACGGGCAGACTTGCGTGCGGAGATACGGGAATGGGCAAATTGCCGAGTCCCGAGGACATTGTGGAAAGGGTTCTCTCGGAAATTTGTTACGAAAAAAATTTGGTGGGCAAAAGAGTGCTTATAACGGCGGGACCCACAAGAGAAAAAATAGACCCCGTAAGATATATTACGAATAATTCGACGGGTAAAATGGGATATGCCCTTGCACGTGTTGCAAAAGCCAAGGGAGCAACGGTTACTCTCATTACGGGAAAAACAAATCTCAAGAAACCGTTGGGAGTAGATACAGTCGAAATTGTAAGCGCAAAAGATATGTTCCGTGAAGTGACTGAAAGATATGCCGACACGGATATTGTGATAAAAGCGGCGGCTGTTGCGGATTTCAGACCGAAAAGCGTAAATGACAATAAAATCAAAAAAGAAAATGCGTCGCTTGAAATTGAATTGGAAAAGACCGATGATATACTGAGTTATCTCGGCAGAAAAAAGGACAGGCAAGTGCTTGTGGGATTTTGTATGGAGACGGAAAATCTTCTCGAAAGCGCACAGAAAAAGCTCGAAAAGAAAAATCTTGACATGATTTGCGCAAATTCCATACTTGTTCCGGGTGCGGGATTCGGTACCGACACCAACGTTATTACATTGATTGAAAAGGACGGCTCGGTGACGCCGTTGCCTATGGATACGAAAGAAAATCTTGCCTCGGTAATACTCGATAAAGCATTGAGCATATCGGAGGAAAGATAATATATACATGAGTGATTTGAAAATACTTTAAAAATCACAAATTGAGTTTTTTGCGGAGGATGTTATGTACGCAGAGGTTTATATCAATACTCCTTTGTTGAGCCTTGACAAGCCCTACACGTATAAGATTCCGAAAAAAATGGAATCGGAGGCCGTTAAAGGGGCGAGAGTGAAGGTGCCTTTCGGGTTTACGAACAGATTGTCGGAAGGTATAGTCACGAATTTGACGAGTGAGTGTGAATATGAAAGCGTTAAAGAAATAAAAAGTGTTACGGATGCAATGCCGCTTTTGAATGAGCGTGATTTGGAGCTGATTTTCAAAATGCGTGAAGACTATTATTGCACTTTTTACTCTGCGGCAAAGCTCTTGCTTCCCGTGGGAAGCGAACAGAAAAAAGAAGAATGGGTAAATATTACCGACAGATATACCAAAGAAGAGATTTTCGAAAAAGTCAAAAAGAGTGCCATGCAGGAAAGGCTGGTAATGCTTTTGGAGAATGCCTCGGGAAGCATGGAGATGACCGCAATACGGGCGGAAATGGGAAAAGCGGCTCGCAGTTATGTTAACTCTTTGGTTAAAAAAGGCATTGCGGATGTGGAAGTGAAAAGCATACGCAAGGTGAAAGACAAAAAAGTGAAAGTCGCTTATTATGCGGCAGCGGAAGACCCCGAACAATTGAGCGCTTCGATTGAAAAAAAATCTCCCATGCAGGCAAAAATTGTGAGATTTTTGTCGGACGGCGGAAAATATACTCTGTCGGATATAATTGTGAGTTGCGCCTGTTCGAGAAACAGTATAGAAGCACTTGAAATAAAAGGGATTATAAAAATCGAAGAAAAAGAGATTTTGCGCTCTCCCAAGAGCGATATAGGAGAAAGAACAAAGGCGTTTGACGCTACAGAAGAGCAGAAAAATGCCATCAATACGATACAAAACGACCCTCACGGGACGTATCTGATACACGGAGTGACGGGAAGCGGAAAAACCGAGGTGTATTTGCAACTGGTTGACTCCGTAATAAAAAACGGAAAACAGGCGATTGTTCTCGTACCCGAAATATCGCTGACACCCCAAATTACGGATCGCTTTTACAAAAGATTCGGTTCGGTTGTTGCCGTGATACATTCGGCATTGTCGCTCGGAGAAAGATATGATGAATACAAAAGGATAATTTCGGGCGAAGCTAAAGTTGTTGTGGGTGCGAGAAGTGCGGTTTTCGCACCGGTGAGAAAACCTGGGATAATAATTGTGGATGAGGAACACGAGTATTCGTACAAGTCGGAAACGACACCGAAATACCATGCAATTGCAATTGCGAAAATGCGTGCGGAGAGTTATGACTGTCCGCTGGTATTGGCATCGGCAACACCTTCTGCCGAAAGCTACTACAAAGCAAAATCGGGTGAATACAAGCTCATTGAGCTGACGAAAAGATATAATGACAATCCTCTGCCGAAAGTCGAGATTGTCGATATGCGCCGTGAATTGAACGAGGGAAACCGCATGGTTTTGAGCCGTGCGTTGGCGCGGAACATGTATGAAAATCTGAAAAACAACGAGCAAACGATACTTTTTTTGAACAGACGAGGATTTTCGACGTTTGTGTCGTGCCGTGAGTGCGGATTTGTGTATATGTGTCCCAAATGTAGCGTTTCGCTGACGTATCACACATCAAACGATACGTTGAACTGTCATATGTGCGGTTACAGACGAACTCGCGACGAAAACTGTCCCGTTTGCAAAAGCAAAAAGATACGTGATTTCGGAACCGGTACGCAAAAGGCGGAAAAGCAAATTGCGGAGATTTTTCCCACGGCGAAAATCGTCAGGATGGATGCCGACACGACGGGAGGAAAAAACGGTCACGAAAAAGTATTGGATGAGTTTGAAAAAAGCGGTTCGGACATACTTTTGGGAACACAGATGGTGTCCAAGGGATTGGATTTTCCGCACGTAACGTTGGTTGGCGCACTTGCTGCGGATTCGTCGCTGTATTCGGACGATTTCAGAGCGCAGGAGCGAACGTTTGCATTGATAACACAGGTTTGCGGACGTGCGGGACGAGGCGAAAAAGCGGGAAGAGCAATCATACAGACGTATTCACCCGAGAACAGGGTGCTGAAGCTTGCTGCAGTACAAGATTACAAAACGTTTTTCGAGGAAGAGATTGAGTTTAGAAAAGCGTTCGGATATCCTCCGTTCGAGCATATTGTGAATATAATAATAAGCGGAGAAGAAGAGGATAAGTGTGAAATTGTCGCAAACAAATGCTACGGAGAATTGAGAGTGGCATCGTGTGTGAGACAAAGCGGAGTGACGATTTTTCAGCCGCAGGACGCACCGATAAAAAAGATACAGGGCAGATACAGAAAGAGAATATGGTTTAAAACAAAGGATATAGATTCTTTCGCTCGGACTTTCAGAAAAATTTTGGCGGCGAAAAGAGAAAACGGAGTTCAGATAAGCATTGACGTTGACCCGTATTCGATGAGCTGAGAGAATGGTTAAAAGATAAAGGAGAAATTGACATGGCTATAAGAGAAATAAGAAAAGAAGGCGATCCTTGCCTTACGAAGGTTTGCAGAAAGGTTGAGAAATTTGACGAAAGACTGCATATTCTTTTGGATGACATGAAAGATACATTGAAGCTTTCGGAAGGGGTAGGACTTGCGGCACCGCAGGTAGGTATTTTGAAGAGAATTTTTGTAATAGATGTTCCCGATGAAGGAATGGTTGAGTTTATCAATCCCGTTATCGTAAGCACGGAGGGAAGCTACGTTGATGCCGAGGGTTGTTTGTCGCTTCCCGGAAAAGCGGGAAACGTGGAAAGACCGATGAAGACGACTGTTCGTGCTTTTGACAGAGACGGCAACGAGTTTGAATTTACGGGCGAAGAGTTGTATTCAAAATGCCTTTGCCACGAAAATGACCATTTGGACGGTATTTTGTATGCATCCAAGGTTATCGAATGGCTTGATGTGGAAGAAGACTGATTGGAGAAGAATATGAAGATTTTATATATGGGTACGCCGGATTTTGCGGCGGTTTGCTTGGAAAAGCTGATTGAAAACGGATATGATGTGGCGGGCGTTGTCTCGCAACCGGATAAACCCAAGGGCAGAGGCATGAACATGGTGCCGACTCCGGTAAAACAGGTTGCGGTAGACCACGGGATTCCCGTGTTTCAGCCCGACAAAATCAAAAACGGTGAGCTGATGCCTTTTTTGAATGAAATTTGCCCCGATTTGATAATTGTTGTGGCATACGGAAAAATTTTGCCTGAAGACGTTTTGAATTATCCGAAATACGGATGTGTAAACGCACATGCGTCGCTTTTGCCGGAATACAGAGGCGCCGCTCCGATACAGAGAGTTATTATCGATGGAAAAACCGAAACGGGTGTTACGGCGATGTATATGGAAAAGGGATTGGACACGGGTAATATTATTTTGGCGGAAAAAATCAAAATAGAGGATACCGATACGGGCGAAACTCTCCACGATAAACTCGCTTTGGTGGGTGCCGACGTTTTGATGAAAACAATCGAGAGATTTAAAAAAGGAGATTTTTCATCGGTCAAGCAGGATGACGAAAAGGCGACATATGCCAAGATGCTGACAAAGGCAGAGGGAGAAATCGACTGGAGTAAGACAAATACCGAAATTTACAATTTTATCAGAGGTATGGATTCGTGGCCCATGGCGTATACCTATTATGCGGGAAAGAGATTTGTTTTGTACGAATGTGAGAAAGTCGAAGGAAAAGGACAATGCGGAGAAGTGATTGCAGTCGAGAAAGACAGCTTCACGGTTGCCGCAGCGGAGGGCGCAATAAAAATCGGTGCAGTTAAATTCGACGGAAAAAAGCGTATGAGCGTAAGAGAATATTTTGTGGGAAACAAAATCGAAAAAGGTGCTTTTTTGGGCAGATGAGAAAGGTGATTTAAATGTTTGATATTTATTATATCGTGCTTGTATTGCCCGCGGTAATATTGTCGATGTGGGCACAGTCGAAGGTGAATTCAAATTTTAAAAAGTATTCGAAAGTTTATACGAGACGCAATATGACGGGGTTTGACGCGGCAAGACAAATTCTTGACTCGAACGGACTTTTCGATGTGAAAATCGAAAGCGTGAGAGGCAATCTGACAGACCATTACGATCCGAAAGAAAACGTCATCAGACTGTCGGATTCGGTACGAAACAGCACGTCGGTTGCGGCGGTGGGTGTTGCCGCTCACGAAGCGGGTCATGCGCTGCAACATGCACAAGGCTATGCTCCGATAAAATTACGCAATTCGCTTGTTCCGGTAGCGAATATCGGTTCGCAGATGGCGATTCCGTTGATTATATTGGGATTTGTGCTCATGGGGATGGAAAGCGTATTCGGCTCAACGTGCGTTTGGGCGGGTATTATACTGTTTTCGGCGGCGGTGCTTTTTCAGGTGGTTACGCTCCCGGTTGAATTTGATGCGTCGAACCGTGCTATTAAGGTTTTGAGCGGATACGGATATATCGAAGATGACGAAAAAGCTCACGTCAAAAAGGTGCTCGGTGCTGCGGCACTCACCTATGTTGCGGCTGCCGCTACGAGTATAGCGCAGCTTTTGAGATTGATTTTGATTGCAAGGGACAGAGATTGATGGCAAGTAATTTATCGCCGGCGAGAGAAGCGGCATTGAAAACTTTATATGCCGTGGAAAAAGACGGCGCATATTTGAACATAGCATTGAACGATATTATCGCAGAATGCAAACTCAGTCAACCCGATGCGGGACTGTGTACGGAATTGGTGCTCGGAGTTGAGCGAAACAGACTCTATATTGACAATATTATTTCGAATCTTTCATCAATAAGATTGAAAAAAATATCGGTATGGATTTTGAATATTTTGAGAATCGGGATTTATTCGTTGAAGTTTTTGGAGAAAATTCCCGAAAGCGCTACGGTAAACGAATGTGTTAAATTGGCAAAAAGATACGGACATGCGAAAAGCTCGGGCTTTGTTAATGCGATTTTGCGAAAAGCGGCATCGTCGGGCGACTTTTTGCCGAATAAAGACAGCGACGAATACCTGTCGGTTTTTTATTCGTACCCCGATTGGATGGTGCAAAAGTGGAAAAGCGAGGGCGTCGGCAACATAGAAGATTTGATGCATGCGGGAAATGTGACACCGCCCACGTATCTGAGACGAAATGCTATCAAAGGAGATTTTGAAATCCCTGACGGAATAGAAAAAGCACCTTTGGGAAAAAATTCGTATATATATACAAAGAGCGGTGCTTTTAACGGAACGAAACTCCAAAAAGAGGGATATTTTTCGATACAGGATGTTGCAAGTCAGCTGGCGGTTGAAGCCTTGGAGCCGAAAGCGGGCATGGAGGTTTTGGATCTTTGCGCCGCACCCGGAGGCAAAAGCGAATATATAGCGGAGCTTATGGGAAATTCTGGCAGAGTGATTGCGTGCGATTTGTATCCGCATAAAACAGAGCTGATTGACAAGAGCGCCGAAAGACTCGGCATTGAAATCATAGAGACGCTCGTAAACGATGCGGAAAAATTTGTTCCACGTTTCGAAAACAGATTTGACAGGGTTCTTCTCGACGCACCGTGCTCGGGACTCGGCATTATTCGCCGAAAGCCCGATATAAAATGGACAAAAGATGCTTGCGACTGCTCGTCGCTTGCGAAGACACAGTTTAAGATGCTCAGTAATGGCAAAAGATACGTGAAAAAAGGCGGAATATTGGTATATTCGACCTGCACGATAAGCAAAATGGAAAATGAGCAGATGGCACAGCTGTTTTTGAGAGAAAACAAGAATTTTGAGGCATTGCCGACAGATTACATGAACGAAAAGGGTTACTGCCAGCTGTTGCCGAATATACATAACACAGACGGATTCTTTATTGCGAGGTTTATACGCCGTGATTAATCTTGGAGATTTTACACTTGAACAATTAACTGAATATTTTGTAAACGCCGGAGAAGCGAAATTCAGAGGAAAGCAGGTTTTTTCGCTTATCAATAAAGGTGCGGAAAGCATTGATGATTTGAAATGCCTCTCAAAGGCTTTGAGAGAAAAGATGAAAGAAGATGCAGAGGTTTATTTGCCGCAAATTGAAAGAAAGCTGACAAGTAAGATAGACGGTACGGTGAAATATTTGTTGCGTTTATCCGACGGAAATATTATAGAAACCGTGGCGATGCGATATCATCACGGAATTTCCGTGTGCGTTTCAAGTCAAGTAGGATGCGCTATGGGATGCAGTTTTTGCGCTTCGACATTGGGAGGCAAGGTCAGAAACCTTGCTCCGCACGAAATTACGGGACAAATTATAAGGGTTATAAAGGACTTGGGCGAGAGAGTGTCGAATATTGTTGTGATGGGAATAGGAGAACCGTTTGATAATTACGACAATTTGATGGTTTTTCTCAAAAACATTAACAATCCCGACGGGGTGAATCTGGGATACAGACATATAACGGTATCTACCTGCGGATTGGTGCCCAAAATAATAGATTTTGCAAACGAGGGTATTCAGGTGAATTTGGCGGTGTCGCTTCATGCACCGACGGATGAATACAGAAAGGCTATAATGCCGATTGCAAAAAGATACTCGATAGAAGAATTGATAAAAGCGTGCAGATATTATTTTGATAAAACAGGCAGACGAATTACATACGAATATGCACTAATCGAAGGCAAAAACAGCTCGGATGAATGTGCAATGAAGCTGATAGAGCTGTTGAGAGGCGATAATTGTCATATTAACCTGATACCTGTCAACGATGTTAAGGAACGGGGAAATGTGAGAGTGAGCAAAAAGAGAGTGGAAGAGTTTAAATCACTCTTGGAAAAAGGTCACATTGCGGCAACGGTGCGTCGTGAATTGGGTAGCGATATATCGGCATCGTGCGGTCAGCTTCGCAACAGCGTAATAGGTTAAACAACCGGAGGTGGTCAACATGGAATACAGAGCTTTGACGGATGTTGGATTGAAAAGAACAAACAACGAGGATTCCTATCTCATTAATGACGGCGGCGACAGAAAGCTGTTTGTCATTGCTGACGGAATGGGCGGTCATAATGCGGGCGAAATCGCATCAAGCGAGGCTTGCTCAATGATTGAAAAATATATAAAAACTCATGATGGCGCTATTGATGAGGTACTGAGGGATGCTGTTTGCCATGCCAACCGACAGCTTTTTATTCGCGCGTCTGAAAACAATGCCATGAGCGGTATGGGAACAACGATTGACGCATTGATTGCCGAGAAAAACAAAATTCATATTGCTCATGTGGGGGACAGCAGAGTGTATATTGTATCACATGATGCAATCAGAAAGATTACGCACGATCACAGCGTTGTGGGGATGATGGTGGATTCGGGTTCGATTACGGAAGAGGAAGCTCGTGTTCATCCGCAACGCAATCTCATTACGAGAGCTGTCGGAACGGCGATGACGCTCGAAGTGGATATTGTAGATGAGACGATACATAACGGAGAATGGATACTCATGTGTACAGACGGATTGACAAATATGGTACCGAAAGACGAAATCCACCGTATTATCACTACCGCTTCAAACATTGATGAGGCGGCTGAAAAACTGATTGAAACGGCAAAGAAAAACGGAGGAGATGACAATATTACAGTTATTCTCCTGAGCCGACATGCCAAAAAAGGGAGGAATAAGTGATTATGATAGGCACTGTATTGGGAAACAGATACGAACTTGAGGAAAAAGTCGGCATAGGCGGTATGGCAGTTGTTTATAAGGCTATGGACCGTCTTCTCAATCGCTATGTTGCGGTAAAACTTTTAAGAAGCGAATTTCAGGATAACGAAGAATTTATAAGAAGATTTAATATAGAAAGTCAGGCGGCGGCAAGCTTGTCGCATCCGAATATCGTTTCGATATATGATGTGGGTCAGTCGGGACCGCTGCAATACATTGTAATGGAATATATCGAGGGCGTTACGTTGAAAGATTATATTGCCGAAAAAAAGGGCGGCATCTATTGGAAAGAGGCCACCGATATTGCCATGCAAATATGCTCCGCACTCGAACACGCACATTCGAAGCATATTATACATAGGGATATAAAGCCTCAAAATATTATGATTAATACAGACGGTGTGATAAAGGTTACGGATTTCGGCATTGCGAGAGCGGCAACGGGCGGTACTACGACGATGGAAGCAATGGGCAGCGCACATTACCTTTCGCCCGAACAGGCACGAGGCGGTTATACCGATCAGAAGAGCGATATATATTCTTTGGGCGTTGTGCTTTATGAACTTTATACGGGCAAGCTGCCTTTTGACGGCGAAACACCCGTGGCGGTTGCAATGCAGCATATGCAGACGGAGCCTATTAAGCCGAGGGTGATTAATCCGGACATACCCAAAAGCGTGGAAAATATTATTTTGAAAGCGATGAGCAAAGAACAGAGGCTTAGATATGACAGCGCAAGCAGTATGCTTGCCGACATAAAGAAGGCATATACAGATCCCGAAACAAATTTGGAAAACGGTGATGATGACGATAAATTCGGAACGAAAAAGTTTACGCCTATTGTGAATATTACCGTACCCTCGCAGGAAAAGCAGGTCATAAGACGCAGCGAGGAAGAAAGAGCGAAAAAGCAAAAACAGAAGAAACAATCAAAGGGAAAAGAGATTACGGCGATTGTGTGTGCCGTTGTTGTCTGTTTTACTCTTGCGTGTGCATTGGGTGTCACAGTTGCGAAATTTGCAAAAGAAAACGGCGGAGAGGTTGTAAGCGAAGAATACGAAATGCCCAATCTCAAAGGCTTGACGAAAGATCAGGCAAAAGTCGAAATCGAAGATTTGAGAGAAGCGGGCTTTGAAATTGAGTTTGTGAGAGAATTCAGCACGACGGATAAGGACGAAGTTATAGAACAGTCTCCCGCAATGGGAAAAATCAAAGAGGGAACAAAAATAGTAATTACCGTGAGTGACGGCAAGGAACAGATTAACCTCGACGACTACACGAATATGCTCTCCGAAGATGCCATAAGCAAAATGGAAGAGCAGGGTCTTATTGTAAATACGAGTGAAGAAATGAGCAATGATATCGAAGAAGGATATGTTATCCGTCATCTTCCGTCTGCGGGTCAAATTGTGGAGACGGGAACAAAGGTGAGAATTTTTGTGTCATCCGGACCTAATAAATTCGCACTTTCGGATTACAGCGGAATGAGCATTGCAGATACAAAATCCGCACTTGAAGAAATGGGAATTACGGTGACGGTTGAAAACATGTCGTCGGAAAGCGTTAAAGCGGGTCTTGTTATCAATCATTCGCCCTCCAGCGGTACGGAAATGAAAAAGGGCGATAAGATAACGCTTTATGTGAGTACGGGACCTGAATTGATAGTTGTTCCGTCGCTTTTGGGACAGACGAGAGAACAGGCGGAAAACACTTTGAAAAACAACAACCTCAAGCTCGGAGACGTAAGAGAAATTACGTCGGGAGCACAGGCGGGCACGGTTGTGAAGCAGAGTGTCGATGCGGGAGTTAAAGTCGAAAAGAATACTGTTGTCGATATATCCGTGGCACTTGATATAAACGGATCGGAAACAGGTTTGTAATTTTTACAATCAGGGGGAAAAGCCTTGCTTTTGAAAGGAACTATAGTCAAAGGTATCGGCGGGTTTTATTACGTTGATACAAAAGACGGATTGATTGAATGTCGTGCAAGAGGAAAGTTTAGGAAAAACGAAATTTTGCCGATGGTAGGCGACAATGTGACTGTTGAAACAAACTCGGCTAGTACGGGAAGCGTTAAAGAGATTGACGAAAGGCATAATTTTTTGGTGCGTCCCGCAGTCAGCAACATTGATATGCTGATGATTGTGGCGGCGATTTCGAATCCGACTCCCGATACGGCACTTATTGACAAAATGCTGGTTATTGCCGAACAAAAGGGAATAAAAGGAGCGTTGTGTATTAACAAGAGCGATCTTGACAGCGACGGAAGCGTTGAAAAAATTAAATCGTGTTACATAAATGCCGGATATGAGGTTTTTGTGACGAGTGCCGAAAAAGACGAGGGCGTAGAAGAGCTGAAAGCGGTTTTGAAAGGGAAAACCACGGCTTTTGCGGGATTGTCGGGAGTAGGCAAGTCGAGTATTTTGACTCGCATAACGGGAAGAGAACTGGAAACGGGAGACACGAGCAAGATTGAGCGAGGGAAACATACGACAAGGCACGTGGAGCTGATAAAAACAGACGGCGGATATGTTTTTGATACACCGGGGTTTTCGCAGCTTGATGTTGAGAACATAAAGTGCAACGAACTGGAAAACTTTTTCCCGGAGATGGAAAAGTACAGAGGAAATTGCAAGTACAGAGGTTGCAGCCATATATCGGAGCCTGAGTGTGCCGTGAAAAAAGCCTTGGAAGAGGGTGCAATCGCACAGTCGAGATATGAAAGCTATGTTAAAATGTACGAAAAACTCAAATTGATAAAAGATTGGGAAAGAGGCGGTTCAAATGGCAGATAAGCGTGAATTCAAATTGGCACCGAGTATTCTTGCTGCGGATTTTTCGATTCTCGGTCAGCAGATTAAAGAAGCCGAATGCGGCGGTGCAAAGGTTTTGCATATTGATGTGATGGATTCGAGATTTGTGCCGAATTTTACGTTCGGTGCAATGCTTGTCAAATCCGTAAGAAAATGCAGCGATATGTTTTACGATTGCCATTTGATGGTTGAAAGACCGAGTGATTTTATAGATGCTTTTTATAAAGCGGGAGCCGATAATATTACGGTGCATTACGAAGCCCTCGGAGAAAAGACGGGAGATACTCTCGACTATATTCATTCTCTCGGAATAAAGGCGGGGCTTGCGATCAGCCCCGATACAGAAGTCGAAAAAATCAAACCGTTTTTGGACAAAACGGATATGGTGCTTGTGATGTCGGTTTATCCCGGTTTCGGAGGACAAAAGTTTATTCCCGAAAGCTTGGAGAGAATCGGAAAAGTCAGAGAAATGACGAAAGATTACGATATTGATGTCGAAGTTGACGGCGGAGTTTATGAAGAAAACATAAAAACCGTTGTAGAGAGCGGAGCGAATGTTATTGTTGCGGGAAGTGCGGTTTTCGGAAAAGAAGATGTTTGTGAAGCAGCAAGACGGCTGATAGGAAAAGTTAAAAATGAGTAAAGCTGTTGTTATATGTGCGGGAAGCATTGAAAATTATGAATACATAAAATCGTTTATAAATAAAGACGATTTTGTGATATGTGCGGACGGAGGAGTTTCTCATGCGAAAAAAATGGGCGTTGTGCCGAATTTGACTGTGGGAGATTTTGATTCGTACAATGGGAAATTGACGGGCGAAGTCAGACGTTTCAAACCCGAAAAGGATTTTACCGATTCCGATATTGCCGTGAAAGCGGCAATCGAAAAAGGGTATGACGAAATATTGCTTTTGGGAGCATCGGGAACAAGGCTTGACCATACGCTCGCAAATATAGGATTGCTGAAATATATTTGTGAGCACGGAGCTAAAGGAACTTTGATTGACGAAAACAATATAATAAGCGTCATAAATTCGGATACGGTTGTGACAAGGGAAGAGGGTTGGCATTTGTCGTTGATACCCATCGGAAGAGTTGAGGGATTGACTTTGGAAGACCTGAAATACACACTCGAAGATTATACACTTGACTTTTCGCAGTCTTTGGCGGTGAGTAACGAATTTACGGACAAGGATGCAATTATAAAAATAAAAAAAGGAAGCTTGATTGTTATAAAATCAAGAGGTTGAGAAAAAATTGGAGCGTGTCGAATTTTTCGACACGCAACTGCAAATCTTGCCAAGGCAATCTTCGCAGTTTGTTATTTTTTATAAAGAATAAAGTGGTGATTT
>CAZRYW010000002.1:0-31493 GCA_964604405.1 uncultured Oscillospiraceae bacterium
TACAGTTGTTACTGTGATAGCATCTTCAAGATCTTCTTCCTTTGTATCCTTGTGGAATACAAGTGTTTCGGGCTTAATGTCTACGGAACCGTATGTGCCGCGAGCTTCGTTGTATTCTGTTGTGTTTTCGTCTTCGTATCTTGCGTTAGCTGTGAAGTCATCTTCAGAACCGGGGAAGTAGATAACACTGATTTCGCCTGCAGCTGTTGTGTCGATTCTGATAAGACCTTCGTAGTCTTCGAGGTATGTGAATGCTTCGGAATCCTTAAGATCTTCAGCAACCTTACCGGTTTCTTCGTAAACGTCAACCTTCTTGGACTTGATTGTAAGAACTTCGATTGCGCCCTTAGCGTTAACAACCTTAACGATGTATTCGTTCTTACCGAAGTCACCTTCGGATTCGTCAGCGTCGATTACGTATACAAAGTCAGCGTTAGCGATGGACTTTGTTGTGTCAACGTATGCAACCTTACCGAATGCGTTGATGTAGAACTTGCCTTCATCACCTGCATCGAGTGTGTCTGTATCTTCGAAAGATACTTCGCTGAGCTTGTAATCCTTGTTGTTGATTGTGTAAACGTCATCGTCGATTTCGTCAACGGAACCTTCAACCATTGTGGAGGAAACGTAAACTGTGATTACGGATACGTCACTATCAAGAACTGTGATAACGTCGCCTTCAGCGATTGCGGAAGCGTCAACGATCTTGCCGTCCTTAACGATTGTGTAAAGCATATCGTCGTCTTCGTAGTCAACGTCGAAATCCTTATCTTCATCGTCGTTTGTGAATGTCCAAACATCGTCATCGCGGTCGATTGTAGCAACTACGAATTCGATGGAATCCTTACCGGGAACTGTAACGAAGATGAATTCGAAATCACCGTCGTTGTTGTTGTCGAGAAGTGTAACTTCTTCGATAGAACCGTCGAGAACGCCTGCGAATACATCATAGTCTTCAACATAGCTTACAGCATTGAAGCCGTTAACTACTACGTTGTTTGTATCAACATCGTCACCCTTCTTGAAGGAAACGAATGCGTTGATGCTAGCTGTTGTTGTGTTCTTAGCGTTTTCGCTCTTGTAGTACTTGATTTCTGTTTCGGAGAATTCCTTAACGAGTTCTGTATCAAGTACAACTGCTGTGTTCTTACCTGCCTTAGCAGCTACTGCAAAGATAGCTTCGTCGCCGTCTTCGTTTTCACCAACATAAGCTGTTACTGTGTAACCGAGAAGAGTTGCAGCGTCTGTACCTTCAGCTACGAAAGAAATTTCGTCGCCAGCTTCGTATTCAGCGGAATCTTCGTCAGCATAGCTCTTTGTGATAACAAGAGTAACTTCGTTGTCGCCTTCTTCGTATGTTGCGCTGGAAAGGTATGTGTCAACAACTACAGCGTCAACCTTTTCGAGTTCAAGGTATTCGGAAAGGATTGTCTTGTTTTCCTGAGTCTTGTATTCGGAACCGTTCATACCTGTGGAGAATGTTTCCTGTGCCATAAGTTCAACTTCAAGTGCGTTGTAGATAAGTCTAGCAACTGTAGCTCTGGAAGCTGCAGCGTTAGCTGTACCGGAAACGCCCTTTGTGAAACCTGTTACCTGAGAGGAACCTGCATAGAGATAACCGCCACCGAGGTAACCGCCGTTTGCAAGAGCAACGGGTTCATAACCGAGTGCGCAAACGATCATCTTAACGATCTGGCCGTATGTTACTTCACCGTTGGGGTTGAATGTGCCATCGCCCATACCGTTGATAATGCCGTTAGCTTCAGCTACGTTAACGAAACCGGAGCACCAGTCATCAGCGTTAACGTCTGTAAAGTTTGTGTCGCCGTTTTCAACTTCGTCGTCAAGTGCGAGCATACGTACGATCATTGTAGCAGCTTCTGCTCTTGTAACTGTGTTGTCGGGTCTGAATGTACCATCTTCGTAACCCTTGATAATACCGAGGTTAGAAAGAAGGTTTACTGCATCTGCATAAGAAGCGTTAGCAGCTACGTCTGTGTATGTTGCAGCGGATGCAACAAAGCTCATGGAAGCGAGCATAGCTACTGCTACTACTAATGCAAGAACCTTTTTGAGATTTTTCATGTCTCAAATCCTCCTTAAAAAATTTTTTGAAAGCAAATCTTGTTTGGCGCTCAAATTCCCGCTTTCAAAGAAACTCATGCGCTTCGACAGGATTCGCATCCTGACTATACCGAGATTATAGCACCGCTTTTTTTGTCCGTCAATAAATTATCCGTGTTTGTAATCAAACTGTAAAATTTCGATAACATACTGTAACAAAACGCTCATTGCTATCCTCAAGTGTCATTTTAATCACATATTGCCCGATTGTCAACCGATGTAACCTCTTTGTAATATTACTTTAATCTGCTGTAATATTGCCGTAAAAAAACAAAGAAAGGTTTCAAAATCAACCTTTCTTTGTACTTATTATATATTACTCTTTATTTTTCGTCCAAGTTTTCCGACGAATCGGACGAATCCGCCCCGTCGTTATTTTTCTTGTCCGTAAAAGAACGTATTGCGTCTTCAAACGCTTTCGCACCGTTGTTTTCAAAACGTTTATTCATCTCATAGAGCATAGCCTGCGAGAATACCATGTACGGATACACATACAAAAGCGCCAGTCCGCCCGTCAATGCGGAAACAAAAAACCACAGTATGAAAGAGCATATGAGTGCAAAATAATTCACAATGTTCCCCACACTTGTCTTCTTCCATGCCGATTGCAATGCGTCCTTAAAGTTTTTGCAATCGTTGTCCGCAAGATAAAACTCAAACCAAATGAGTTTATACGTCACGACAAAATAAACCACGTCGGCAATCGTTGCGACAATTTCCACTCCGACAGCGTTCATTCCCGCACTCAGGCATTTTTCGGCAAGATAATTCGCGGCATACGAATAGCACGTCGTTACGAGAGGATATATCGCCGCAATATACCAGTTGTAATAATACCTGAAAATATTTGCGAACTTTACTTTTTTGCCTCTTATCATATCGAGAACCGTTCTTTTCGAGCCGATGCTCAAAAACGCAAAAACAATCGAAAGCGCACTCGTTGACAGCATCAAATTTTGCACAACGGGATTCAAAGAGTCCAAATCGGAATTCGTCTGTGTAATAAGCGCCCATGTGTTTTCGGCTCCGGGTGCAAGGCACAAAAGAGCTGCCGCAATCACACAAACAACCAATGCCGGTACCGCAGTTATCGCCAATGCCATCGGAAAATTGCCCCGCATTGCTTTTTTTGCGTTTTGTTTTATCAAATACGACGGAAATATCGGTTTCATCATATCTCTCCTCAAGGATTTTTTTCTATTATATAATATATCGCAAAAAAATGCAATCTATTTTGATTGGGTTTGTTATTGCGACAGCTTTTGCCAAACGTGTTTTGATATACTTGTCACAAGACAACAAAAGAAAGGTCAAGTGATTTTATGGACAAGCCCACATTAAAGCCCGTCACAATCAAACCGCCTGCGATTTTTCGCAAAATTCAGCGTTTTCCCCGTCCGTCTCCGATGCCGGTATTGTTTTTTTGCATGTCGATTCTTTGTGCGAGAGCACGGCTTTTCGGCAGCATAAACCCGTTCGGCGGTGCATTTTTTGCGGCGATTTTTTCGGGCAAATATACATATATTTATATGCTCGGTGCGATTTTGGGTCAATTATCCGCTTCGGCACCTTTGAGCGATATCGGAAAATATATTTTTGCCATGACGATTTTCGCCCTCGTATGCGAGAAACTCCCGTTATCCCAAAAGAAAAAGCCTTCCGTCCGAGCGTTGCTTTTCGCTCTTTCTCTTCTCACGGCGGGAATCTGCTTCGGTTTTGCCTCAAACAGCGCAACCGTTATCGCTTCGTACTACGATTTGATGATGCTTTTCGTGGAGTGTGCCGTCGCATACTGTGCTTGCGCCGCTTTTTGCGTTGCGGTACCTGTCATCAAACGAATGAAGCTTTCATATACTTTTTCCTCCGAAGAAGAAATAAGCCTCATATCGCTTTTGGGTTGTGCGCTCTGGGGTGCGAAAAGCATTACCGATTTCGGAATAATCAATTTATCGGATATCGGCGGCATACTGATTGTTTTGGTATTTTCTATCCGTCTCGGCAGCAGTCGGGGAGCCATTGCGGGGCTCATCATGGGGTTTGTCTCGTCGCTCGGCAACGGACGTGTTGACATAAGCTGTGTTTCGTATGCTTTCTCGGGGCTCGTTGCGGGATTTCTCGCTCATTACGGCAATCTGTGTGCGCATGCGGGATTTATTTTCGCAAATGCATTGGTGACGGCACTTGTCAACGGCAGCACCGAAGTGCTCATCAACATATACGATATTTTTTCCGCTTGTATAATATATTCGCTCATTCCCGAAAAAGTGTTTTTACATCTTACAAATTTCGGTGCACGTGACGAAAAAGACCGCCTTGCCCAAGACGAAAAACGCTACGGCGAATTTGTCATAGCAAACGCACGCAAGGTTGTGGAAGATATCTCAAAGCGATTTTACTCTTTGTGCAATATGAGAGAGAGCAAAAACGAAGCTCAAATTCGATTTTTCGAACGAATCGCTCGCCGAAGCTGTGTAGGCTGCGGAATGAAACGGCAATGTTGGAGCAAAGACGCAAAAAACACAATGACACGTATGCGCTATGCTCTCGGCAAGTTTTGCGAGACCGGCTCTCTTCCCGATGAACCCATTTTGCAAAGCTGTTTGCGACCTCACCAATTTAGGGAGGCGTTTTTGCAGTTTTCGGAGCTTTACAGAAACGATATCATGTGGCAGGGAAAAACATCCGAACTGAAAAAAGCGGCGACCGACCAGATAAACGCTTTTTCCGAAATATTGAATTCCACAGGCAGGCTACTGTCGTCGTCTCAAAGCTTTGACCGTGCACTCTGCGACGAAATCACCCGAAAAATGGACGAAGCAGACATCAATTGCAAAAACATCGTCGTTATGCGAGACGAAGATTACGACCCCGTTGTAATGATGAGCCTTTCTCGTTGCGGCGGATTTTCACTCTGCGACAAAGGCGTGTGCGAAATCGTCAGCGCCGCCTGCGGGGTCAAAATGATTCGCGCGGGCAAAAAGGATTGTGCCACATGCTCCGTCAGATACGTTGTCGCACCCGATGACTCCATCACCTTTGTGTCGAGAAAAAAAGCACGTGACAAAATGAAAGTATCCGGAGATTCGGCTCTTGTGCGAGTTATCGACAAGTCTCTTTATGCCGCCGTATTGACCGACGGCATGGGCTACGGCGAAAAAGCCTATGCCGAATCGAAAGCCGCCGCCGAAATGCTTTTGGACTTGCTCGAAGCGGGAGTTGACGGAGAAAAAGCCATGAAAATTGTCAATTCGCTCCTTATCCCCTACGGCGAAGCAACGTTTTCTTCAGCCGACCTGCTTTTGTACAACCCCATGTCACGGCGTGCCAAAATCATCAAGTGCGGCTCTGCGGCAACGTTTTCAAAATCGGGAGAACGGGTCGATGCATTGTATTCAAAATCAATGCCGTTGGGCTCCCACATCAAAAGCAGCGTCGAAACATTTTCGTTAAAAACTTCCTCCGGCGACATTTTGGTTTTGATATCCGACGGCGTGCTCGAAAGCAACGGCAAAGGTGCCCCAAAGGACACATGGCTCATAAAAGAGCTCGAAAATTTTTCCGGCAACAACGTTGCAAAGCTTGCCGATTTGATATGCGAGAAAGCAATGGAAAAATGCGACATGGCACCCAAGGACGATATCACCGTCCTCGCAGCTTATATTGAATAATATGTATAACCTCTTTTTCCTCGGGAATAATTACCCAGGGAGGGATAATCATGAATTTTTCAAAAAGGGTAATTATTTTAAACAACGTAAAATCACCCGAAATAGCGCAGGCGATTTTCATTCTGCGTGACAGATGCTCGGACGATTTTTCCGCCGTAACCGAAGCCGAAAGAATCGTCGATGAGTTTCTCTGTTGCGCAAGTCCTCCTCATCGTTCCAAAAAAGCCGTTTTCATCGCATTGGGATTGATTTTGTCGGCTTTCGGAGTTCTTTTTTTCGCATTAAGATAAAATTACCTCTTCTCAAAATGCCTTTCAGGGTGTATAATGATTACCTAAGGAAGGTTTATAAAATATGAAGATTGAAAAAATACATTTTAACAAAATAAAAGTTACTTTCACCCTCGAAGATTTGATCGAACACAACATCACCCCCGAGGCTGTTCGCAACAATGCTCCGTGGGTGCAAAAGGTTTTGATGACGGTTGTGGAACGTGCCCGTGACGAGATAGGCTTTGAAGCACACGATGCAAGGCTGATGGTTGAGGCAATGCCCGGAGCAAACGACTCCATGGTGATGTACATAACCCGCCTTGCTCCCGACGACGATATCAAAGACGTTTTGCAAAATGCGAAAAAACGTTTAAAGCTCAAAATCCGCCCCGCCGTGTCCGAAAATTCCAAAACAAGCTGCATTGCGTTCGACGACTTCGAAGATGCGATAAAGCTTTCGCACAGCGCTTCGGATTTTGACGGCGGCGAGTTGTATTTTTATCTCGGCAAATACTATTTGACCGTTCCCTCCGATGCCCCGTGGTATCTTGCGGAGTTCGGCAAATATTCGTCCGACGATTTGCTCTGCGATTTGATTTGCGAGCACGGCAAAAAAATCACCGACAACGCATTGAAAACCCTGCGTGAAAATTTTTAAAAAATTTCGACGAAAAATTGTTATGGAAATCCATAACAATTTTTTTGTTTTCACATATAATTTAGTGAGGTGTTGAATATGAGCGACAAAATTCTCATTATCGGCGGAGGCACACGTCTCAAAGAAGCCGCCGCCTTTTTGTCCGAAGAATACTCCGTCGAGATTTTCGACGGCTCAAATCCGTTAAAAACAAGCGTGGACGAAGCCGATATAATTCTTTTGGGAATCCCCGCTTCAAGCGACGGCGTATGGGTCGATACAGACGATAATGTTCGTGTCAGTCTGCGTGATGTGGCTGCCCTGTCCTCCAAAAGAAAGCTCGTCATGGGCGGAAGACTGAGCGAAAAAGTCAAAGCCCTTTTCGACGTCTACTCTCTCAGGTGGATAGACTACGCCATGTGCCCCGAATTCGAAATTTTAAATGCCGTTCCCACGGCGGAAGGTGCAATACAAATCGCCATGGAGGAGTTTCCGTTTACGCTTCACTCATCCAAGGTCATCGTGACCGGATACGGCAAAATCGCACGGGCATTGGCAAAACGATTGGCGGCATTGGGTTCTTGTGTCAGCATTGTCGCACGAAACTGCGCCCAGCTTGCCGACGCCGAGTGCGAAGGCTTTTCGGCTGTGCATCTGAACGATTTTGCAAGCATTGTCCCGCAAAACAAAATCATATTCAACACCGTGCCTGCCCCCATTTGCACAAAAGAGATTTTGAGTCGTCTTTCTCCGAGTTCGGGCATCATCGACCTTGCGTCAAAGCCCGGCGGAGTTGACCTCGACAGCGCCAAAACATTCGGCGCAAACGTGATATGGGCTCTGGGGCTTCCCGGAAAGGTCGCCCCGGTTACGGCAGGTGAAATCATCAAAAAAACAGTATGTAACATCGCTCGTGATTTACAAATCAAACCCCGAAAGGAGGACTAATACCACCCGTATGTGCGCAAAGTTAAAACTGGGCTTTGCTTTTACGGGGTCCTTCTGTACTTTTGACAAGGTAATAGTCGAACTCGAAAAGCTCGCCGAGACGTATACTGTAACTCCGATAATGAGCCCCGCCTCTTTCGGTACCGACACACGTTTCGGAAAAGCGGAGGATTTCAGAAAAAAAATAGAAGATATTTGCCGCTCGGACATAATATCTTCCATAACCGCCGCCGAACCCATAGGCCCGAAAAAGCTTTTTGACGTACTCGTCATTGCGCCGTGTACGGGCAACAGCATGGCAAAGCTTGCCGCAGGCATCACCGACACTTGCGTGACCATGGCGGCAAAGGCTCATTTGAGAAACGAACGTCCGCTTATTATTGCGCCGTCATCCAACGACGCCTTGGGCGCAAACGCAAAAAACCTCGGTTTGCTTTTGAATACGAAAAACATTTACTTTGTCCCCTTTGGGCAGGATGATCCAACAAAAAAGCACAACTCATTGGTATCAGATTTTTCACTTATCGCTCCCACAATAGACGAAGCCGTAAAAGGCAATCAGCTCCAACCTATCCTCATTTAAAAAAAGTGCGGAAAAACCGCACTTTTTTCATACAGCTCAAAATCCTTATTCTACTTTCTGTATTTTGTGGGCGATGTTCCGTAATGGTTTTTGAAAGCCGTCGAAAAGTACAGCTGGTCGTCAAATCCCGTTGACAACGCCACCTGACCTACCGAAAGTCCCGTTTCTTTCAAAAGCTTTGCCGCAGTTTTCAATTTGTATTCCATAATGTATTTTTTCGGAGAAATTCCGATTTTTTCTTTAAAAATGCGGTATAAATAACTGCGGTCTATACCTACATAGCTGCTTATCGCATCTACGTTTATGCCTTTTTCGTAATAAAACGTATGTATATAACTGATTGCCGCATTGACGTATTCATCCGCCATCGAACCGCTTTTCGGATTTTCCGTCACGAACGCAGCCAAAAACTTGTACAAAAACGACGTCAATTCATACGGATTTTTGCTTTCGGTTTGTGCAAGAGCTTCTATCGCCGCTTCGGCGTTTTTCGCCCCGTATACCACGGGTTCGTCTTTCGAAAAAAGAGTTGCCGACAAAAACTTCGACACGCCCGTTCCGTTAAACTCCACCCAACTGTATTCCCACGGATCGCTGTCGGACGCGACGTAATACGTTATTTCGTCGGGATATATCAAAAAAGCGTCATGCTCTTTCAAAAAAAATTCTCTCCCTCTGACCGAATATGTTCCGTAGCCCTTGTGAACATAGTGAATAAGATAATTTTTTCTCACAAAATTACCTATCGAATAGTTCGGCACGCAATCCTCGTGACCGTATTGAATTATGTTGAAATCCGCAAATTCCAAAAATCGGTTCACTACCGTTTTTCGCATATGTCGCACGTCCTTTCGCTATATAACACAGGATATCGCAAAATTAAATGTTTTGTCAACAAAAATGTCACATTTACAAATATTTTTGCAACAAAATCATATACTAACCTGTTATTTGTTGCGGTATTATATTATAAAAGGATGTGAAATGATGGATTTTAAAGAAAGTGCCAAAAAAATCGCATACAGATATATGAGCCTCAACCCCGAAGAAGGACTGCTTTTCAGACCGTTTTATTCCGCAGGGGTAGTCCGAGGCAAGGATTATCGCTACAAAGCGGATATGAACACTCTTTTTCCCGACTCCGTAATCGGCGACAAGGCATCTCTTCGCTGCGACTACATCTCCGATTGCGACTCTTCTGTCGGAATGAGCATCTCCCTTTTCGGCAAATGCGAACTTTTCGTCAACGGCGAAAAGGTTTTCGAATCCGATATATTCAACGAAAGAAACAACCACATTCCGATAAAACTCGATCTTTCCGTCAAAAAAGGCGTGAACGAGTTCGAATTTAGATTTACCAAAACCAGTTTGGGGTTCGGTGCGATTTTCGGAACGCACCTTGCAAAATGGGACTATATCTTTTTCAATCCGAAAGACCATACGCAAGAGGGCGTTATATACAACCTGAACGACTCTCCGTATCTCCCCGATGTGAAAACATATCCCGAATTTTCATTCGATTCGGACAAGGTAACAAAACTTTTGGATCCGAAAAACGTTTCTTTGCGCCGACTTGACGACGCCGATATGTACATTCGTCCTTATTACGGAAAAAGCAACTTCGGCAAATGGAATTACCCGCTCGGCGTTGTGATGTACGGATTTATGCGTATATCTTCGCTTTTGAACGACTCTGTCATATCAGGCTACGCAAAAAATCATATTTTAAGATGTGTCGAAACGTTTGACTATGCTATGTGGGACAAGGACTTTTTCGGCGGAGCGGCAAGTTTGCACAATCTGCTTTCGAGTATCGACTCTCTCGACGACTGCGGTGCGTTCGGTGCCGCACTCGAAGAAGCGATGCTTCTTTACCGAATCGACGGTGAAAAAATTGCCTCTTTTATTTCCGACTATATGGAAAACATTCAGCCGAGAAATCCAGACGGTTCGTTTTGCAGACAACACCAGCTCCACTCTTTTCACAACGAAACCATGTGGCTTGACGACATGTACATGAGTGTGCCGTTTTTGACTCGCCGATATCGTTTGACGGGGGATTCCAAATATCTGGACGATGCCGTTAATCAGTTTGTACAATATAAAAAATGGCTTTATATGGATGACAAAAATCTCATGAGTCACGTGTACGATTTGCGGCACAATCTTCAAACAGGCGTTGCCTGGGGTCGAGGCAACGGTTGGTTTATCTTTTCTTTGACAGAGCTGCTTTCCGTTTTGCCGCAAGATCATCCTCAACGACTCTTTTTGGAAGACTTTTTCCGTCTTCTCGCAAAAGGTTATCTTACGCACCAATCGCCCTCCGGCAGATGGCACCAGGTGATAGACGAGCACGACAGTTATCTCGAAACAAGTTGTTCGGCAATGTTTGCATCCTCGTTCATGCGAGGCTTCAGATTGAATCTTTTGGGCGAAGAATACAGAGAATCGGCAATAAAAGCCGTCGAAGATATTCTCGAAAACTGCGTTGACTCATTCGGTAACGTTTACGGAGTTTGCAGAGGCAGCGAATTTTCTTTTTCAAGCGACTATTACAAATATGACTTACTCCCCCGTGACAACGACCCCCACGGAATAGGGATAGTTCTTTTATCAATTTATGAGGTGATGTGTGATGAAGCTTAACGAAATAACACGTATTGATTTAACCCCTGCGGGCAAATTTTGCCGTATGTGGCTCGGCGATATCAACTCCGACGGCAGGATGGAAATTTTGATGGTTCAACCCGATTCTCACTTTGATGACCGATACTACCCCCACAGCGTTCAGGCAATTACCGCCTTTGACCTCACAGGCAAAGTCCTTTGGCAAATAGGCTCGACAGATCCCGCCGCAGAGGCTTCGGGAGCCGATATTCCCTGTCAGGTGTACGACATCAACCGTGACGGCAAACTCGAGATAATTTGTGTCATGGACGATATGCTTTGTATTTTCGATGCTTCAAACGCATCTCTCATTTCCCGTCACCCTCTTCCCTCGCCCGATGCACACGACTGCATCATGATATGCGATTTGGAAGGAGATGGTTATCCGCAAAACATCATATTAAAAGATCGCTATCACAAAGCTTGGGCACTCGACAAAAACTTTAACGTAATGTTTTCTCATGAGGGCAACACGGGTCATTACCCCTGGTGCTACGATTTAAACCGTGACGGTCATGACGAAGTCATCATCGGATACAGCGTGTTAAATTACAAAGGCGAAACACTCTGGACGATTGATATGAAAGACCATGCCGACTGCATCTGGATCGGCGATATAAATTCCGACGGAGATATGGAAGTTGTCGTGGGCGGAGATGATTTTACGGCATATTCTTCCTCGGGCGAGCTTCTCTGGCGATACACGGACACCGTCGAAAGTCAAAACGTTGCCATCGGCAATCTTCGTCCCGAGCTTGACGGCTTGGAAATTTGCGGTCTCGACAGAATCGACCGTTCAAACCCCGGTCTTGACGGAATTTTCATTGTTTCCTCCAAGGGCGAATGTCTCTACAAAGAAAAACGCACCATTCCGGGCTGGAGCAGTATTTGCACAGTCATCAACAACCTCGACGGCAAGCATACAGACCATATTCTCGCATATCGACGTGGCGGAGGAATGCCGAATGCGATATACGACGGTCATCTCAACACCGTATTCGATTTTCCGTTTGACGGATACGTTGCCTGGGGCGATTTGACAGGTTCCGGTACAGACCAGCTCATCGTTTATTCAAATGATGAAGCCGTTATATATTCTTCGAACGATATTGATATCACCAAAACGGGCGATACCCCGCTCCCTCAGCCCAAACGCCTTTATAACAACACCCGATACTGGGGCGGAGAAGCATATCACAAAAACTGACAAACAAAAAAAGGAGAACGAAAATGAAAAAGCTGTTTATTTCACTCATTGCGGCAATAATGTCCCTCTGTGCCGTAACGGCATTGGCTTTGGATTCACCCTCGGGCGGACTTGTTGCCGTTAAAGTCGATGACGGAGTCTATCTTTCCTGGCAGATGACCGACTCATCTTACACACTTTACCGCAATGGCAAAGAAATCCTCACCACTACCCAAACAAACTACACAGATCCCCTCGGCACAGCGGATTGTGTATATAATTTAAAAGGCAAAAAAGAAGTATCGGTTTGGGCAAACGGATATCTCGAAATCCCGTTAAATCAGCCCACTCCGACACGAGAAGGTGTAACATATTCTCCGAACGACGCCGCAATCGACGACCTTGACGGCGACGGCGAATACGAAATCGTTTTAAAATGGGATCCCTCCGACTCAAAGGATGCCGCAACGGGCGGCAACAGCGACAAAGTTTACATTGATGCATACAAACTCGACGGCACATTTATGTGGCGTATTGATATGGGCATCAACATCCGTGCAGGTGCACATGACACGCAAATGGTCGTATACGATCTCGACTCCGACGGCAAAGCGGAGGTAGTTCTTCGCACCTGTGACGGGACAATTGACGGTTTGGGCAACATAATCGGCGACAAAGATGCCGTATACACAAACGTTTGGTGCGGCAAAAACATTGACGGGCCGCTCTTTTTGAGCGTTTTCGAGGGGGCAACCGGCAAAGAGATAACACGTGTTCCTTACGACCCTCAAAACAACGAACCCAACACACTCGTTTTCGGCGACAATGCAGGCAACCGAAGCGAACGCTACAACGCCTGCGTCGCATATCTTGACGGCGTAACTCCTCACGTTGTAACCCAGCGAGGCTACTATTACGGCAGAAGCAATGTAGGTCCGGGCAGAACCGTTGTTGCGGCATATACTTTCAAAGACAACATTCTCACAAAAGTATGGCGATTCGACACAATGGATTCCGGCAACGAAAAATACATAGGTCAGGGCAACCACAACCTTTCCGTCGGCGATGCCGACAACGACGGCTGTGACGAAATTTTCTTCGGTTCATTAACGCTCGACCATGACGGCAGCGTTTTATGGTGTTCTTTCAAAGGACACGGTGATGCCCAGCATTTGGGAGATTTCGATCCCGACAACGAAGGTCTCGAATATTTCTCCGTTCACGAGAGCGCTCCCTACGGCTACACGATTTACGATGCGAAAACAGGCGATGTCATTTTCCATGAAAACGGCGGCAAGGACACGGGACGAGGTATGATTTCAAACCCGGGAATATTCAGAGGCAACTACATTGTCAATGTGGGAAGCGGCGCAAGACGAATCAATTCTTTCGGCGAAACCGTGACCGATGTTGACGATTGCGGACAAAATTTCCGTATCTACTGGGACGGCGACTTGTACGATGAATATCTCTCGGGCACAGGCATAACCGATGTCGATAAAGACGGTCACGGCTATCTTTTGTTTGATTCCGCAAAAGACGGCTGTGCGTCAAACAATTCAACAAAAGCAAATCCCTGTCTGCAAGCCGACTTTTTGGGCGACTGGCGAGAAGAGGTAATTTGGAGAACGCAAGATAACAGCGCAATAAGAATTTACACAACGACAATCCCCACAGAATATTCCGTTCCGCCTCTTATGACGGATCACATTTACCGAATGGGCGTTGTTTGGCAAAATTCGAGCTACAACCAACCGCCACATCTCGGATATTATTTGGAAGACGGAGTAAAACTTACAATCGGTTCAAACGAAGCAAATATAAACGGTGTAACTCTTGCTCTCGATTCTCCCGCATATATTTCGAATTCCCGCACAATGGTTCCGCTCAGATTTATCGCCGAAGCGTTCGATTGTACTGTTGACTATTGCGACAAAGTCGTTACGGTCACAAAAGGCAAAACGGTATTCAAAACAACAGTCGGCACAAACTCATACACATTAAACGGCACAAAAAGTACGACCGATGCCGAAAGCGTAATTGTAAACGACCGCACAATGGTTCCCGTACGATTGATAGCCGAGGCGTTCGGCATGACGGCAAATTGGAACGAGAACGATAAAACGGTGACTATCAAACGAGGCGAAGCGAGGCGTGACAAGGTGAAAATTTTTATTGCAGGTGATTCGACGGCTCAATCATACCGCGAAAACATGGCTCCTCAGGCAGGATGGGGGCAAATGCTTCCGATGTTTTTCGATTCTTCCGTAACGGTCGAAAACCGCGCTATGGCGGGCAGAAGCTTAAAAAGTTTCTTTAATGAAGGCAGATATAGCTCGATTTTAAATGAGGGGGAGAAAGGAGATTATGTGTTAATTCAGTTTGGGCACAACGAGGGGGCTTGGAACAAACCCGAAAGATACATAAGTCACGAAGATTTTGCTGTGATGCTTGACGAAGAATATATTCTCCCTGCCTTAAAAAAAGGCTTAAATGTGGTAATTTTGACACAAACGCAGTCACGTTGGTTCGATGAAGAAACAGGCAAAATTTATCCTCCCGGGGACGAAGTGAGCTATGCTTCGCTCCTTAGGGACGCGGCAAAGCGGCACAATCTGCCATTGATTGACATTAATTCGTCGTCGAGATATCTTGCGAACAGTTACGGCATGGAAGGCTCAAAAGCCCTTTATCTCCACGCAAATGCGGGCGAATACGAAAAATATCCCGACGGAGTCGCAGACAACACACACTTTTCGTATCAGGGTGCTTTTAAAATCGCAGAGCTTGTCGCAAAGGGACTTGAAACAATTCCCGACCTATATTCGAGACAAGATGACGCATACCGCTACATTAAAACTTTCACGGGTGAAACCGTTTTCGACGTTAGGCAGTGGGGTTTTGCGGAAAGTTTTCGAATTGTCATAAACGGCGGAAATAACGTTTACGTAAACGGAGAAGCTTATCTTTCGCACGAACTCGACCACTCAATTATTGCCGAAACTAAGGCAATAAACGGCAAGATAACACTGCTTTGCGATACGGAAACAACCGTTGAAATAAGTCCGATTTTCACATTTTCGCCCGAGGGGGGTATTGACACGGAACATGAGGGATTTTCGGTGGAACTGCCCGGGGGAACGTATGATTTTTCTTTTACAAAGAGTGATAATCAAAGAGCAAACATTTTGATTAACGATTATGTTGTCGGCAGTAACGTTGATATGTACGGCACGGTTTCTATTCCGCAAAACACACGTTACACTTTTAACGATTTTACCGTTGAAGATGAAGTGAAAATTTCGCTTTCGGGAAAGACGACAAAACTGAAAAGTGTAAAAGCCGCTCTTTCGCCGGTAATTATCCCCCGCAAAACGAAAGTGTTTGTTGCGGGAGACTCCACGCTCTGCAATTATTATCCGTATCTTCCGCAGTCGGTCGAGGATGATATTTTGCCCGGAACAATAAGAACGGGATGGGCGCAGGTTTTGGACAGATATCTTTCGGATGAATATGACGTTGTTAACCTTGCCTCTTCGGGCGACTGGGCACGCAACTGGCGTGACGTGATTTTTCCGACGGTTCTCAAAGAAGGAAAAGACGGAGACGTGTTCATTATTCAGTTTGGCATAAATGACAGAAACCGTGACGATAAGAGTCACGATACAATGAAAAACGCTCTTCGTGAAATGATTGAAAAAGCAGAAGCGAAAGGCATAAACGTGATACTCGTAAAACCGCAGCCTTCGGTAGGCTATTCGTGGGGCAATGCGGGCGAAAACGAAAAACCCAACGGCAATAACGGCGGATTTTTCAATGCGGTTGAAGAAGTGGCAAAAGAAACAGGCTGCGATTTCGTGAATTTGTACGATTTGGCGGGAGAATGTTTTGCCGAGATGGGTAAAGATGCCGTTGCAAAAAATTTTCAGCTTTGGGACTACAATACATCGCAGATGGCCGATAAGCTGCACATATCTTTTGACGGAGCAAAAAAATGTGCCGAACTTTTTTCGAAAAACGCTGCCGACATGGGACTTTTGAAAACACAGGATTATATGAAGCTTGTGAGCATAGTATCGGACGTATATGTTTTCGAAAACGGCACAAAAAGCAAATTTTTCAACAATTCGGCGGAATACAAAAAAGTGAAGATAGGCTCGTTTGTAATCACATTGTCGCCTTATTCTTCGGTTACAAAGAGCGGCGGTTTGGAATGAATATAATGCTTGAAAATCTCGTTTTGACGGGAGAAAAGATTTTGAAAAAACTTTAATATATGCAAAAAGCGGAAGCTGACGCTTCCGCTTTGTTTTCCCTTATTTAGTGACTGAATTATGTCTACTTTATCTTTGCCCTTTCGAGAGGGCTTTTTCTAATTATTACAAGTATTATGATACCATATTTCTCAAAAAAGTCAAACACAATCGGTCGTTTTTTGTTAATTTTGACCTATTCACCAATTTTGAATTGGGTATTTTAGTCATTTTGCACAAATTATTCGTTCACGATATAACTTTTGCCGTTTGCGGATATTCGCCATCCGTTTTTTATGTTGGGGGTGTTGTTTACATATTCAAACACGTAGATTTTTTCGGCATCGGAAATGTGTGCGTTTTCGGGAAGTCTGTTTTTGATATTCATTACGGCGGAGATAATGCTTGCACGGTCGTTTTCCGATTCGACCTCGATTTTGGGCCATTTGCCCTCGGCATACAAAATTTTTCCGTCTTGCGAAAGAGTGACTTTGAGATAAATTCCGTCAACCTCTATTCCCGAAAATACTCTTTTCAAAGTGCCGTCAGCTTCGTCATAGACTGTGTGACTTACGTCAAGTCCGCATTTTTTGACGGCTTTCAAAATATCGGTCGGTGAAGCGGAGGCTTTTTCGCCCTCCGCTTTAAATGTTATAAAATTGCCCTCGATTGTGAGTTTTCCGTTGTCGTTTTCGGCTACCGCAGTATTGCCTACAGTCTTGAAAGAGACTCTCTCGCCCAAAAACGCAGTTGAAAATTCGTCGGGAGAATACATTGTCACGGTAAATGTTTCACGCTTTTCGTATGCTTTGGGAACGATTTTTTCATCGACGGTAATATTCTTTTTTTTGAGTATTCCGACAAAATCGTTTGCTGTTTTGTCGGGAAGAGCATTTGACGATAAAGAAGTCAGTATAATATCGCATATGAGAAACACGTTTATAATCACAAGGATAATAATCATTATGTTTTTTATTTTTGACCAGGACATAACACGCCTCCTCAATCGTTTTTAAAATAACGTCTGTCTTTAGAATCCGTTTTTGCAAGCCACGTTGTTTTGAGAGTTGTTTGATTTTCGCCGTTATCCGAATAGCCCGGATACAAATCGGTAATGGTGTGGGGCGAATCCGAAAACAATGTGATGAAATAATCAAGCGCTTCAATGAAGCTTCCCTGTTCGGTTACGGAGTCGGACTGTTCGTAAAGTCTCAAATACTGGCGATAGGAGATGATTTTGTTTGCCGATGTTTCTATTTCGATTGCGTGATAAAGCGGCTCTGCGCCGTTTTCGGAAAGGCTCACGGCAATTTCTCTGCCGCCGTAATAGTAGTCCAAGGTAAAGCGTTGTCCCTTTTCGGTTGTTTCGACACCCGATACCAAAACGGTAAGAGGTTCGGTTGAAATGCCGCTCCAAAGCGTTTCGGCAAAGTCTATTGCCGCATTGAGAATTTCGTAGGGGTTATTTGCGTTTTTGCCCAAGTCGATGCCTCTTTCATCATCGGCTGCGCTGTATTCGATATATCCGTTGGGGAATATGCGTACAGTCGCATAGTTTTCGACATATGTTTCCGCACCGAACCGGTCGGGATAATGCCTTAAAGGCTTGGGGTCAAACGAAAAGCCTTTTAAGACATCGGCATGTTTTTTGTTTTCGAGAGGATTTTTTGCTTCGATATCGCGATAAGAAGAGTCGTTGTCGGAAAAAAGCACCAAATCGTCAACGCTGACATTGCCGCTTGCGAGAGTATCGCTCAAAAGAGTTGTGTAAGCAAACTCGTAGTAACCGTCACGGGGATATTTTTCGGCAAAAAGCTTTAAAACTTCTTCGGGGAAAGAGAGATTATCGTCTTCGATGTAAAACTCGACCGCTTCGTTTGTTTTGGCATCTCGAATTGCCACTTTGACGGCTTCTTCTCCCGCAGGGATAACGATTGCATCTTTTATCATTGTTATCTCGGAGGGGAATTTTTCAAAAGAAGTATTGAGTATCAACGAAAGCATTTTGGGAGTGACTTCGATGGGGTACTCGACATATACGCCGATTTCGCTGAGATGACCGAGCCATTTTTCGTATGTTATTTTATCGGTTTTGCTCCAATTGCCCGCCAACGCACTTTTCAAAACGGCACTCGTTTGATCGTTGAGGTTGTCGAAAACCGTGTCGGTATTGTAATAAGGAATCCATAAATCGCCGTCGTTGATGACGATTTTTCTCGGTTTTGACAAGTTTTCTCTCGGGACGCTGACGGTTTGTTTTTCGCCCGTAAAAATGCGCACGAAAACATTGTCCGCAAAAGAAAAATGCGGCCAGTCCGAACCCAAGATTCCGCTTTTGAACCACAACCGATAAGTCAAGCACACGCTTGTGACAAGCAGAAAAACAATTATTCCGCTTTTTATCCTTTCCTTTAACATACAAACCCTCTTTTTTTGATAATTCAAAAGAAATCCGCAAACAAAATGCGGATTTCCTTACATGCCTGATTTAATTAAGCCAACCGTTTAACTTTGACTGCACATTGAGCGAAAATGCCTGCACATCGGCTACAACATCGGATTTTACCACATTGATGGTGAGATATTTGAGCTGATAATTGCCGTCGGGTGCTTCGGCACGAACCATGATGCGATTTGTGCCTTCTTTGAGCGAGATTTGGCGATAGAACACACCTGATGAACCGATTGTGTACGTTGCAACAGAACCGTCGGCATTTTTTTGTGCGACATAATTTGTGCCGTCAAACACGTAAAAACAAAGCGATACTCCCGTTGAGCCGACACCTGTTATCGAATATGTAGATTTCAAGGTGGCGGTGGTTGCCGTATCGGGTTTTTTTATTGTTATTAAGTTGGAAACCGTACTATGGCTTCCCTCCTGAACATATTCCGGATGTGCGAAAACTGCGATTTGTGCCGTAAACAAAAGCACCAAAGCCAATAGTACGGAAATAATCTTCTTTTTCATAACGATTACCTCCGATGAGGACACTTCCACTAATCCTCATTAGCATTATACACTATTTATGTTACAATTCAATGACAGACAGTTTAATCCTGTATTACAATTGTTAATTTTAAGCGTGTCGAATTTTTCGACACGCAGCTGCCCGTTCTCTGCGGACGAAAAGGTAAGATTTTATTATACGTTTATCATCGGCATTGAAATAATCACAGTTGTGCCCTCGCCCTCACGGCTTTCGATTTTGATTTTGCCGCCGTGCAGCTCGACTAGTTCTTTCGCTATCGCCAATCCGAGACCCGTACCGCCGCTTTCACGGCTTCGTGCTTTATCGACACGGTAAAAGCGCTCGAAAATACGGGGAAGGTCTTTTTCGGGGATGCCCATGCCGTTATCTTGAACGATAATGCACGCTTCGGTATATTTTGCTTCGCATTTTACTGATATTTCGCCGCCCTCGGGAGTGTATTTGATAGCGTTTGAAACAATGTTGGTGATGACCTGTTCTATCCTGCCTTCATCGCCGAAAAAGCTTTTTGTGTCGCCCTCTTTTTGAAAACGGATGTTGAGATTTTTTGCGGAAGCTCCGATTTTGAGTTTTTCGACGACGCTTTCGGTGAGAAGAGAAAGGTCGAATACTTTTTTGTCCATAACTTTTGCCGCATTGTCGAGTTTTGACAAAGTGAGTAGGTCGGAGACAATTCTCGTCATGCGGTCGGCTTCTTTGTCGATTACTTTTATGAAGTTTGTTTCGGGAGTTTCTTCGTCTGCCATGTCGAGAATCGTTTCGGCATAGCTTTTTATTGTGGTTATGGGTGTTCGAAGCTCATGAGAAACGTTTGCAACAAACTCACGTCGTGCTCTTTCGAGTTTTGTTTGTTCGGTGATATCGGCTATTACGACAACCGTACCGCCGTTTTTGTCGTCGCTGTCGGAATAGGGAGCGAAAAGAGTGCGGATGATTTTTGTTCCGATATTTGTTCTGCGCTCGACTACTCGGTTGCGGTCGAGATAGTTTAATTGTTCCAAGGTGATATCCAAGTTGAGATATGCTACAAATTCGTCAAAGGTAGTAGAGTCCTTTTGAGGAAGATATTCGGCGGCGGCGGTGTTTGAGTGAATCAATTCGCCTGTTTGGTCGAATGCGGCAATACCGTCGGTAATCTGCGAAAGTATCGCTTCGACCTTGTTTTTTTCGGCTTCGATATCGGAAAGGTTTTCTTCGATTTTTGTTGCCATGATATTGAACGCCGTTGTAAGCTTGCCGATTTCGTCGTGGCTTTTGACCTCGATTCGGTTGCCGAATTCGCCCTCGGAAAGCTGTTCGGCGCTGACCTGAAGGTTTGATATGGGCGAAATAATCGTTCGGGACAAAATGAGACCGATGAAAGAGCTGATAAGAAGTCCGAAAACGAGTGCCCATAAAATGTTTATAAAAATGTTTCTGATGACATCGTACAGCTCTTCCTTGCTGTCGATGACATAGATGATATATTCAATCTTTTCGCCGTTTTTGATGGGAAGAGCATAGTCCATATATTCGGCGCTACGGTCGATTTCTTCTCCGACGCTTCCGTCCATGGCGGCAAGAAGGTTTGGAGTAAGATCAACTTTTGTGCTGCCGGATTTGCTCGATGAAAGCACCTGTCCGCTCTCTCCGTCGATGATGTAATAATGACGGTAAGAGTCGAGCATGAGACGGACGGAATATATATTCATGATTTCGGTCAGCTCGGCTACGGGGTTGTCGGACAATGCCGCACCCGCAAGCTCCGCTCTGACGGACGGAGTAAACGCCTGTGTTGTGAGGGTTGTCGCAAAGTCATCGTGATAATAAGCGGAAATATTTTGCAGAAGAAAAGTGCCTACCACTATCATAACAGACATCGTAAGCAAAAGAAAAATCGCTATTACTTTCCATTGAATACTTTTAAACATTAAAAAAACACCCTACTAACCTTATTTGTTGAGGTAATATCCTATGCCTCGCTTTGTCATGATGATGAGCGGATGTGCGGGATCGTCCTCGATTTTTTCTCGAAGTCGTCTTATTGTTACGTCAACGGTTCGCACATCGCCGAAATATTCGTAGCCCCAAACCTTTTCGAGTAACATTTCTCTCGAAAATACAAGTCCCGGCTGTGACGCCATGAATTTTAAGAGTTCGAATTCACGAAGAGTGAGCTCGAGGACTTCGCCGTTTTTGGTGACCTCGTAGCGTGAATAATTAATCGTAATCGAACCGAACGTTGCACTCTCGGAGGAAGATTCGGAAACCTCGGAAACGCTGCGTCTCAAATTTGCTTTGACGCGTGCCAAAAGCTCACGCATTGAAAACGGCTTTGTTATATAATCATCGGCGCCCCATTCGAGACCGAGGATTTTATCGACCTCTTCCTCACGTGCCGTGAGCATCAAAATAGGCACGTTTTGTTTTGTTGTTCGGACGCTTTTCAACACATCGAATCCCTCCATTTTGGGAAGCATAACATCAAGCAAAATGAGATCGACGTTTTCGGTGAGTGCGAGATTGAGTCCTTCTTCGCCGTCATATGCGCAAATAACCTCGTAACCCGATTTTACGAGATTGAATTTAAGTATATCGGAAATAGGTTTTTCGTCTTCGACAACAAGTATTTTCTTTGTGTTCATTTTCCAATCTCCTTTACAATTTATCTAACTGTCATTTTATAATAAAATGCCCGTAATGTCAAGTTTGACAAGCACTTTGAGGCATGGTAGAATGATGTTATAACAAGGAGGTGTTTGTATGGCTACGGTATATTCGAAGAATTGTGAATACCACATCGGATTGAGTGAAGGCGATGCGGGAAGATACGTTATATTGCCGGGAGACCCCGGAAGATGCGAAAAAATCGCTTCGTATTTCGAATCGCCGAAATTTGTGGCACAAAACAGAGAATTTGTGACCTATACGGGCTATATTGCGGGAGAAAAGGTTTCGGTGTGTTCCACGGGAATCGGCGGAGCGTCAGCCGCAATAGCGTTGGAAGAATTGTGCCATATAGGATGTGATACTTTCATACGTGTGGGAACGGCGGGCGGCATGGCCGAAAACGTCAAGGCGGGAGAGGCCGTGATTGCAACGGGAGCTGTTCGCTATGAGGGAACATCGAAAGAATACGCGCCTTTGGAATTTCCTGCCGTGAGCGACTTTTTTGTGACGGAGAGTTTGAAAAACGCCGCAGAAAAACTGGGAATTAACCACCATTTGGGCGTTGTGCATTGCAAGGATTCGTTTTACGGTCAACATTCGCCCGAGAGTATGCCCATAGCCGAAAAGCTCAAAAACGACTGGACGGCGTGGATAAAATGCGGGGCGTTGGCAAGCGAGATGGAATCGGCGGCACTTTTTACGCTCGGAAGTGTGCGGGGTGTAAGAGTGGGCAGCGTTTTGGCTGTTTTGGGTAATCAGACAAGGCGTGAAAAGAATTTGCCGGATGAAATAATACACGATACGGATTATGCAATCAAAATTGCCGTTGAGGCGATAAAGCTATTGATAGAGAGGGACGGAAAATGAATATAAACGATGTTTTGGCAACGGTTGACCACACGCTGCTCGCACCGGAGTGTACGTGGGAGGATATAAAATGTGTTGTGGATGACGGAATAAAATACAAGACCGCTTCGGTTTGCATACCGCCGTTTTTTGTAAAAAAAGCGGCGGAATATGCCGAAAAGAGAGTGAAAATTTGCACGGTTATAGGGTTTCCGACGGGGTATTCGACAAAAGAGGTAAAAGTTTTTGAGGCAAAGCGTGCCGAAGAGGACGGTGCCGACGAAATCGACATGGTGATAAACATAGGCAAAGTAAAAGAAGGAGACTATGATTTTGTGCTTGACGAAATAAATGCCGTCAAGCGTGCCTGCAACGGAAAAATACTCAAGGTCATCATCGAAACATGCCTTTTGACCGAGGATGAAAAAATCAAAATGTGTGAAATTGTAAATCGCTCCGATGCGGATTTTATCAAAACAAGCACGGGGTTTTCGACAATGGGTGCGACAAAAGAAGATATCGCACTTTTCAAAAAGCATATAAAAGGCAAGAAAATAAAGGCGGCGGGCGGAATCAAGAGCATTGTCGATGCCGAAGATTTTTTGAAGCTCGGTGCAGACAGACTGGGAACGAGCAGAATAGTGAAAATCGTGAAAGGAGAATGAATATGACACCGCATAACAGCGCACAAAAGGGTGACTTTGCGAAAACGGTTTTGATGCCGGGAGATCCGCTGCGGGCAAAATACATTGCGGAAAATTTTTTGGAAAACGCACGTTTGGTCAACTCCGTCAGAGGTATCATGGGATATACGGGAGTTTTCGAATCCACTCCCGTCAGCGTAATGGCATCGGGCATGGGAATGCCCTCGATAGGGATTTATTCGTATGAGCTTTTCAAAGAATACGACGTCGAAAACATTATAAGAGTCGGAAGTGCGGGAGCATACAGCGAGAAAGTTGCCGTGAGGGATATTATTTTGGCTCAGAGTGCGTCATACGACTCATCGTTTGTATCTCAATACAATTTGCCCGGGACTTTTTCGGCGGCATGTGACTATTCGCTTTTGTCGGCGGCGGCACACGAAGCGGGAAGCGAGGGTGTTCATATAGGTGCTGTGCTCTCGAGTGACGTTTTTTATAACGACAATCCGTCTTTTGTCGCATCGTGGCAAAAGATGGGGGTGCTTGCGGTGGAGATGGAAGCTGCCGCACTCTACATGACCGCAGCAAGGCTCAATCGCCGTGCGCTTGCGATTTTGACGGTATCGGATCATCTTGTCACGGGAGAAGAGACAACAAGCGAAGAGCGGGAAAGAACGTTTAACCGAATGATTGAAATTGCTTTGAAAACAGCTGTAAGGATTGAGAAAAAATGAAACGAGTATTTTGGATTGTTTTGGATTCGTTCGGCATAGGCAATGCCGAAGATGCCCGTCTTTTCGGAGACGAGGGCACGAACACGTTGAAAAGTGTGTCGAAGAGTCCGTATTTTGATATTCCGAATCTTTTGAAAATGGGGCTGGGCAATCTCACGGACTATTTGCCGCAGGAGGATTGTCCTACCGCATCATACGGTTCTCTGGAAGAAATTTCGATGGGGAAGGATACGACAACGGGGCATTGGGAAATGGCGGGCGTTGTGTCGAAGGAGGCTTTTCCGACATATCCCGACGGATTTCCGAAAGAATTGCTCGATATTTTGACAAAAAAGTGCGGGCGGGGTTTTATTTTGAACAAACCCGCTTCGGGGATTGCGGCGATGGAAGAATACGGTGATGAGCACGTCAAAACGGGAGATTTGATAATATACACATCGGCTGACAGCGTTTTGCAGATTGCAGCTCACGAGAAAATTGTTCCGCTTGAAGAGCTGTATGCGATATGTGCCGAGGCTCGTGAAATTTTCCGAGGCGAACACGCCGTGGGACGAGTGATTGCACGGCCTTTCGTCGGAGAGAACGGCAACTACAAAAGAACGGCAAACAGGCGTGATTTTTCGTTGAAGCCGCCCGAGAAAACCGTTTTGGACGTTTTAAAGCGTGATTACACGGTTATTTCCGTGGGGAAAATCGCCGATATTTTCGCACATTGCGGAATCAGCGAGAGCTGTTTGACACATTCGAATTTTGAGGGGCTGAAAAAAACAGAGGAGCTGACAAAGCGTGATTTTGAGGGGCTTTGTTTTGTGAATCTTGTGGATTTTGACATGCTGTACGGACACCGCAGAGACCGTGACGGCTATGCGAAAGCGCTTGCCGAGTTTGACTCGTTTTTGCCGAAAATTACAAAGAATCTGACGAATGACGATGTATTGATAATCACGGCGGACCACGGGTGTGACCCCGACTACACTCGCACAACGGATCACACGAGGGAAAACGTGCCCGTTATTATATATTCTCCCGCATTTGAGGCAAAAAATTTGGGCAAGAGAAAAAATTTCGGGCAGATTGCGGCAACGGTTTGCGATTTGTTCGGCATTGAATATGACTTTGGGGCGGAGGGTTTTTATGAACAGCTTATACATTGAGGCAAAAAAAGCGGCGGAAAACGCTTACGCGCCGTACTCGAAGTTTAAGGTGGGCGCCGCTCTTTTGACGGTCGAGGGCAAAATTTATACCGGGTGCAACGTTGAAAACTCGGCTTTCGGCTCGACGATATGTGCCGAAAGAGTGGCTTTCACCAAAGCCGTAAGCTGCGGCGAAAGAAATTTTGAAGCGATTGCGATTGCAAATGCACAGGATACTTTTTGCCCGCCCTGCGGCGAGTGCCGACAGGTGATGAGCGAGTTTTGCGACGCTGATTTCGAAATTATTTTGAAAGGTGCGTCTTTTACGCTCGGAGAGCTTTTGCCGGAGAGCTTTTTCATCAAATAAATGTGTTGATTTTGACATATTTTATTGATATAATTGTTGTATCTATATTAAGGAGGGTTTATCAATGGATAAGAATTTGATTATACAAGATATCGAAAACGCAAGAACCGCTTTGGGTATCGAATTCGGTTCGACAAGAATCAAAGCCGTTTTGGTGGGCAGCGACCATTCGCCCATCGCATCGGGCGGTCACGATTGGGAAAACAAGCTCGAAAACGGAATTTGGACATATTCTCTCGACTCTGTTTGGGAGGGGCTTCAGGATGCATATGCAAAAATGGCAAAAGATGTTGAAGAAAAGTACGGTGTGAAGATTAAAGAAATCGGCTCGCTCGGTTTTTCGGCAATGATGCACGGTTACATAGTTTTTGACAAAGACGACAATCAGCTTGTTCCTTTCCGCACATGGCGTAACGCAATTACGGAAGAGGCCGCAAGCCGTTTGACAAAGCTCTTTAACTTTAATATTCCCCAGCGTTGGACAATCGCTCATCTTTATCAGGCGATTTTGAACGGCGAAGAACACGTGAAAGACATTGCTTTTGTTACGACTTTGGCAGGGTATGTTCATTGGAAGCTCACAGGCAAAAAAGTTTTGGGCGTAGGCGAAGCAAGCGGCGTGTTCCCCATCGACAGCGAAAAGTGCGACTACGACGAAAAAATGGTTGAAGCGTTTGATTCGCTTTTGAAGGTTAACAATCTTCCTTTCTCGTTGCGTGATGTTATTCCCACGGTTTTGAATGCGGGCGAAGACGCAGGCGTATTGAGCGAAGAGGGGGCAAAGCTCCTTGACCCCACAGGCACACTTTGTGCGGGAGTTATTATGGCACCTCCCGAAGGCGACGCAGGCACAGGCATGGTTGCGACAAATTCGGTTGCTCCCAGAACAGGTAACGTTTCGGCAGGTACTTCCATTTTCGCAATGGCGGTTCTCGAAAAAGCTTTAAAGGGTGTTTATACCGAAATCGACATGGTTACGACTCCCACAGGTGCTCCCGTTGCCATGGTTCATTGCAACAACTGCTGTACAGACCTTGATAACTGGGTTCGTCTTTTCGGACAGGTTCTCACGGCTATGGGGGTTGAATATTCCACTCCCCGTCTTTACGATACGCTTTACTTTGAAGCGGAAAAAGGTGCAAAGGATTGCGGCGGAATTTTGTCGTATAACTATATTTCGGGCGAGACAATCACGGATGTTTCCGAGGGAAGACCGCTTGTTACGAGAAAAGCGGACGTTAAGCTCACGCTTCCCGAATTTATGCGTGCACAGGTGTATGCAACAATGGCAACGTTGAAAGTCGGTATGGATATTTTGTTTGAAAAAGAAAACGTTAAGCTTGATATGCTTCTCGGTCACGGCGGACTTTTCAAAACCGAAAGAGTGGGACAGTCGCTTATGGCGGCAGCAATGAACACACCCGTGACGGTTATGAGCACAGCGGGAGAAGGCGGCGCATGGGGTATGGCTCTTTTGGCATCGTATTGCGTGAACAAGGAAGATAACGAAACTCTCGAAGAATATTTGAACACGAGAGTATTCGACAAGTACGAGGGTTCGACCATAGCTCCCGACCCCGAAGACGTTAAGGGCTTTAACGACTATATGGTTACATACAAAAAGGGCGTTGCGATAGAAAAGTGCGCCGTTGAAAATTTTTAATTGACCTAAAATATCCCTCGCAAGATAATTGCGGGGGATATTGTGAGTAAAAATGCATTGGAGATAGAAATATGAACTTTTTAGAAGAAAGAATCGTAAAAGACGGCATCGTAAAGCCGGGCAACGTATTAAAGGTTGACAGTTTTTTGAATCATCAGATGGATATTGCTCTCATAGAAGAAATAGGACGTGAGTTCAAGCGCCGTTTTGCAGACAAAAATGTGACGAAAGTTTTGACAATCGAAGCTTCGGGAATAGGCATTGCGGCATTTGTCGCAAAAGAGTTCGGTGTGCCCATGGTTTTTGCGAAAAAATCAAAATCCATCAACATTGCCGGTGAAATGTATGTTGCGGAGGTTGAGTCTTTTACGCATAAAAACAAAAACCAGGTTATCGTATCGAAAAACTTTTTGTCTGCCGATGACCATATTCTCATAATAGACGACTTTTTGGCAAACGGCTGTGCTCTCCAGGGACTGATTTCGATTGCGGAAAGTGCGGGAGCAACTGTTGAGGGCTTGGGTATAGTTATCGAAAAAGGCTTCCAGATAGGCGGAAGAATTATTCGTAACCTCGGCTATCAGCTCGAATCTTTGGCAATTGTGGACGCTATGGATGACGCTACGGGTACGATTACGTTCCGTGAACAGGAGGCTTGATTATGTCGCTTTTTAAGTACAAAGAGTCCGCTTCGATGGACAATATTTATACTCTCGACGGTGCGGTGCCGATTTTGAAATCGATTCCGTTCGGTCTTCAGCACGTTTTGGCGATGTTTGTGGCAAACATCGCACCTATAATGATAGTGGCTTCGGCGGGTGGTCTTTCGACCGGAGAAACAGCGTCACTCATACAGACTGCCATGATTATGGCGGGAATAGGCACGCTTGTGCAGTTGTTTTCCGTTTGGAAGCTCGGTGCAAAGCTGCCCATTGTAATGGGAATAAGCTTTACTTTCGTTTCGGTATTTTGCTATGTTGCGCCCCAATGGGGATACGGTGCGGTTGTCGGTGCGGCAATCGTGGGCGGCATAATAGAAGGTATTTTGGGATTTTTCGCAAAATACTGGCGTAAGATTATATCTCCGATAGTTTCGGCATGCGTTGTTACGGCAATAGGCTTCAGCCTTTTGAGCGTAGGTGCGAACAGCTTTGCGGGCGGAAGCGGCGCGGCTGATTTCGGCAGCGCTCAAAACTGGATTTTAGGTACGATAACGCTTGTTTGCTGTATTTGCTTTAATATTTTCGCAAAAGGTCATTTGAAACAGCTTTCGGTTCTTTTCGGACTTGTCGTGGGTTACATAGTCGCTCTTTTCATGGGCAAGGTTGACCTTAGTGCACTCAATGATATCGCTTTGGTGTCGCTGCCCGAATTTATGCCTTTTAAGCCTGTTTTCAACATTAGCGCAATTGTATCGGTGACTATGATTTTCCTTGTGTCGGCAACGGAAACGATTGGCGATACAACGGCAATGACCAACACGGTGTTGGGTCGTGACGCAACAGACAAAGAAATATCGGGAAGTTTGGCATGTGACGGTTTTATAAGCTCCGTATCCGCTCTTTTCGGATGCATGCCCATAACATCTTTCAGTCAAAACGTCGGACTTTTGGCGATGACAAAGGTTATAAACCGAGTTACCATAGCAACAGGTGCGGGCATTTTGATTTTGGCGGGTATTTTCCCCGCCGTGGGTGCAATTTTGGCAACTCTTCCCGAAGCGGTTTTGGGCGGTTGCACAATCATGATGTTCGGTAACATTGTTGTGTCGGGATTGCAGATGATAGGTTCTTGCGGTTTTTCGCAGCGCAATATCACGATTGCCGCTCTCAGCCTTTCTATCGGTTTAGGTTTTACACAGGTGCCCGAAATGTTTGACATATTCCCCACAATCGTTCGCACGATTTTTGCCGAAAACTGCGTTGCCGTGGTTTTCCTTGCGGCAATTATTTTGAATTTGATTATGCCCAAAGAAAGGGAACACAATGAATAAACAGGTATTTTTGAACAAATACAATCTCACAGACGAAGATTTGGTGCTTGCCGATATCACATGGGATGATTTGTGCCTAATTTCCGATGAACACGACAAACTCGATACAACGCTGCGTGACATCGGAAAATCCTTTATTGACGATTATCTTTACGATATAGACGTTGCGGGTATTCACTCGTATCGTTACAGAATGAAGGACTCGGAGCACCTTTTGGAAAAGGTTATCAGAAAACGTATTGAAAATCCCGAAAAATTCAAGAATATAGACCATACGAATTATCACAAATACATTACCGACCTTATCGGAATAAGAGTGTTTTTTCTTTACCGTGAGGACTGGATACATTTTCACCGTTATATTACGACTCGGTTCGAAAACAATCCCGATTTGTACATAAACGACCGTTTAAAGGATTTTGACGATGACCCCAATCACTTTTACCTTGCCGAAAAACCCAAGGTTTACAAGCGTGCGGGAGACACGAAAATTTATGACGGAAACGAGATTGAAATTATTACGGACGGAATTTACCGTTCGCTTCACTACATTGTGAAATACAGAGGATTTTATGTGGAAATTCAGGGTCGAACGCTTTTTGAAGAAGGCTGGGGCGAAATTGACCATGACATCATCTACAAGGACGCACAGGACGACGAAATGCTGAGAGATTACTCCAAGCTTTTGAACCGACTGTCGGGGCTTGCGGACGAAATGAGCTCGTATTTTCGCAGGATGAAACAGCAAAAAGACGATAACAAACATTGACAAGGGTGATAGTATGGATTATTTTTCCCGAACAGAGCTTTTGCTCGGAAAATGCGCTATGGAAAAGCTGAAAAACTCACACGTTTGCATATTCGGAGTGGGCGGGGTCGGCGGTTATGTTGCGGAGATACTGGCTCGCTCGTCGGTCGGCAAACTGACGCTGGTTGATAACGACACGATATCGGAATCAAATATCAACCGCCAGATTTTTGCCACGGTTTCGACTGTCGGAATGATGAAAACAACTGCCGCAAAAAAAAGGCTTTCGGATATTAACCCCGATATTGAAATCGAAGAATGTAACATGTTTTATTTGCCCGAAAATGCCGACGATATCGACCTTGAAAAGTTTGACTATGTTGTTGATGCGATTGATACGGTGAGCGCAAAGCTTTACCTTGCCGAGATGTGCGAAAAAAAAGGCATACCGCTGATATCGTCGATGGGAACGGGAAACAAGCTCGACCCAACGGGATTTGAGGTGTCGGATATTTACAAGACAAGCGTTTGTCCGCTGGCGAGAGTGATGCGAACAGAGCTCAAAAAAAGAGGCGTGAAAAAGCTGAAGGTTGTATATTCGAAAGAAAAACCGCTCTCGTGCGTTGCGGAATCCGCAAACGGACGCCACGCTCCCGGAAGCTGTGCTTTTGTGCCGTCGGCGGCGGGAATTGTTATCGCAGGAGAAGTTATACGTGATTTGACAAAAAAGGAGTAGCAATATGAAACAAGTATGGAAACCCGGAACAATACTCGCTCCCGTACCGCCTGTATTGGTGTCGTGCAGTCTTAACGGCGAAGATAACCTCATTACCGCCGCATGGTGCGGAATAATAAACAGCGAACCCGCAAAGACATACGTATCAATAAGACCTGAGAGATATTCTCACCATATGATAAAAGAATCGGGCGAATTTGTTATTAACATGCCGTCGTCGCACATTATACGTTCTGTAGATTATTGCGGTTGCCGTTCGGGAAGAAACACGGATAAGTTCGCAGATTGCCACCTGACAAAAGAAAAGGCATCCATTGTCAATTGTCCCATGGTCGGCGAAAGTCCGATAAGTTTGGAATGTAAGGTGACGGACGTTTTGCACCTCGGAAGTCATGATATGTTCATGGCGGATATTGTTGCGGTGAACGTTGACGAAAGATATATTGACGAAAAAGGCAAGTTCCACATTGAAAAATGCTCTCTTGCCGCATATGCACACGGGCAATATTTTGCTCTCGGCAAAAAAATAGGTTCTTTCGGATACAGCGTGAAAAAAAATACGACCAAGAAGAAAAACAAATAATAAACAACCTCTCCGTCACGAGAGCATGACAATCCCTCCGTCAAAAATTTACATTTTTGACACCTCCCT
>CAZRYW010000003.1:0-31406 GCA_964604405.1 uncultured Oscillospiraceae bacterium
TGCAGTTGCGTGTCGAATTTTTCGACACGCAAAGAGGCGGTACAGCGAAAGCTGTACCGCCTCTTTACATAAATACTTCGGTATCGCACCTTGCATAATCACCGAGTGCTTTTTTAGGCGTTGATTGAATTGATGTTGGGGAAAATCGCATACACGAGTGCGTTGTTGGAGGAAATATTCCACGCACCGTGTGTGTTTGTGAGAGTGAGGGTTATGTTGTCGCTTGTGACAGTCTTTGTCGCACCTGCGTTGATGTTTGAATAAAATGAATTGACGATATCTATCTCGGGGTCGATGAGCGTGTCGATAAGATATGCTTCGTACAAAAGATTTATATCGGGTGCTTCGACCGTGAGATTGCAGGTGAATGTGTTGTCCGAAATTTTTTCGGGAATGTCAAAAGTGTAGGTAATGCTCTTTGCCTGATAAGACGCTTTCAAAAGAGCGGGCAAATCGGCAGAGAGAAGTGTGTACGAAGAAAGCGCTATATCGCTTCGTGTCACATATTCGCTCATGCGTGTATACGACGAGAAAAACTCGGTCAAAAAATCGTTTGCCATAGCCGATGTGATATTGTCTTTTGTTTCGGTATTTGTAGGTGCTGTGCTGTACGAGCAAGCCGAGAGCGTGAAAATCAATACCGTTGATATAATTAATGCCGCAAATTTTTTCATGATAAATCTCCTATTGATATAATGGATTTATTATACGACAAAAATCGAACAAATTCAACATAAATTGATTGAAAAATATCTCCGAATTAAATATCGTTGTCTATAAATTCCGTAGAAACGATTTGAGCTGCGACTTGCCCTGCGGTTTTGTTTTCAATCATTTTTTCAAACCGAAGCGCATCATCGACTTTGACATAGACGACAAATTCCACACAATCTGTAAAAAGCGTATCTTTGAGAATGCAGTTTTCGTCTTCGTTTATCGCATATTGAAGCGAACCCATCAATGCGTAGTCGCATTTTACGGAATAAATATTGCAAAATAGCTTTTCGATGCGACCTGCGGCATCGAGAGCGACTTGGGCACCTTTTGTATAAGCACGAACAAGTCCGCCCGTACCGAGCAGAGTTCCGCCGAAATATCGTGTCACGACAACACAGAGGTCAGTCAAAGACTCTTTACGAAGCACGTCCAAAATGGGCATACCCGCAGTTCCCGCAGGCTCTCCGTCGTCGGAATAACGCATGATGTTGTTGTCACGCACGATGTATGCGTAACAGTTGTGTGTTGCGTCGGAATGTTTTTTGCGGACGGCGTTGATAAATTCAATCGCTTCATCCTCGCATATAACGGGCTTTACGTATCCGATAAAACGTGATTTTTTATCGACGAATTCATCGTAGGCACCCTGTTTTACTGTTTTGTAATTCATTATATCACCATTTGTATTTTAATTTAAAATATACGAAGAGAGCTTGTGGTATAAAATTTCGTCCGCAAGCAAATCAAGCTTGATGCCGTTGTCGGTATACTCTTCGGAATAGATAACTTCGCCGTCGTGAAGTTTTGCGGCAACACCCGAGTCGGAGTAGGGAATAAGCACGGTTACACGCTTCTTTTTGCCGGGGAGCGCATCGGAGATTTTGTCAATCAAAACATCCAATCCTTCGCCTGTTACCGTGCTGACGGATACGTAGTCGTTGTATCTGCCTTCGGGGCGGGGACTCAAAGCGGGCGCAATGTCGCACTTGTTGAAAACTGCGATAACGTTTTCCGCTTTGCAATTTAACTCGCCTATCAAAGAATCGACAACACGAATGTTTTGGCACATTTTCGAATCGGCGGAGTCTATAACATGAAGTATTACATCGGCTTCGATGGTTTCTTCCAATGTGGAGCGAAACGCTTTTACGAGGTGATGAGGAAGTTTTCGGATAAAGCCGACGGTATCGACAATCATTACGCTTCTGCCGTCGGGAAGAGTGATGGCTCTTGCGGTGGGGTCAAGTGTGGCAAAAAGACGGTTTGCGGCATATACTTCTTCTGATTGAGTAAGTGCGTTCAAGAGCGATGATTTGCCGGCATTCGTATAGCCTGCGAGAGCACATGTCAAGATGCCGTCTTTTTCTCGGCGTGAACGCAAAAGGGTGCGGTGACGCTCTATGTCGGAAAGTTCGTCCTCCAAACTTTCGATGCGTCGGCGAATGTGTCGCTTGTCGCTTTCGAGTTTTGTTTCGCCGGGACCTCGTGTGCCGATGCCGCCGCCGAGACGGGAAAGCGATACGCCCATGCCCGTAAGACGGGGGAGACGGTATTTTAACTGAGCAAGCTCAACTTGCAGCTTGCCCTCTCTGCTCCTTGCACGGAGTGCGAAAATATCGAGTATGAGAGTGCTGCGGTCGATAACGCGAACTTGCGTAATATCTTCTATGTTGCGTGTTTGTATGCCGGTTAATTCATCGTCGAAAATGATAAGGTCGGCATCGAGAGCTTCGACGGCATTTTTCAATTCTTCGAGTTTGCCCTCGCCGAGGTACGCTTTTGTTTCGGGTTTGTCTTTGTTTTGGATGAGCGTGCCGACAACTTCGGCACCCGCACTTTCGGCAAGTTCACGAAGTTCGTTGATTGATTCTTCGGTGGTGTCGTTTAAAACATCGAGTGAACCCGTGTGCACGCCGCACAAAACGGCTCGTGTGATTTTTTCGCCTGTTTCGGTCATTATAATCAAGCCTTTCGTCTGTAGGAAAATTAATTTTTAAAAAAAGTTATCGGAGAGTGTCCGATTGTTACAATAATTATAACCGCACAGCCTGTCTTTTGCAAGAAAAACAGGAAATTATTACATTTTGGCGACAAATGAAGTTAAAAATATTGCGAAAACGAATAAATGTGCTATAATAATAAAGATTATATGTATTCATTCCCGGAGGATTGATTTGTATGAATAATATTAAAAAAATTGTGCTGTTTTTTACACTTTTGACGTTGTCCGCAACCGCAGGATGCACCAAAGACGGCTACGTTGCGTCAAAGGTTTTCGTAGACGGCGTTGATATCGGCAAGATGAGCCGAGCAGAGGCTATCGAAGCTCTCGAAAACGTAAAGATGGACAGCGAAGAATGTGTTGTCATCAATACGGGCGATGTGGATATAAAGCTTTTTGCGGAAGAAATCGGAGCACATTACGATTTGGAAAAAACAGTTGATGAGGCGATTGAAAAAAGCCAAGGCGTTTTTTCGGGCTTGACGAAAAAGGAATACGAGCCGAAAGTAAAAATAGACGATGAAATGCTCGATGAAGTGCTCAGAGAAAAGCTTGCGGAATACGAGACTCCCGTTGTGGAAACGAGTGCCGAGATTACAGCGGACGGGATTTTGGTCACAAACGGAACAAGCGGAGTACAGATAAACCGCACCGAAGCGAAAAACAAGATAAAAACGGAATTTGAAAACAACGAGAAAAACACTATTTCGCTTTTGGTTGAAAAAACAGCTCCGAAGAGCGTGAATTACGATGAGTTTTTGTCAAATTTCGGCGCGGAGTACAAAGAAGGCGAATACATACTCCAACCCGATGGCACAATAACGGTTACGGAGGTTGTGCCCGGTTGCAAATTTGACAAAACGGAAGCTATAGAGATTATGAAGGCTCATACAAAAGAGGGCGAAAGTTATGTGATTCCCTGCGAGATTAAGATGCCGCCTTACACGAAAGAAGAAATGGAACAGGGAATTTTCAGAGACACTTTGGCATCGTTTACAACGGATTTTTCGTCTTCGAGCGCAAACCGAAGCGACAATATCCTTTTGGCATCACAGGCTATAAACAATACCGTTATGATGCCGGGAGATGTGTTCAGCTTTAACGACGCACTCGGCGAGAGAACGACGGAGAGAGGATACAAACCTGCGGGAGCGTATGCGGCAGGCGAAACGGTAACGGCTGTGGGCGGAGGCATTTGTCAGGTTTCGAGCACGCTGTATAACACGGTGCTGCTTTCCAACCTCGAAATCGTGTCGAGACGAAGTCATCAGATGACGGTAAGCTACGTGAAGGTGGGTCGTGATGCAACCGTTAACTGGGGAACAACCGATTTTAAATTCAAAAACAATACGGCTCATCCGTGCAAAATAGTGAGCAATGTGGCGGGGAAGAAGATTACGGTTTCGATAGTGGGCACTCAGACAATCCCCGACATGAAAGTTGAGATTCTCACGAATACGGTATCGGTAATAGAGCCTGAAGAAAAAATTGTCGAAGACCCCGAAAAGGAAGTCGGCTATACAAGCACGAAAAAAGGTTCGAACGGATATATCGTGGACGCACAGAGAGTTGTATATTCGAACGGAATCGAAATTAAAAGAGAAAATCTGACACGCAGCAGATACAATCCGACAAAAACGGTTGTTACGGTCGGAACAAAGGCGGTTGAAGAGACAACGGCGGATAACGGACAAAACAATTCTCAAACAACCGATAACACGAAAAACAATACGACAAACGACGATACCAAGATGCCCCCGGGATTGCTTCCGCCGGCATGACGGCAATGAATTGTTTGGCAACGAAAGGATAAGGAAAATGGCAAAGAAAGAATACGGAGATCAAAGTATTCAGGCATTGAAAGGCCCCGACCAGGTGCGAAAACGCCCCGGAGTTATGTTCGGTTCGGACGGCTTGGAAGGCTGTGAACACAGTATTTTTGAAATTGTGACAAATTCCATCGACGAAGCGAGAGAAGGCTTCGGAGATGTGATTGAGGTTTCTTATTTTAAAGATAACAGTATTGAGGTAAAAGACAGAGGCCGAGGTATTCCCGTAGGCTGGAACGAAAAAGAAGAAAAATACAACTGGGAACTTGTTTTTTGTACGCTTTATGCGGGCGGCAAGTACGCAAAGGGTGACGGAGAGAGCTATTTGTACTCTTTGGGACTTAACGGTCTCGGACTTTGCGCAACGCAGTTTGCATCGGAATATATGGAAGCGACAATCAATCGTGACGGATACGAACATTCGCTTCGTTTCGAAAAAGGCGAAAACGTCGGCGGTTTGTTCAAAGAAGAAAAGAAATACCGTCATACGGGTTCGACAATTCGATGGAAACCCGATTTGGAAGTTTTTACGGATATTGATGTTCCGCTTTCGTATTTTGACGAAATGCTCAAGCGTCAAGCGGTTGTAAATGCGGGACTTAGGTTTAAACTCGATTACAAGGGCGAAAAAAGAGAGTATTTTTACGAAAACGGTATAAGCGACTATGTCGGAGAGCTGTCGCTGGGCAAAAACATAACTCCCGTGGCTTTTTACGAGGGCGAAAGAGTCGGCAGAGACCGCAGCGATATGCCCGATTACAAGGTGAAAATTTCGGCGTCGTTTTGCTTTTCGAACGAGGTTAACGCAATAGAGTATTATCACAACTCGTCGTTTCTCGAACACGGCGGTTCGCCCGATAAGGCGACGAGAAGCGCGTTTGTTTCGGCAATAGACAATTTTATCCGAAACGAAAACAAGTACACGAAAAACGAAGCGAAAATAACGTTTGACGATGTAAAGGAAAGCTTGATACTCGTGACGAACTGTTTTTCGACCGTGGTAAGCTACGAAAACCAGACGAAAAAAAGCATCAACAACAAGTTTGTGCAGGAAGCGATGACCGAGTTTTTGAGAAAAACTCTCGACATATATTTTATCGAAAATCGCACGGACGCACTTAAAATAGCAGAACAGGTGCTTTTGAACAAAAGAAGCCGTGAAACCGCGGAAAAAACGAGAACCAACCTGAAAAAGAAACTCACGGGAAATATTGACATTACAAACCGCATACAGAAATTTGTGGATTGCCGCAGCAAGGATTTGACGAAACGTGAAATCTATATTGTGGAAGGCGACAGTGCGCTCGGTGCCTGCAAACTCGGACGAGACAGCGAATTTCAGGCGATAATGCCGATAAGAGGTAAAATATTGAACTGCCTCAAAGCGGATTTTACGAAGATTTTCAAAAGTGAGATTATAACTGACCTTGTAAAGGTTTTGGGGTGCGGGGTCGAAGTCAAGAGCAAGCACAACAAAGATATAAATTCGTTTAACATAGAAAATTTGCGTTGGGCAAAAGTTATTATCTGTACTGATGCCGATGTTGACGGTTTCCAGATAAGAACGCTCGTCTTGACGATGATTTACAGATTGATGCCGACCTTGATAGAACAAAACAAGGTGTTTATCGCAGAGTCTCCGCTTTTTGAAATCACGCATAAGGACGAAACGTATTTTGCCTATACCGAAAAGGAAAAAGAAGAGATTTTGAAAAATCTCGAGGGTAAAAAAATCAGTATTCAGCGAAGCAAAGGTCTCGGTGAAAACCAGCCCGAGATGATGTGGCAAACAACGATGAATCCCGAAACGAGACGACTGATTGCAGTTACTCCGACCGATGCGGAAAAGACTGCCGAAATGTTTGATTTGTTGCTCGGCGACAATTTGCAGGGACGAAAAGATTATATTGCGGCATACGGAAAAAATTATCTCGATATGCTCGATATCAGCTGAAAAAGCAGCGAGGCCAGCGAGGCTGTCACCTCGCTTGGGCGTGTCGAAAAATTCGACACGCAACTGCAAAGAGAACCAAGGCAATCTTCGCAGTTTGTTTTTTTACAAGGAATAAAGTGGCGATTTCTCGTGCAAGGAGCTTACGCTCCCTTAAATCGCCACTTTCGGCGGGGTGGATGCGATCAACCCCGCCGATTTTCTTTGGGAAACCTTTCGCTGTTATATTAAAAGTATATTTATCGAAAGCCTCGCTTTTTTTGGAAGTATTCGGACTCAAAAAGTTAAAGTGCTTGACAAAATGAGGATTAAAGAATACAATATATGTTATAAGTATAACTATAATTATAACCGATTGGGAGTTGATTGTTGTGAGAAACGAAGAAAAAACCATGGACAAGGTGGTTGCGCTTTGCAAAAGCCGCGGCTACGTTTATCCCGGCAGCGAAATATACGGTGGTTTGGCAAATACTTGGGATTACGGCCCCTTGGGCGTTGAGTTCAAGAACAACGTAAAAAAAGCTTGGTGGAAAAAATTTGTACAGGAATCTCCTTACAATGTGGGATTGGACAGCGCAATCCTCATGAATCCTCAGACTTGGGTTGCATCCGGTCACGTTGGCGGATTTTCGGACCCTCTTATGGACTGTAAGGAATGTAAGAGCAGACACCGTGCGGACAAGCTTATTGAAGATTTTTGTTTTGAAAAAGGTGAAGCTATCGTAGTTGACGGTTGGTCGAACGAAAAGATGCTTCAGTTTATTGACGAAAACAACATTGTTTGCCCCAAGTGCGGCAAGAAGAACTTTACGGATATTCGTAAGTTCAATCTTATGTTTAAGACGTTCCAGGGCGTTACGGAAGACGCAACAAGCGAACTTTTCCTCCGTCCCGAAACCGCACAGGGTATTTTCGTAAACTTTAAGAATATTCAGAGAACAACAAGAAAGAAAGTTCCTTTCGGTGTAGGTCAGATCGGTAAGAGCTTCCGTAACGAAATCACTCCCGGTAACTTTACGTTCAGAACACGTGAGTTCGAACAGATGGAGCTTGAATTCTTCTGCGCTCCCGGAACAGATATGGAATGGTTCCTCTATTGGAAGAACTACTGCAAGCAGTGGCTTCTCGATTTGGGCATGAAAGAAGAAAACCTTCGTCTTCGTGACCATTCGCCCGAAGAATTGAGCCATTATTCAAATGCCACAACCGACTTTGAATTCATGTTCCCGTTCGGCTGGGGCGAATTGTGGGGCATTGCCGACAGAACAAACTTTGACTTGACTCAGCACATGAATCATTCCGGCGAAAACATGGAATACATGGATCCTACGACAAACGAAAAGTATGTTCCTTACGTTATCGAACCGTCCTTGGGTGCGGACAGAGTTGCGCTTGCTTTCCTCTGCGAAGCATACGACGAAGAAGAAGTCGGCGAAGGCGATATGAGAGTTGTGCTCCGTCTTTCTCCCGTGCTTGCTCCCGTGAAAGCGGCAATTCTTCCTCTTTCCAAGAAGCTCAGCGAAAGCGCAATGGAAATTTATACAAACCTTGTTAAGAAATACCCCTGTGAATTTGACGATGCGGGAAGTATCGGCAAGCGTTACAGAAGACAGGACGAAATCGGTACTCCCATCTGTATCACGGTTGACTTTGAAACGGCTGAAGACGGTTGCGTAACAATCCGTGAAAGAGACACAATGGAACAGACAAGAGTTAAGATTGAAGACCTCGATGCCTATATGGCAAAAATGCTCGAATTCTGATTTGAGTAATTTCAATTATTGGAGGAATTGAATATGAAAGTACTGGTTCTTGCGGCAGGATATGCAACAAGGTTGTATCCCTTGACGGAAAATTTTCCGAAGCCTCTGTTGGAAGTGAACGGCAAAAGCATATTGGACTATCTCATCGAAGATTTGGATCAAAATGATGAGGTCAACGAACATATTATCATTTCCAATGCAAAGTTTGCTCATATTTTCGAAGACTGGGCAAAAAAGAGCAACTATAAAAAGCCTGTAACCGTTCTCAATGACGGAACCACAAGTAACGAGACAAGGCTCGGAGCGGTACGCGATATTCTTTTTGCGATTGAAAAATGCAATATAGACGAAGATGTTTTCGTGTTGGCGGGAGATAATCTTTTGGATTTTTCGCTCAATAAATTTATCGAGTTTGCAAAAGCCAAAAAGGCAAGCTGCGTAGTGGTAAATCACGAAGAAAAGAAAGAAGAACTGCAAAAGTGCGGGGTTATGGTGCCCGACGAAAACATGAAAATAATTTCGATGGAAGAAAAACCTCAAGAGCCCAAGTCAAATTGGTGCGTGGGTCCGTTCTACTACTATCCCAAGGAAGATTTGAAGTGGATAAAACAAGGCATTGAGGACGGATGTGCGATAGATGCACCCGGAAGTTTTGTTTGCTATCTTTGCGAAAAAGTTCCCGTATATGCGTGGGAAATGCCCGGAGAAAGATTTGACATAGGCGGTTTCGAAAGCTACGAAGAGGTAAAGAAAAACTATAAGGGCATAGTGAAATAAATATAAACAGCGGGCAAAAGCCCGCTGTTTGATTAAGGGGAAATAAAAATGGATGTGCGAAAACTTGTTTACGATACTTTTTTAAAACCGTTCGAAAATAAAAACTACTCCAATGTGGGCGTGGAATTGGAATTTCCGCTTGTGAATTTGACAAAGTCGTGCGTTGACGAAAGCGTTGCAAAAGGTATGTTTGACCATTTTTTGAAAAAAGGCTTCAAGGTCGAAATAGAAGAAAAGGGGCAACCGCTTTTTATTGCAAATGACGACGGAGACTGTCTTTCGTTTGACAACTCGTACAACAATTTTGAGTTTGCGATGAATTATGCGGATAATCTTTGTGATATTGCAGACAGATTTTATGCTTTGCTCTGTGATGTTCAATCTTATTTTAAGTCGCATAATCATGCGATAGTGGGTATCGGCAGCAATCCTTACAAAAAATATACAAAAAAGAGTCATGTGGATTTTTCGACGTACAACATGGTTGACGAATATTTGTCAACATTCGGAAAAGACAGTCCGTACCCGGATTTTCCCGCTTTTTTGTCGAGCGCACAGACGCATTTGGACATTCCGCTGTGTGATTTGCCTTTTGCGTACACGCTGTTTGCAAAACTGGATTTTGTGAGGGGGATTTTGTTTTCGAATTCGCCCGATTTTCACAAAGAGGGATATATTTGCTACCGTGATTATTTGTGGGAGCAGAGTGCGTTTTCGTGCTGCCCGAATATAACGGGAAAGGTTGACGGAAAATTTGAAACGACGGATGATATCGTGGATTATTTTGTGAAAAAAGGCATGTTCAACAGGGTTCGTGACGGCAAATACGAAATTTTTGCACCCGTGGGGATGGAAGAATATTTTGCACGGGAAGATGCGAAAGAGAGCGATATTGATTTTTATCTGTCGTTTAAAAACGTTGAAATTACAAAAAGAGGCACTCTCGAAATAAGAAGCGATTGTGCACAGCCGTTTGATGCGGCGTTTGCTCCGTCGGCGTTCAATCTGGGGATTGCGTTTAACATGCACAAAGCAAACAGCATAATATGCGATTATTTGAAGAAAAACGCTTGCGGAAAGACAAATACCGAATTGAGAAATGCGATTGTCGAGGGCAAATACGATGACGAAAACGAAGAGCTTTACGAGTTGACGGAGAAAATTTTGGAGTGCAGTAAAGACGGACTTTTGAAACGCGGAAAAGGAGAAGAAAAATATCTTTTGCCGCTTTTCGACCGTGTGGCACGCATGTCAAACCCCGGAAGAGAGGCGTACTCGTATGACGAAGACGAGATTGTGGATATTTATTCGCAGATATAAAATGCTTCAACCTCGAAGAATGAAAAAATAAATTACCGTGTAACAAAAAAGCTGTTCGGAACTTCGGTTCCGAACAGCTTTTGACTAATGTAACGGCGAAAGGTTTGGGAAAGAAGGTTTCCCAAAGAAAATCGGCGAGGTAAATCGCATTGCCTCGCCGAAAGTGGTGATTTAAGGGAGCGTAAGCTCCTTGCACGAAAAATCACCACTTTATTCTTTAAAAAAAATAACAAACCGCAAAGATTGCCTTGGCAAGATTTGCGGTTGAGCGTTTCGAACAGCTTTTGACTATTTAACAGTATAGTTGAGTGATGACGGAAGCACCTGCACGTATGTCTGCTTGGTGCTGTCCAAAACAAGCTCTTTGCCGTCTTGGGTGAAAAATCGGAGCTTGCTCGAACGGTCTTTTCGAGTCCACGTGATGGGTGTGGATACACCGTCGTGAATGAAAATTCCGTCTCCTTTGCCTGTGGTTTTTAAATCCTGGCGGTCGGTGCCGTCGCCGAGAGACGTGTTTGAGGCAAACTGCATTATAATCTGACCTGCCTGAAGCTTTTCTCCCGACTGAGTGGGATGGAGCTCGGAATTGATATATCTGTCGTAGAGGTTTGTTTTTTCGTCGTATTTGTACGACACATAATAAAACGGTGCATAGGGAATAGTAATATCCGTAGCACTCTCGCCGTCATATGCGGGAGGATTCGACGAAAATTCGAACGGAAGCGAATCGGAGGTTTTTCTGTAGCCGAGGCGGTCGGCAAGATTTGAAAGATTGCCGACGGAAGTGAAAAGCGAATGGTAGTCTCCGCTGTATTTGCGTTCACGCCAATAATAAGTCGGCTCGTATACAAGTCCGTTCATGTTGTCGATGTGCATGGTGTTTATCTGTTCCATGGCAAGCGGACTGAAGCCCGCATGAGAATAGAGTGCATCGTTGTCTGCGACATACTCCAAAAAGTAGTGCCTGGATGAGCGAACGGGACCGATTTTGGGAGTGTCGGTTCCTTTGAAAATCGCCATCAGTCGAGTGGCGCTGCCCTCAACGTACATTTCGTATATTATATAAGCATCTTCAAGTCCCGCATGAGGACGGGACGAATTTGAGTCGTTATCTATCATAACGGCATATGCTCGTTCATCTGTGTTAAAATCGGAAAAATCGGAAGAGGATACGGTGGCTTCTTCGGTTGGAATTTCCGACGGAAGGGACGGTGACTGCAATTGGTCGTCATCGGCATTGTGGCATCCGGCAAGAGCGGTTGCAAGGATAAGTGCCGAAATAAATACGGAAAAAATTTTACGCATAAGATCATCTCCTTTAAATAATTGTATCATATATGCCTCGAAGTGTCAAGAAAACGGGATTTTGCCCTTATTTTCGGGATTGTTTTTTGAGAGAATCAAAAAAAGTTCGCCGAAAGGCAAAAAAGTGTTTGACATAACGGCGCAATGTGTGTAAAATATAGTTTAAACATATTCAGTATTTCTACCACGGATAAATGTCCGTGAGCAAAACACACGAAGAGACAAAACGCAGCAACAGGTATTATTCGAACCGTGGTAACGAAAGGAATGATTTGAATGAACAATGAAGAATTGATGCAAAAATATTTGAAAATTGCGGAAGATAACTATAAAATCGAACCGGAGGCATATTCTCGATTTAACGTAAAAAGAGGTCTTCGTAATCAGGACGGCAGCGGTGTTTTGGTCGGCTTGACCAGAATAGGCGAGGTTCACGGCTATGTCGTGGATGACGGCGAAAAAAAGCCCGACGTCGGTAATTTGCGTTACAGAGGAATAAGCATAAACGATATTGTCAATGCGTGCAGCGTGGAAGACAGATTCGGATTCGAAGAAACCGTGTATTTGATTTTGTTCGGAAAGCTCCCGACAAAAGATCAGCTCGAAAAATTCACGCAGTATCTTAACAATTTGCGTCCGCTTCCGACAAACTTTACCGAAGATATGATTTTGAAAGCACCGAGTACGAATATTATGAACAAACTTGCGAGAAGCGTTTTGGCGGAATATTCGTATGACCCCAATCCCGATGACACATCGCTTCAAAACATGCTTCGTCAGTCGATAGAATTGATTGCGAGATTCCCCGTGTTTATCGCTCACGCATATATGGCGAAAGCACATTACTTTGACGGAAAGAGCCTTGTTATACATTCGCCGAGAACGGATTTGTCAACAGCCGAAAACTTTTTGCACATGATGCGTCCCGATCACAAATATACCGAGACGGAAGCCAAGGTGTTGGATCTTACGCTCATTTTGCATGCGGAACACGGCGGCGGTAACAACTCGGCATTTACAACGCACGTTGTATCGTCTTCGGGTACGGATACTTATTCTGCGATATCCGCTGCGATAGGCTCGCTCAAAGGCCCTCGTCACGGTGGCGCAAACGCAAAGGTTATGGGAATGATTGACGATATAAAAGCGCATATCACATCGCTCACAAACGAGAAAGAAATCACGGATTACCTTGCGAAAATAATCAAAAAAGAAGCATACGACAAGTCGGGTCTTGTATACGGTTTGGGACATGCGGTATATACGGTATCGGATCCCCGTGCGGTTATATTGGAAAAGGCAGCCGATAAGCTTGCGAAAGAAAAGGGCAGAGAAGATGAAATGGAGCTTTACCGTATTATAAAAAGTACGGCTCCCAAGCTTTTTGCCGAAATAACGGGCAATGACAAAATCCTTTCTCCGAACGTTGACTTTTTCTCGGGATTTGTATATTCTATGCTCGGTATTCCGAGAGATGTATATACTCCGATGTTTGCAATGGCGAGAATCCCCGGCTGGTGTGCACACCGTATTGAGGAAATGACCGTATCGTCGAGAATTATACGTCCCGCATACAAGTCGCTTTCGACAAAATCTCCCTATGTAAATTTGGAAGACAGATAAAATTCAGCGTGCCGACATTATCGACACGCAACTGCAAATCTTGCCAAGGCAATCTTCACAGTTTGTCATTTTTTCACAAGGAACAAAGTGGCGATTTCTCGTGCAAGGAGCTTACGTTCCCTAAAATCGCCACTTTCGGCGGGGTGGATGCGATCAACCCCGCCTATTTTATTTGGGAAACCTTCTTTCCCAAACCTTTCGCTGTTACATTAAAAGTATGTTTATCGACACAATGAAATATAAGTGAGTTGCTTTTTGGCAGCTCACTTATATTTTTTTAAAAAGGACTTTTAAAGAGGGAAAAGTTGTGCTACAATACACTTAACCGATTAAAGATAAAAGGGGGAAATGTAAATGTATACAAGTATACGAAACGGTATGCCGATGACGGATACCGACGGAAAACCGATGCACGCACACGGTGCGGGTTTTTTGGAAGATAACGGATATTACTATATGTTCGGCGAAGTGCGTGACGGCGATAAGAGAGTTGCCTGCTACAGGAGCAAGGACTTGATGAACTGGGAGTTCAGAAATGTTGTATTGAGAATCAACAGCAAGGTTGAGCCTCACTACGTAAGAACGGACTTGAATCTCAAAACGTGCGAAAAAGGTGCAAATATCGAGCGTCCCAAGGTGCTTTACTGCGAAAAAACAAAGCAATATGTGATGTGGATGCATTTTGAAAACGGCGTTGACTACTGTGCGGCAAGATGTGCAATCGCAACTTGCGATACTGTTGACGGAGATTATGTTTACAGAGGAAGTTTCAATCCCGTGGGCAACGATGCACGAGACTGCACTCTTTACAAAGACAAGGACGGCACGGCGTATTTCTTTGCATCGGGCAGAGACAATGCGGATATGTGCGTATACCGTTTGTCGGACGACTATATGTCGGTTGACGAACAGGTGAAAGCTCTTTGGCCCGGGCAGTACCGTGAAGCACCCGCAGTTTTCGAAAAGAACGGAAAATACTATATGCTTTCTTCGATGTGCACGGGCTGGAACCCAAACCAGGGCGGCGTGGCTTCGGCATACGAAATCGAGGGAAGATGGTCTTCGATAGGCAATTTCGGAGATACGGTTACATACAATTCGCAGCCTACCGCAGTAGTTAAATTCGGCGACAATTTTGTTTATGTTGCCGACAGATGGGATCCGATGGATTACAATAATTCGGGTTATATTTTCTTGCCGATTACCATCGAAAACGGCGAATGTAAGGTTGAATGGGCGGACGAGATAAGCTTTGACGTAAAGACAAAGACGTATTCGACTTTCTCAATCGAAAGCGATGATTACCGCATCATGACAAACAATTACACATCGTATCTTTCTTTCGATGGACAAGATATCGTCACAAGAAATTTGGCATATAAAGACGAAAGCCTTTTGTGGAATTTTGAACAAAAGGGCGATTGGTTCGGCATTGTTCATAAAAAGAGCGGAAAAGCTCTCGCAGCGGACGGAACGCTCAAGGAAGTATCGTCCAATCCGTCAATGCTTTGGAAAATCGAAGAATACGGCGACTGTGCAAGAATCGTAAACGTTGAAACGGGCAGAGTGTTTGACGTGTATTCGGAAAACGGAAAAACCGCAGCTTACGACGAAAAGCGCGGATTCGTGAGAATAATCAAAAAATATTGACAAAAGGAAATACCCGCATTTACATCAACCGATGCAAATGCGGGTATTTTAAAATCTTATTAAATTTTATTCGGTAACGGATTCGGATACAGACTCCGTTACAAGCTCAATAACATCGGACTCCGAATCGGAGCGAGAATGATGCGGATAAGTACGGTTGAGAGCGGCATTGATTGCGATGATGTTTTTGATAACGGAAATCACAACCAAAACAAACAAAATACCGTATACTACACCGACAACACTCTTGAAAATGACACGAGCTTTTTTGGAAGAATAATAAATTCTCTTATCGGTGAGGACGGCATAAACACAAACAAAAACGAATGCCGCCAAGAGCGAAATAACCGTAGCTCTCATGCCCCAGGGATTGCCGTAAACAATGCCCGCCGTCGAAATCGAAACAAAAAAGCACATCAGAGAATACTTGATGAGGGATTTGTTTGATTTGTAAGCCGAGTACGAAGCTATCAGCATACCGGAAATAAGACCGAGATACATCATAACAAGTCTGAGTGTTCGTGCACCTGCCATTGTCGCATCCGACGAAAACATGGAGTTGACCAAAACGAGGAGCAGAGAATATATGATGATACTGCAGCTTACAACGGTAATGTTGTTTTCGGCTCTTTTTTGAAGTTCTGTATCTTTACTTTTTTTTATTGACTGTGCGGACTTTTTCAAGATGCACCCTCCTAAATGTTTACTATCTAATATAATACATTTTTTTTTACGTAAAGTCAACAAAAAGAATGAAAATATGTCCGAAAAAAATGTAGAATTTTCTAAAGTGAAAGTATTGCAATCGGAAGAGAAATTGTGTATAATATCAAATTAAAGATTAAAACAATTCAATAAATTTGAAGGGACGGTGCTGAAATGAAAGCAAATTTAATCCTTGAAGACGGCTCTGTTTATTCGGGCGAAAGTATCGGTGCGGTTCGAGACTGCATGTGCGAGATTGTGTTTAACACATCTTGCGTGGGTTATGTCGAGACTCTTTCCGATCCTTCTTACTACGGTCAGGGTGTTGTCCTCACTTATCCGATTGTGGGCAGTTACGGTGTAAACCTCTCCGATATGGAGTCCAATCGCATTTGGGCGAAGTGTCTTATTGTACGTGAGCTCAGTAAAGCGGCAAGCAACTTCCGTATGGAAATTACACTTTCCGATTATCTCTGCCGTTACGGTGTTCCCGGTATCGAGGGCGTTGATACACGTGCTCTTACTCAGAAAATCCGTAACAACGGTACAATGGCGGCATTCCTTACAACATCGCATTTTGAAGTTGATGAAGTCGTTGAAAGACTCAAAGAGTACAAATCGAAGAATGCGGTTAAAGAGGTTACAAGCGGCAGCAGGGTGGAATATCCCGCAGACGGCAAGAGAATAGCCGTTATGGATTACGGTGTTAAGACAAGCATTATTACCGAATTTAAAAAGCGTAACATGGACGTTACGGTTTTCCCCGCAACAGCTTCGGCAGAAGAAGTGCTTCAGGGCAATTTTGACGGCATCGTTCTTTCGAACGGCCCCGGAAACCCCGAAGAAAACGAGGACATCATCGCAGAGGTTAAAAAACTTTACGAGTCTTCGACTCCGATTCTCGCTATCGAAATGGGTCATGAGCTTTTGGCACTTGCAACAGGCGGCAGCGTCGAAAAGATGACTCACGGACATCGAGGCGGAAATTATCCCGTTAAATTTATTGATAAAAACCGTTCTTATATTACAAGCCAGAACCACGGCTACACAGTTACGAAAATTGATGAGAAATGTGCATCGGTAAGCCACGTTAACATTAACGACGGAACGATAGAGGGTATCAAATACGACGGAAAGAAGATTATTTCCGTTCAGTTCGCACCCGCTGCCGAAACACGTTTCGTATTTGACGAATTTGAAAGCTTGATGGGAGGAAATCACAATGCCTAAGAATGCCAACATTAAAAAAGTCCTTGTTATCGGTTCGGGTCCCATAGTTATCGGACAGGCTGCGGAATTCGACTATGCGGGCACACAGGCGTGCCGTACTCTTAAAGAAGAGGGTATGGAGGTTGTTCTCATCAACTCCAATCCCGCCACAATCATGACGGATAAGGATATTGCAGACAAGGTATATATCGAACCGCTTACGGTGGAAACGTTGAAAAAGGTTATTTTGAAAGAAAAACCCGATTCGATTTTGCCCACACTCGGCGGTCAGACAGGGTTGAACCTTGCAATGGAAATTGCCGAAACGGGATTTTTGGAAGAAAACGGCGTAAAGCTTCTCGGCACAAGTCCCGAAACAATCCGTATGGCGGAAGACCGTCAGGGATTTAAGGATGCGATGGAGGATATCAATCAGCCTTGTATCGCATCAAAGGTTGTAGAAACTTATGCTGACGGTTTGGCGTTCGCATATGAAATCGGATTCCCCGTAATCATTCGTCCCGCTTATACATTGGGCGGCACGGGCGGCGGTATCGCAAACAATGAAGAAGAATTCAGCCAGATTGCTCCTCACGGTTTGAGACTTTCGAGAGTGGGTCAGATTCTTGTCGAAAAGTGTATCGCAGGTTGGAAAGAAATCGAATTCGAAGCAATGCGTGACGGTGCGGGAAGTGCCATCACAATCTGCTCCATGGAAAACCTTGACCCGGTCGGCGTTCACACGGGCGACAGCATTGTTGTGGCACCCGCACAGACGTTGGCAACAAAAGAATTCAACATGCTCAGAGAAGCGGCACTCAATATTATTAACAAGCTCGGCGTTGAGGGCGGATGCAATATTCAGTTTGCACTTGAACCCAACAGCTTTGAGTATGCCGTTATCGAGGTTAACCCCCGTCTTTCGCGTTCGTCGGCTCTTGCAAGTAAAGCGACGGGATATCCCATTGCAAAAGTTGCGACACGTATTGCGCTCGGCTACAACCTTGACGAAATCAAAAATGCCGTAACAGGCAAAACATATGCCGGATTTGAACCTGCGATTGACTACATTGTTGCAAAGTTCCCCAAGTGGCCTTTCGATAAATTCGTAACAGCCGAAAGAAAGCTCGGCACACAGATGAAGGCAACCGGCGAAGTTATGAGTATCGCAACAACTTTCGAGGGTGCTCTTTTGAAGGCGGTTCGTTCTTTGGAATTGAACATTGCACAGCTTGACTTGCCCGCATACCGTGAATTTACAAAAGAAGAGATAACGGAAGAGCTCGCAAAAATCGATGATATGCGTCTTTTCGTTGTGGCACAGGCTCTCATCAAGGGCGTTACAGTTGCCGAAATTCACAACATTACAAAAATCGACAACTGGTTTATCGAAAAGATAAAATCGATAGTGGATCTCGGAGAAGATTTGAAAAAGGGCAATTTGACCCCCGAAGTGCTTGAAAAAGCAAAGATTTACGGATATACGGACAAAGTTATCGGAGAATATGCGGGCATGGATGCAAAGAGCGTAAAAGAAATGCGCAAAGCAAACAGCATTATGCCGGCATATAAGATGGTTGATACATGCGCTGCGGAATTCCCTGCGGTTACACCTTATTATTATTCCTGCTACGGCAGCGAAAACGAATCGAAGGGTGAAACAAACGGCGACAAGAAAAAGATTATGGTACTCGGTTCCGGTCCTATCAGAATAGGTCAGGGTATCGAATTCGACTACTGCTCGGTTCATTGTGTATGGGCACTCAAAAATCTCGGATATGAGACAATTATCGTAAACAACAACCCCGAAACTGTTTCGACAGACTTTGACATTGCGGATAAGCTCTATTTTGAACCGCTCACTCCCGAAGATGTGGAAAACATCGTGGATCTCGAAAAGCCTTACGGTGCTATTGTACAGTTCGGCGGTCAGACGGCAATCAAGCTCACAAAAGCACTCAAAGAAATGGGCGTTAAAATTCTCGGTACAAAGGCGGAAGACGTTGACCGTGCCGAAGACAGAGAGCTCTTTGATGAAATTTTGGAAGCACACAATATTCCCCGTCCCGCAGGAAGAACGGTATTTACGTGCGAAGAAGCAATTAGTGCGGCAAACGAAATCGGCTATCCCGTGCTTGTACGTCCCAGCTACGTATTGGGCGGACAGGGCATGGAAATTGCATATAACGACAAGGATATCACGGTTTATATGGAAATTATCAACCGTAGCGTTCAGGAACATCCGATTTTGGTTGATAAGTATGTTGTCGGCAAAGAAGTCGAAGTCGATGCAGTTTGTGACGGACATGACATACTCATTCCCGGTATTATGGAACATATCGAAAGAACGGGCGTTCATTCGGGTGACTCCATAAGCGTATATCCCACACAGACGATAAGCGAAAAAGATAAGGAAACGATTATCGATTATACGGAAAAACTCGCAAAGGCATTGAACGTTGTAGGTCTTATCAACATTCAGTTTATCGTGGCACCCGACGGTGTGTACATCATCGAAGTTAACCCCCGTTCGTCGAGAACGGTGCCTTATATAAGCAAGGTTACGTCGGTTCCGATTGTAAAGCTTGCGGTAAGAGCGATGATGGGTGAAAGACTGTGCGATATGGGTTACGGTGTGGGACTTCATCCCGCAGCGGATTATGTAGCGGTTAAGATGCCGGTGTTCAGCTTTGAAAAGCTTCACGACGTTGATACGAGCCTCGGACCCGAAATGAAGTCCACGGGTGAAGTATTGGGTATTGCGCCCACGTTCCACGAAGCACTTTACAAGTCGTTTGTGGGCAGTAACATGAAAATTCCCACAGAGGGCAACCTTCTTATTACGGTCAGAGATACCGACAAGGAAGAAGTTTGCGCTCTCGCAAAAGATTTCGAAAAGCAGGGATTCAGAATTTACGCAACAGGCGGTACATGCAAATATCTTATCGAAAACGGCGTAAATGCAAAGAAAGTCAACAAAATAGCCGAGGGCGCACCCGATATTTTGGACTTTATCTCCGGCGGCGGTTGCGATTTGGTTATCAATACTCCCACAAGAGGACGTCAGCATAACCGTGACGGATTCAAGATAAGAAGAACAAGCGTTGAGAGAAGTATCCCCTGTCTCACAAGCTTGGATACGGCAAGAGCTCTTTTGACAAGCGTTAAGCAAAAAGAAGAGGGCGATGTGGGTATCGTTGATATTTCCACGCTGTAAAAAATATACGTTTTAAAAACATTCACCGCCGAATATTTGTCGGTGGTGGATGTTTTCTTTTGACGGAAAGGTTATCGAAATGACAGTAGATTTTAAAGAACAGGAAATAATAATGCAAAGGGTCAAAAAGCGCTTGGGTGACAAGGAGCATTTTGCCCTGGTTGAAACATACGGCTGTCAGCAAAATGTGAACGACTCGCAAAAATACGAGGGCATGTTGATGAAAATGGGCTACACACTGACCACACAGAGAGAAAAAGCCGATTTTATTATGTTCAATACATGTGCGGTGAGAGATAACGCCGAGAAAAAGGTGTACGGCAATATCGGAGCGTTGAAGCATCTTAAAGAAAAAAAGCCGTCGCTCATTATTGCGATTGCCGGATGTATGAGCCAGCAGGAAGATGTGGCGGAAAAACTCAAACGCAAGTATCGTCATGTCGATTTGATTTTCGGGACACACTCGATGGCGGCGTTCCCCGAAATGCTGGAAAAAGCACTCGAGGAAAAAACGAGGATTGTCGATATTAACGAGGAAGACAATATTTGCGAAAATGTGCCCACAAACTATGACGGCGGCTCTAAGGCTTTTGTGACGATTATGTATGGATGCAACAATTTTTGCACATACTGCATCGTACCGTATGTCAGAGGCCGTGAAAGAAGCCGTGATATGGAAAACGTGCTGGATGAGTGTAAGCTTCTTGCCAAAAAGGGTGTGAAAGAAATCACTCTTCTCGGACAAAACGTTAACAGCTATGGCAAGGATTTGGGCATGAAAGAGGGCTTTGCGACTCTTTTGAAAGAAGTTGACAAAATAGACGGCATAGAACGAATCAGGTTTATGTCGAGTCACCCGAAAGATATATCGGATGCGGTTTTGGAAACGATGGCATCGTCAAAGCACATTTGCCATCAGTTGCATTTGCCGCTTCAGGCGGGAAGCAACAAGCTTTTAAAAGAAATGAACCGTGTGTATACGAAAGAAAAATATCTCGAAATTGTGGCAAAAGCAAGAAAACTTATGCTGGATTTGGCAATTACGACGGATATTATAGTGGGATTCCCGACGGAAACGGAAGAAGACTTCGAAGAAACGCTCGATATGCTCAAAACGGTTAAATACGACAGCATATTCTCGTTTATATATTCAAAGCGAGAGGGCACTCCCGCGGCAAAAATGGATTTTGTCGCAACAGAGGAAGAGATTAAGGCTCGTTTTGACAGATTGCTGGAGGTTCAAAATGCAATAAGCTATGAACTCAACAAGAAGTCGGAGGGCGAGATTCAGGATGTTTTGGTTGAGGCAATGAGTAAAGAAGAAGGCGTTTTGACAAGTCGCAACTATGCAAACAAGATAGTGAATTTCAAAGGCGATGAAAGTCTTGTGGGGAAAATCGTCAAAGTAAAAATAACAAAAGCCCAAACATGGGTACTTATGGGCGAACAGGTGTAAAGGAGAATTTTCGATGAGTGAGATTTTGACAAAGGCAAGAGAGCTCGGACAGGCTATTGTAGACAGCGAAGAGTTCAAAAAGCTTAAAGAGCTTGAAGAAAAGCAGGAAAAAGACGAAGAAGCAATGGCGCTTTTGCTTGAATACAACAACGTGAGAAAGGCACTTGCGGAAGAAATACAAAGCGGCGTGAACGACGAAAGAATGAACGAAATACGCACGGAGCTTGAAGAAGTATACGAAAAGGTTATGAACAATCAGACGATTTCCGAATACCAAAAAGCACAGCAGGAATTTGATTCGATAGTCGGACAGATGAATTCCATCCTTACGTATTTTGTAACGGGTGAAATTTCGGGCGGATGTTCGGGCAATTGCTCGGGATGCTCATCCTGCGGTTGATTAAAACATGAAAAAACGGGCGAAGATATTGTATGCACACCGAAGAAGCGGATTTTTCGAAGATGCGTACATTAATCTTTGCCCGTTTTTTGCGTAAAAGAAAAGTTTTCGGAAAAAATTAATAATCGGTAAACAAAGTGTAACTTAAATCTGACTGTGTTGAAAGAAAAATCGGATTGTGATATACTCAACAAGACAAGTGTATTCAGAGGTGGAACATGAGGTTTTTGAAATTTTTATCTAACAGAATAACTATCGTGACGCTTGCAATCATAGCACAGCTTGCAGCCATAATTGCGGCATCGTATTACTTTGAAGACTTGGGAGAAGAAATAAACCTTGTTTTGAAAATACTGAGCTTTTTGACCGTGTGCTGGGTCATTAACGGAAAAAGCGATGTTTCCATAAAGCTGACGTGGATTGTGTTTATTCTTGTAATGCCGGTTTTCGGAAGCATAATGTATCTTTTGACAGGCGGCAAGGGGCCGAGGAAACGGCTGATACATGCGCTTGAAGAAGCGGAAAAAAAGAACAACGGCTATGCTATGCTGTCCGATGCGTCTGAAAAACTTTTGAGTGAGAGCGAAGAGCTTTACGCTCAAAGCCGATATCTGTCCCGATTGGGATTTAATGTGCTTGAAAACACAAAAGCCGAATACTATCCGTCGGGCGAAGCGGCTTTTCCGACAATGCTCGAAGAGCTTGAAAAAGCGGAAAAATTTATATTTATCGAGTATTTTATAATGGAAAAGGGCGAAATGCTCGACTCCGTGATGGAGATTTTGGAACGAAAAGCAAAAGAGGGCGTTGAAGTCAGAATAATTTACGATGATGTGGGCTCGCTTTTTTATTTGCCGCAGCATTTTTGCGAGGAGACGGAAGCGAAAAACATCAAGTGCATGGCGTTCAATCCTTTTGTGCCGTTTTTGGCGGGAGTTATGAACAACAGAAGCCATCGAAAGATAATGGTTATAGATTCTCGAATTGCGTTTTCGGGAGGAATAAATATTGCGGACGAATATATAAACCGAAAGGAAAGATTCGGATATTGGAAAGACAATGTTTTTTCGGTTGAGGGCGAAGGCGCACGTGCGTATACGTTGATGTTTCTCAACATGTGGAACGGATTTCGGGACAGAGACGAAGATATAACACGGTTTTTGCCTAACGGCGAAAAGAGCGGCGAAAAAGGCTACATACAGCCTTTTTGCGACACTCCGCTCGACGATGATACCGTGAGTGCGGATGTGTATCTCAATGCGATAAACGGAGCAAAACGATATATTTATATTTTTACGCCGTATCTTGCACCGGGACAGGAAATTATGGGAGCGTTGGAGCTTGCGGCGAAGCGAGGCGTGGACGTGAGATTGATTTTGCCGGGAATTCCCGACAAAAAAACGGTGTACGTTTTATCACGCTCGCATTACGAACCGCTGCTTTCGGCGGGGGTTAAAATATATGAGTTCAGCCCGGGATTTTTACATGCGAAAGGATTTGTATCCGATGACCGAATAGCTTGTGCGGGGACGATAAACCTTGATTTCAGAAGCCTGCAACATCATTTTGAATGTGGGTGCGTATTTTATAATTTCGATATTGTGGACAAAATAAAAAACGATATGCTCGATACGATGAAAAAGGGCAGACAGATTACAAAATACAAAACGAAAAGCGGAATCATAGCGAATACGTACAATGCGATTTTGCGACTGATCGCACCGTTGATGTGAAAAGAGCGTCAAGGCAATCTTCGCAGTTTGTTATTTTCCCCAAACCTTTCGCTGTCACATTAAAAGTATGTTTATCGACAGTATGAAAAGAGCGTGCCGAATTTTTCGACACGCTATTTGTTTTTTTTATTTTGCGAATATTTCGAAGAAAGGATTGCCGTCGGTTTTTCCCGTGAAGTTTTTCCCTTTGAAAAGTTTTTCGTAAGAAATAGACGGGTTTTCCACGATATAGTTTTTCTGAATTTGAACTATCGAAGCTTCGGCGGTACGTGTTATTTCGTGAATGGGAGTTACCGCACCGAGAGCGATTATCAATACCGCGGCACAAAACAGGGGATACTTTTTTTCGGCGAAATAAGTGTGAAAAGCCGATATCAAAAACAGCGAAAGAATCAAAAGAAGCGGAATCGACGCACGCATACAAAAATCTATCGACCTGCCGACTTTGAAAAACGGGATAATCAAAAGGCAGTATGTCGTGATAAAGAGAAGCGAAGATTTTTTGTAGAGAGGATAAACTACCGCAACAATTACGACTACTTCCAATGTGATGAAGAGCAGATACAGTCCGAATGCCGAGAGCGAAATTTTTGACGAAAGATATGCAATCGGAAAGACGGGAACGAAGAAGAGGAGCTTTTTGAATGAGAAATTTTTGCGATCGGTCAAAATGACAAAAAGCACAGCCGATATCGCAAAAACAATCAAAAATGCGGGAAGAGAAAATGCAAAATCGGATTTTTTTGCAACGGTTGCCGAGTTTACGGTGCTTGAAGCAATGTTGCCTTTGAGATAAAGAAATGAAATTATGCCCGAAACACCGCCGCCGAAAACGTTTTGAAAAGTGAAAAGAGAGAAGAAATCTTTTTTTGCGTCGGAGGTAAATGTGCGATTCAGTACGTCGGAAGTGTTTTTGTTTGTTACGGCACACCATACGAAAACGGGAATGAGTCCGACAAACGGAAGCGTACTGGATAAAAGTGTGAGTCCCATGATGAAAACAAGATTTTTGTTGTTTTTTTCGATAAGGAGAATGAGGGTCGAAATCCAAACGGGCAATGACTGATTGAAAACCCAGAAAAGCTGAGTGATATGAGAAGAATACTGATATCTGCCCGCCCACCATTCGAGGTGGGAGGAAAGTGCGGAGCCTTGGGGATATGCCCACATGCCTTTTTGCATATTGCTTAAAGAATCGAAAAGAAAATCAACTATCGAAAAACCGACACAGTCAAGTCCCGAAAACAAAAGAAAAATGACAATGGGATAAATAACGACTTTTTTGTGCATGAGACACAGAAGATACCAAAGGATGAAAAGCCCGATTGCAGCCCAAGCGATTTGGAAAATATATCCCGCTTCGAGGGTTGTCAGCTTGCCGAAAAGTGCGGCGGGAAGCCAAAAGCCTATGTAATAAACAATTGAGACGTTGCTGCCCGATACGGTACTTTCGGGAGGCCACGGGTTTGTTACGAGTGCGTTGAAAAGAGTGTTACGTGTTGCGTGGTCGGGATTTTGCCACAAAATGTTGCCTATCCCCGAAGCCAATACGACAATCACGAGCGCGATGAATCCGACGAGCATTTTGAATTTGTCGTATCGGTTGACAGACGGGAGAAAGTGCACTCCGTCGGAGGCACGTGCGGACAGGAAAACGCTTAAAACCGTAATCAGCGAAAAAGGAACTGCGAAGTACCATTTTAAAAAGCCTGCGGCAAAAATGATAAAAGGCAGCGCAACATAAGTATAAATACCAAAGGAAATAGCTTTACTTTTAAACATGACCGACTCCTTTTGATTGTTTTTAAAATATTTCAAGACAAGTATATAATAAAAAAATGTTATTTGTCAACAAACGGTTGCAAAAGTTTGACATATGCCGTGTTTTTTGTTATTATAAGATGAAAAGCGATAATTTTTGAATGATTGTCAGAAAGGTTGCCGATGATATGAAAAAGATCAGCGTTGTGATACCGACATACAATGAAGAAGAAAACGTGAAACCGATGGCGTCTGCCGTAACGGAGCTGTTTTGCGAGAAGCTTGCACAATACGATTATGAGATTATTTTTATAGATAATTGTTCCAAGGACAAAACGAGGGAATATCTTGCGGATATGTGCAAAAAAGACAAAAAAATCAAGGCGATATTCAATGCGAAAAATTTCGGTCAGTTCAATTCGCCTTATTACGGACTTTTGCAGGCGACGGGAGACTGTGCGGTTTTGGTTGCGGCGGATTTTCAGGACCCGGTGGAGCTTATCGAAACGTTTGTGAAAAAATGGGCAACAGGAGAGTATAACATTGTTTGCGGAATAAAGACCGCAAGCCGTGAAAACAAAGTCGTTTACGCACTTAGAACACTGTATTACAAGGCGATAAAAAAGATGAGCGACGTTGAGCAGATTGAGCATTTTACGGGATTTGCGCTTTACGATAAATCGTTTTTGGATGTTTTGAGAAAGCTTGACGACCCCAAACCGTTTTTGAGAGGAATAGTTGCGGAACTCGGCGGAAAAAGATGCGACGTTGAATACACTCAGCCGCTTCGCCGTGCGGGCAAAACAAAAAACAACTGGTATTCGCTCTATGACGCCGCAATGCTGAGTTTTACATCGTATACGAAAATAGGCTTGCGTTTGGCAACGTTTGCGGGCTTTGCGGTAGGATTTTTGAGCTTGATAATCGGATTGGGATACTTGGTATTTAAACTTTTGTACTGGGATATGTTTGCGGCGGGACAAGCGCCGATTCTTATAGGAATGTTCTTTTTGGGTGCCGTGCAACTGACGTTTATAGGCATTTTGGGCGAATACATCATGAGCATGAACAGCCGCATCATGAACAGACCCTTGGTTGTTGAAGAGAAGAGGATTAATTTTGATGAAGAGTGACGAAAATCTCGAAAAGCTTCATGAGGCGAGTTTGATTCTTTTGAAAAAGGCCGATGAGGTTATGCGGGAGAATAAAATAAGTTATATGCTGGATGCGGGAACGCTTTTGGGAGCGGTTCGTCACAAGGGTTTTATTCCGTGGGACGACGATGCCGACATATGCATGATGCGAAAAGAGTATGACAAATTTTTGAAAATCGCACCGCAGGTTTTTAAAGGGGATTTCGGTTTTATATTGCCCGGGCAAAAGGGTGATGAAAAATTTTATGATTTTGTGCCGAAAATCACATATAAAAAAATGAACATTTTACAAAATGCGGAAGACGAGATATTTTACGAAGGAAAATACTCCAATCCGCAACTTGACATTTTTGTGATTGACAAAGTGCCGAACGGTAAATTGGGGCAAATGATTCATACAAAGCTTTTGATTTTGATTTACGGCTTGGCGATGGGTCACCGCCGCACGATTGACTATTCGAAATATTCAAAGATTGAATCCGCGGTCATTTTTGTTTTGTCGAAAATCGGAAAAATAATCCCGCTTCATGTGACGGCTTCGCTTTATGACGCAGCCGCCTCGATGTTTGAAAACAAAAAGTATGTGATGAGCACACATTCGGCGATGGATCATTTCGGAGACTGTTACAAATACGAATGGTATGAAAAAAGCACGGACGGGTTGTTTGAGGATTGCGTTTTTCCGATTCCGTCGGGATTTGACGGGATTTTGAAAAAGCACTACGGCGACTACATGAGTCTGCCGCCGAAAGAAAAACAGGTTCCGAAGCATTTTGATATATTTGAAATAAGACGTGATTGACATGAAAGAATTTTTTGATATAATATTTTCGTTTGATTTTAAAAGAATATTTCTTTTGCCGACAAAAAATCCGATTTTACAGTTTTTCAGATATGCGTTTGTGGGAGGCGTCGCTACGGTTGCGGACTGGGGCGTGCTCTATGCAATGACGGAAAAAGCAAACGTTCACTATTTGGCAAGTGCCGTTGTTGCTTTTGCGGCGGGTTTGGCGGTGAATTTCGGTTTGTCGAAAAAGTTTGTGTTTTCCGCAGAAAAAAATCACTCGTTTTTTGCGGAATTTTCGGTGTATGCCGTTATCGGGGCGGTAGGACTTCTTTTGACGGAAGGAATCATGTATTTTTTGACGGATATACTCGGTTGGTATTTTATGTTGCCGAAAATCATTGCGACTGCGGTGGTTTTTGTGTGGAACTTTGCGGCAAGAAAAGTCGTTCTGTACAAATAGAAAGGACTGGGAACAGTGGAGAAAATTATTATAGTAGGTGCGGGACCCGCAGGTCTGACCGCCGCATATGAGCTTTTGAAAAGCGGAAAAGATTATGAGGTTGTTATATTGGAAGAGTCGGACGCTATAGGCGGAATATCGCGTACCGTGCGCTATAAAGGCAATCGAATGGATATAGGCGGTCACAGATTTTTCTCGAAGGACGAAAAAGTAACGGCATGGTGGGAAAATATTATGCCTTTGCAGGGTGCACCGAGTTTTGACGACAAAGTTTTGGGCAGAGAATGCAATCTTTCTTTAGGCGGCCCCGATCCCGAAAAAACGGATGAGGTAATGCTCAAAAGAAACAGGGTGTCGAGAATTTATTACAAAAAGAAGTTTTTTGACTATCCCATAACGATGAAGCCGCAGACTTTTATCAACATGGGAGCCGTATCGACGGTCAAAGCGGGTTGCAGCTATCTCAAATCGTGCGTGGCAAAGCTTCCCGAAGAAAATCTCGAAAACTTTTATGTGAACAGGTTCGGAAAAGTTTTGTATTCGATGTTTTTCGAGGGATATACCGAAAAGCTTTGGGGCAGACATCCGTCTCAAATTTCAGCTGACTGGGGAGCCCAGAGAGTAAAGGGACTTTCGGTTACGGCGGTAATTCGAGATATGTTCAAAAAGCTTGTGAACAGAAAAAACGACGGCGAGGTTGAAACGAGTCTCATAGAAGAATTTTCTTACCCGAAACTGGGCCCCGGACAGCTGTGGGAAACGGTTGCGGACAAGGTGAAAGAAATGGGCGGCGAAATAATGATGGGCTGCTCGGTAAAAAATATTGTAAAAGAAAACAATACGGTGACGGCTGTTTCGTATATGCAAAACGGAAAAATGCGTGTTGCCGAATGTGACAGACTGATTTCGACGATGCCCGTGCGTGATCTTGTTGCGGGAATGAACGGCGTGCCCGAAGATGTTTGCCGCATAGCGGCGGGACTTCCGTATCGTGACTTTGTGACGGTGGGGCTTTTGACGGAAAAGCTCAACATAAAAAACAAAACAAAGATAAAAACGTTCAATTCGCTTGTACCCGACAACTGGATATATGTTCAGGATGTGGGAGTGAAGCTCGGAAGAATACAGATTTTCAACAACTGGTCGCCGTATATGGTTGAGGATGTTGAAAACAAGGTTTGGCTCGGATTGGAGTATTTTTGTAACGAAGGCGACGAGTTCTGGAATATGACCGATGAGGAATGTATTGAATTTGCAATCGACGAACTCGTAACGATGGGTGTTATAAAAAATAAAAAAGCGGTGTGCGACAGTCACAGAGAAAAAGTGAAAAAGGCATATCCGGCATACTTTGACACATATGATGAATTTGACAAGGTAACACAATATTTGAATACGATAGAAAATTTGTATTGTATAGGCAGAAACGGACAGCACCGTTACAACAATATGGATCATTCCATGGCGACGGCATTCGAAGCGGTGGACAACATTGTTTCGGGAAGACGTGACAAGGATAACATTTGGAGCGTGAATACCGAAAAGGAATATCACGAAGAAAAAAACTGAAAAACTCAGGGGAGTAGTCAGCCGTTATCGGCAGCTTATGGCGACATAACCGAGCGAAAGCTCCGTATAAGCTTTAAAAGACAAGACCTGTGCGTATTGCGCACAGGTCTTTTGTATGGAAAGGAAAAGACAGATGGAACATTTGATTTTTGTTTGGTATTTGGCAGCGGCACTTATTTTGGTGGGATTTTCCGTAAAATGTGCGGATTATGTGGATATGCTGGATAAAAAAACCGATATGTCGGGTGCTTTTATAGGCGGCGTTATTTTGGCGGCGGTAACGAGCTTGCCCGAGATGATAACGAGTATTTCGTCCATTGCGCTCGGAAACCCCGGGCTCATAATAGGCAACGTGTTGGGAAGCGATATTTTCAATTATTGTATTTTCGGGGCATTGACGCTTGTTTTCGCAAATGCTTACAGAAATGCGAAAGTCGGAAAAAGTCACATAAAGACGCTTGTTTGCACTCTTTTGGCATATATTACGACGGGATTTGTGCTCTTTAGCGGAATAGACACGTCGATTCCTCATGTGAGTATTAACGCATTGTCCGTGGTGATTGTTGTTTTGTATGCAATCGCTTGCAGATTTATGGCATCGGATGACAACGAAACGGAGAACGAAGACGATAACAACCTCACGGTAAGACAGGTTGTTACAAGATTTGTACTGTGTGCGTTGGGGCTTGTTGCGGCAAGTGTTGCGATAACATATGTTACGGATAAAATAGATTCGACATATCATTTGGGTTCGTCTTTGGCGGGAGCGCTTTTCCTCGGAGTGGCAACGAGTATACCTGAACTTACGAGCAGTATTGCGCTTGTGAAAAAAGGAAATTTCAATGCGATGATCGGAAACGTTGTGGGAAGCAACATGTTCAATTATATTATTTTTTCGGTATCCGATATTTTGGCATTCCGTTCAAACGTGTATGAGGTGAGCGACGACTCGAAGCTTTTGATTGTGTTCGGTGTTGTGTCAACGCTTCTTGCAATGACGTCAATGATTATGAAAGAAAAGGTAGGCAAAAAATCCAAGGCGATGAACGTTGTTTTCGCTGTTTTGGGATTTTTAATCTGCACAAGCTACGTAATGTTCGTGCTTTGCAGTATGGCTAACGGGTGATTGATATGTATCCTTCGATAGAGATTGCGAAAAAAGAGCTTGAAAAAGGCTATGAGATTAATCCGACAAGATGGGTTGACCATGCACGCTACTGCGGCGAAGCGGCGAGAAATATTGCCGAAGCGGCAAACCTCGACTCCGACAAAGCATATGTTTTCGGACTGCTGCACGATATCGGCAGGAGAGTGGGGTTTACGGGGATTCGTCATATAGTGGACGGATATAACTATGCAACTGAAAAGGGCTGGGACGAAATTGCGAGAATCAGCATGACACATTCTTTTGCGACAAATTATCCCGCAATCAACCCCTCGATGATGGATTTGACCGAAGAAGAGTTTGAGTTTACGAAAAAATATCTTGAAAATATCGAATATGACGATTACGACATATTGATACACTTGTGTGACAATATAGCGCTTCACTCGGGATATGTGCTGATGGAAAAGAGAATGGTTGACATTTCCATGAGACACGGTGTTCATGCGGGAACGGTTAAAAAATGGGAAGAGCTTTTTAAAATCAAAGCGTATTTTGAAGAAAAAATGGGAAAAAGTATTTATTCGGTTTTGCCTGGAGTTGTTGAAAACACTTTTGCGAAAGATTGATGAAAAGGGTTGCCTCGAAAAGAGAGACAACCCTTTTGTTTAGTTATAAATCATCGGCATCCTGTGTGGGCTTTTCGTATCGGTCGGCGGGCGTGCCCGTCCAGCTGCCCAACGGGTCCGAGCGGAGCGTATCGGGATTGATGAATTCGTTTGCGATTTCTTCGCCCAATTTTTTTATTCTTTCGTTGACTCTGAATTTCTTTTTGTCGAAAGAAAACATAAAGATTACACCTCCTTTACAATTGTGTTACTATTATTGACTAAAAAAAATAAAAATATATAAT
>CAZRYW010000004.1:0-30451 GCA_964604405.1 uncultured Oscillospiraceae bacterium
TTTCTTCCAAACCCGCAATCATACGGAGAGTTGTGGACTTACCGCAACCGGAAGGACCAACCATGATTATAAATTCTTTATCCTTGATTTCAAGATTAAAATCGTGAACGGCTGTAACACCGCCGGGATATCTTTTGTAAATGTGTTTAAGTGACAAACTTGCCATTGAAATTACCTCCTAAATTAAAAGCAGTATGTACTGCTCATCTCTTATACTGTAGTATAACACAAACCGAAAAATTTGCCTATGCACCAAATTAACAAAAATAAAAAAATATATTTGTTACTATTGCATAGAAAACAATGCTTGACACGGTTTTAAAGCTCGCCTCCGATTATGTCAACCTCTTCGGGGGTCAAAAAACGATATTCTCCCAAGCCGAGTGAAGGATCGAGAGGAAGAGAGGCAAACGATATTCGTTTAAGATACGTTACCCGATTCCCGACGGCTTCAAACATTTTTTTTACTTGGTGAAATTTGCCTTCGACTATGGTGATGACCCACTCGGTATCGCTTTGTTTGTCAAGTTTTGCGGGTTTTGTTATGTAACCTCCTATATCGACTCCGTTTTCGATTGTTTGTTTGTCAAAATCCGAAAGAGGCTTTTCAAGACGCGCAAAGTATTCTTTGCCGACTTTTTTTGCCGGCGAAAGAAGGTTGTGAGCTGTTTGTCCGTCGTTTGTCAAGAGCAAAAAGCCTTCGGTATCTTTGTCGAGTCTGCCTGCGGGAAAAAGGTCGTAGCGCAAGAAAGTGTCGGGCAACAAATCCAAAACCGTCTGTTGGCGTTTGTCGTCCGTTGCGCTCAAATAGCCTTGAGGCTTGTTCATCATGAGATAAATGAATTTTTTGTATTCGGCTTTTTTGCCGTCGATAACAAGGCTGTCGGATGATTCGGCATTAAAACCCGCATCTTTTATTATTGCCCCGTTTACGGAAACAAGTCCTTTTTTGATTAAATTTTTACTGTCTTTTCTTGTGATTCCGATACAGTCGGAAACAAGTTTGTCAAGTCGCATTAAAATCTTCCTTTGTAATTTGATTATTCGAGAGGCAGCATAAAGCCGGAGAGGCTTGTGCTTGATATATCGCCGCCTATAATATCGCCGCCGTATGTGGTGGTGATGATGTTGGCACGGCAAACCCCGAGAGGGTGGTTGATAAGCTCGTAAGTATACATAATACACTTTTCGCCTTTGTAATCGCTCAGGTCAAAACCCGCTTCTTTTTGCAGGTCGTTGTAGTTATTATACACCAAGTCGAACTCGTTGGGAAGAGTAAATACGGTTTTTGTGTAATTGTCGGAAAATTCGTATCCGAGCGATGAGAGAAAATTTGCGGGATCGGGATGTGAAAATGCGGAGAGGATTAAAATGAGCGAGAGGGATAAAAGAATAATTTGTTTTATGTTCATAGTTGATTATATGAGACAAAAGGGCGGCATATGATAAACCGAAGAAACTCGTCCGATGCAAAAAAATAAAAGCACCCCGAAGAGTGCTTTTGTTTTTTCGCAATTAGTCAGCGCTGTAAGGAATAAGAGCGATGTGTCTTGCTCTCTTGATAGCTGTTGTAAGCTGTCTCTGGTGCTTTGCGCAAGTACCAGTGATTCTTCTGGGAAGAATCTTAGCGCGTTCGGATACGAAGCGACGAAGCTTTGCTACGTCCTTGTAATCAATATAGACAACCTTATCGGCACAGAACTGGCAAACCTTTTTCTTAGCCTTACGGTTTCTGAATGTCTTTTCGGACTTTTCTGTCATAGCTGTATACCTCCCTTTTTAAAATGGTAAATCATCATCGGTTCCCAAAGGTGAAATAGGATCAGGAAGATTGCCGAAAGGCGAATCGTTGAAAACGGGCGCTTCGGAAGAAGCAGCATAAGAAGAACTCTGTGCGCTCTTCTTGGATTCAACAAAATAGGTCCTGTCCACAACAACGTCCGTTGCATAACGGTTGTTGCCGTCGTTATCTTTCCAGGAACGGGTCTGAATACTTCCTTCGACGCAAATAGCATTGCCTTTTTGGAAGTACTTAGAAATAAATTCGGCGGTCTGTCTCCAGGCAACACAGTTAATAAAATCTGTCTGTCTTTCGCCGCCGGCACTCTGATAGTTACGGTCAACCGCCAGGCTGAAAGAACATGTGCTGATTCCCTGGGGTGTCGAGCGAAGTTCAGGGTCGCGTGTGAATCTGCCAATCAAAATGACTTTGTTTAACATTTCCGCTCCTCCGATTATTCTTCAACCTTGATAACTATTGTTCTGAGAACGCCTTCGGTAATACCGTAAATTCTCTCAAGTTCCTTGGGGAATTCGGGATTAGCCGTGAACTTTACAAGTGTGTAGTAACCTTCGTTCTTGTAGTTGATAGGATAAGCAAGTCTTCTTTTACCCCATACATCAACGCTTTCAACAGTACCGTTAGCCGCAATAAGGCTCTGGAACTTTTCGGAAAGAGAAGCAATCTTTTCTTCCTCGAGTGCTGCGTCAAGAACAAAAATGGTTTCATACTTGTTTGTGATTACTGCCATTTTTTACACCTCCTTATGGTCTCCGGCCCCGTACCTGATACGGAGCAAGGAATTTGCGGATGGGATTTTTGTTTCCGCAAGTATTGATTATAGCTTAAATTCGACCGAATTGTCAATAGTTTTTCGAAAAGTTTTTGCCGTAAAGACGCCCAAAATGAAATTTTGTGAAAATTGCACAGTTTGAAAAAGTAAATTTGTACAAATTTTCAAAAGGAATTTCTATTATTTTTGTCGAAAATATACAAACAAGATAATGTCGTATTTTAATGCGACAGACATTTAAAAAAATATATTACATAAACGGAGGACAGAAAAATGAAAGTGTATGAAGGAAAAGACATCAGAAACGTTGCCGTGGCAGGCCATTCGGGCTCCGGTAAAACAGCATTCATAGAAGCGGTGCTGTTTAAAGCCGGAGTCACTGACAGATGGGGCAAGGCGCACGAAGGTAATACCGTTTGCGATTACGATCAGGAAGCTATAAAAAGGCAGATGTCGGTCAACTGTACGGTGGCACCTTTTTCTTGGAGTACGGCGAAGATTTCGGATACGAAAGTTAATCTTATAGATACGCCCGGTTATTTTGATTTTGTGGGCGATGTAAAAAGTGCGGTCAGAGTCGCAGACAGCGTACTTATAGTTATAAACGGACACGAGGGCGTTGAAGTCGGTGCGGAGTTTGCGTGGAAATATGCGACGGAGCAGGGCAAACCCAAAATGATTTTTGTAAACAACATGGATGACGAAGATGTTTCTTTCCGTGAGACACTTACACTTTTGAGAGATAAATTCGGTACGAGTATTGCACCGTTCCGTGTTCCGACACGTGAAAACGGTCATTTGACGGGCTATGTTAACATTGTTTCGGGCAAGGCTTATTCGGTAAAGGGCGAAACGGAGATGGAAGTTCCCATTCCTCACAAGTATTTGGCAAGCTATGAGGGATATCACGATATATTGGTTGAAGCTGCCGCAATGAGTGACGATGAGTTGATGGAAAAGTACCTCGGCGGTGAACAGATTACGGACGAAGAAATGAGAGGCGCACTCAAGAAAGGTGTAAAAGCGGGCGATATCGTTCCCGTTTACGGCGGATGTGCGGCAGGCGGATTTGCAATCCGTTCGATAATGGACGCTATTTTGAAATATTTGCCCTCGCCCGTTGAAGCAAACAATGAAGTTGTGGAATGTGTATCGGATTCGCCTGCGTCTTTAATCACATTCAAAACAATCGCCGACCAATATGTGGGCAAGATTTCGATGTTTAAGGTTGCATCGGGTGTTGTGAAGAGTGATTCGTCACTCTTTAATCCGAGAACGGGTGAAATGGAAAAGCTCGGAAAGCTTTATGTGATGTGCGGTAAAAAGCAGGAGGAAGTAACGGAGCTTCATGCCGGCGATATAGGTGCGGTAACGAAGGTTGCGGGACTCAAAACGGGAGATACGCTCTGCGAAAAGGGCAGCGATATCGAGCTTGAGGGTATTCATTTTGCAAAACCGATGCTTTCGATGGCGGTAAGACCCATGGCAAAGGGCGACGAAGAAAAAATCAATCAGTCGCTGGCTCGTTTGATGGAAGAAGACCCCACGTTTACGGTTGAACAAAATCCCTTGACGGGACAGATGATTCTCTCCGGTAAGGGCGAGCAGCATCTTGATATCATATGCAGCAAATTAAAGAGCAAGTTCGGTATAGGCGTTGACCTTATCGTTCCGAAGGTTGCCTACCGAGAAACTATCAAAAAGACGGTAACGGTACAGGGAAGACACAAAAAACAGTCCGGCGGACACGGTCAGTTCGGCGATGTATGGATTGAATTTTCACCCTCGGGAGAAGAAGGACTCACGTTCGAACAGAAAGTTGTCGGAGGTGCTGTTCCGAAAAACTTCTTCCCGGCAGTCGAAAAAGGATTGCAGGAATGTATGTCCGAAGGCGTTTTGGGCGGTTTCCCCGTAACGGGAATCAAAGCTGTTTTGACAGACGGCAGCTATCACCCCGTTGACTCGTCGGAAATGGCGTTCAAAATTGCCGCATCCATTGCGTTTAAAGAGGGTACGGCACAGGCAAACCCCGTTCTTCTCGAACCTATCGGAAAACTTAAAGTTACGGTTCCGTCAAAGAAGATGGGCGATATTATAGGCGATCTTAACAAGCGCAGAGGCAGAATTTTGTCTATGAACGAAATCGGAAACAATCAGGGCGAAGTCGAAGCGGAAGTTCCGATGAGCGAAATGACACGCTATGCGATTGATTTGCGTTCGATGACGAAGGGCAGAGGCGAATTTGATTTTGAATTCGAACGCTACGAAGAAGTTCCGCAGCAGAATGTTGCGAAGATTTTGGCAGACAGAAACAGATAAAATTTTTAAATAAAATGTTTTCGGCGAGTCGGTAAAATCGGCTCGCCGTTTTTAGTGCGGCAAAAGAACGAAGAAACGATGTGACGAACGAACAGGTTTAGGTTTTGTGTTCAAAAAGTGAACTAAACGTAAAAATATATTGAAGAAATAATACGAATATGATATAATAAATCATAATTATATCTATTTTTTCTGTATAGAGGTATCCTTACGGATGCGGAAAGGAGAAGACAATGGCAATAACGACAAAGCGATGGTTTTATCCTGCCGAAAAAGCGGATGAAAACATTATTTACGCTTACGGGAAGCTTTTGGGCATAACTCCGTTGGTGGCTCGGGTTCTTATTAACAGAGGTATCACGGATGCCGGCGATGCCAAGAGTTTTATCGAACGAAACATTGACGCTCTGCACTCGCCTTTTCTCATAAACGATATGGACAAGGCGGTAAATCGTATTAAAAATGCCGTGGAGAAAAAGGAAAAAATAACCGTTTACGGGGATTATGACGTGGACGGTATCACAAGTACGGCGATTTTGGTATCTTTTTTGCGTAAAAACGGCGCCGTTGTCGATGCGTATATACCGGACAGACAAAACGAAGGATACGGAGTGAACAAGGACGCCGTGAAGAAAATAATAGACGGCGGAACAAAATTGATAATAACGGTTGATACCGGCATTACGGCATGGGAAGAGGTTGACTATGCGAAAGAGCTCGGCGGCGACGTTATCATAACGGATCATCACGAATGCAAGGATGTTTTTCCGAAAGCGATTGCGGTTATCAATCCCAAAAGAAACGACTGCACATATCCTTTTAAAGATTTGGCGGGGGTCGGAGTGGCATTTAAACTGATATGCGCACTCTCGGACGGGGACGCAAAAGAAATTTTGGACGAGTATTCGGATATCATCGCACTCGGAACGATTGCGGATGTTGTGAGCCTGACGGGCGAAAACCGAATCATAGCGGGCAGAGGACTGGAAAAACTCAAACAGAACCCCAATATGGGACTCGGAGCGGTTATAAAAACAATCGGCTCAAACCCCAAATGGAACAGCTCGGCTGTCGTGAGCTATTCGATCGCACCCAGAATAAATGCCGCGGGACGAATGAGCTCGGCGATGACGGCGGTAAATCTTTTGCTCACGAAAAACGAAAGAGAAGCGGAAGAGCTTGCCATTGAACTTGACAGAGAGAATAAAGAAAGACAGAATCAGGAAAGCGTTATTTTCCGTGAGGCGTTGGACATGCTCGGTGACGAAAATCATGCCGACAAAAAGGTTTTGATACTGGCGAAAAGAGGATGGCACCACGGAATTATAGGTGTGGTTGCGTCGAGAATATGCGACAAATTCCAAAAGAGCTGTATTTTGATTTCGATAGAAGACGATAAATGCAAATCTTCGGGCAGAAGCATGGGCGGAATCAATCTTTTTGAAGGATTGTCGAATTGTGCGGACATACTCGAAAATTTCGGCGGTCATGCATATGCGGCGGGATTTTCCATAAAAGAAGAAAATATAGAAGAGCTTGACAGACGACTCAACGAATACGCAAAAGAGGTATTGCCCGCAAGAGTGACACGAGATGTGTATATCGACGCACGGGTGGAAATTGAGGATATTACGATTTCGTCCGTAAAGGAAACCGAAGTTTTGGGACCGTACGGCGTGGGAAACAAAATGCCCACGGTTGCACTCGAAAATGTGTACATTGCGGATTTGAGAACGCTTTCAGACGGCAAGCATTGCCGCATTTTGGCGGAAAAGAACGGTAAAAAAATCGAAGTCATCGCTTTCGGCAGAAGCAAAATCGCAACGGACTACGAAGTGGGCGATATGGTTGATATCGCAGGCGAGATGAATATTAACATATACAACGGGCAGTCTCGTGCACAGCTCATACTGGAAGATATAAAGCTTTCGGGGGAAGGAGTTCCTCAGAGAGATGATTTTGCGGACGTTTACAAGTATCTGAGATTAAAGGGCGAAGTTGTCGAAGACGATATAATGGCTTTGGCGAAAAAAATAGGTGCAGCGGCGGGAAAAATCATTACACAGGAAAAGCTGGAAAACATTATATTGGTGTTTGAGGACGTAAAGCTTGTCGAATACATATTGCAGGGCGATAAGATAAAAATCAGGATGTTGCCTGCGCCCAAAGGAACAAAGATTAATATTACGGCAAGCGATGTGTATCAAGAAATGTGTCGGGAGCTGTAAGGGGGACTCTTTATGGTAAGGGAAAAAGCGACAATCGAAAGAATTATAGCAAGGGTTTTGGAATACAATTCCACCGCCGATACGGAGCGTATTATGCGTGCGTACAATCTTTGCGTGACGGCACACGGGGACCAGCTTCGTAACAGCGGGGAGCCGTACTATATTCATCCGTTGGAGGTTGCGTATATCCTGGCGGATATGGAACTTGATTGCGACACGGTAATCGTGGGACTTTTGCATGATGTTATCGAAGATACGCCTTACGGCTACGAAAAGGTGAAAAATGAATTCGGCGAACAGGTTGCATACCTTGTCGAGGGCGTTACAAAACTCGAAAAAATCAAGTCCACGTCACGAGAAGAGGCTCAGATTGAAAATCTGAGGAAAATGATTTTGGCGATGGCGAAAGATATCAGAGTTATTTTGGTAAAGCTTGCCGACAGACTGCACAATATGCGCACGATGAAATACATGAGCGAGGAAAAGCAGAGGGAAAAAAGCCATGAAACGCTTGAGGTATACGCACCTCTGGCACATAGATTGGGTATTTCGAAAATCAAAAGCGAGCTTGAGGATTTGTCGATTAAATACCTTGACAGCGTGGGATATTATGAAATAGTAGAGGGCTTGAAGCAAAAGAAAAGCGAACGAGACGAATATGTTACATTGATAAAAGACACTCTCGGGCACAAGCTCAATGATATGAATATAAACGCAAATATCAGCGGAAGAGCAAAGCATATTTATTCGATTTACAAAAAAATGTATTCGCAGGGGAAATCACTTGACGAAATATATGACCTTTTTGCGGTGAGAATTATTGTTGACGACGTGACGGAATGTTACAGCGTTTTGGGAATGGTGCATGAACTTTACAAGCCTATCCCGGGCAGGTTTAAAGACTATATCGCAATGCCGAAGCCCAATATGTATCAGTCGCTTCACACAACACTTATAGGACCTACGGGGCAGCCGTTTGAGGTGCAGATACGAACATGGGAAATGCACAAGGTCGCCGAACAGGGTGTGGCGGCACATTGGAAATACAAAGAGGGCATTTCGGGAACGACAAATCAGGACGAAAAACTGGCGTGGGTGCGTCAGCTTTTGGAAGTGCAGAGCGAAGCCACGGACACGGAAGATTTTATGAAGAGTCTGAAAATAGATTTGTTTGCGGACGAGGTGTTTGTGTTCACACCGAGAGGTGATGTTGTGAGCTTGCCTTTGGGAGCAACTCCGATTGACTTTGCTTTTTATATTCACACGGCGGTAGGCTACAAAATGGTGGGCGCAAAAGCGAACGCTCGCATAGTGCCGCTTGATTATCAGCTCCAAAACGGCGATATTGTCGAGATTATTACGACAAGTCAGGTGAAAGGACCGAGTCGTGACTGGCTCAATATCGTAAAAACGGCACAAGCGAGAAGCAAAATAAATGCTTGGTTTAAAAAAGAGAACAGGGAAATAAACGTTGAAAAGGGAAGAGAAGCGGTCGAAAGAGAAATCAAAAAACTCAATTTGAATCCGCACGACCTTTTGAAGAGCGAATATATCGAGCCTGTTACGAAGAGGTACGGATTTAATACGTTGGAAGATGCATATTCGGCAATAGGATACGGCGGTATTACGGCGGTGAAAATTGCGACGAGACTGCGAGAGTATGCGATAAACGATTTGAATTTGCCGACGCTTGACAAAATCCCCGTACAGGAACAGAAAAAGAACCGCAAACAGTCAAACGGTATCGAAGTTGAGGGGATAGATAACTGTCTTGTGAGACTCAGCAAGTGCTGTAACCCCGTGCCGGGAGATGAAATAATTGGCTTTACGACACGAGGCAGAGGCGTCAGCGTACATCGTGCAAGCTGTGTGAACATTCAGGAGGATAAGCTTGACGAAGAGTCGAAGGCAAGACGAATCCGCTGTAACTGGGCGGAAGGAGTTAATTTGACATACATCGGAGAAATTCGCATGGAATGTGCGGACAGAAAAGGCATTTTTGCCGACATTGCAAGTGTTGTTGCCGAAAATCAGATTAATATTGTATCGGTAGTGTCGAATCCTCCGAAAGCCAAGGTTGCCGTGATAGATTTGCAGGTTGAGGTTAAGAGCAGAGAACAACTCGATAATCTCGTGAAAAAACTTTACAGAGTGCCCGGTCTTTTGGGTATTCGCAGTTAAAAAGCTTGGTGAAAAATATGAAAATACGTAAAATGGTATTGGGGCAACTCGGAACGAATTGCTACGTTTTGGGAGAAAAACATGCGGCGATAGTAGATGCCCCCGCAAATTGTGACGGGATAATAAGCTATCTCGAAAAAGAAAACCTCACGCTTGAAGCGATTTTGGTGACGCACGGGCATTTTGACCACGTGTCGGCTCTTTGTGAGCTGAGAGAGAAAACCGGTGCAAAAGTATACATGCACAAGGACGATATAACAATGCTCGGAGATATGGAAAAAAGCCTCGGTTTTATGACGGGCGAAACTCCCGCAAAGTGTGATGTGGACGTTGTGCTCGAGGGCGGAGAAGAGATAGTTTTCGGAGACGAAAAGGTTGAAGTTTTGCATACTCCGGGTCATTCACAAGGGTCGGTCACATATATCGGAGACAATGTTGCTTTTTGCGGGGATTTGATTTTTTATGAAAGCATCGGCAGATACGACTACGGAAACTTTTGCGATGAAATGAATTCGATAAAAAAGCTTTTCGAAAAAATCGAACATGACACGCTTCTTTTGCCGGGACACGGTGAAGCAACGACAAAAGAACATGAAGAGCGGTATAATCCGTATTTGCAAAGCATGTGACAATAACATCATAAAGCAAGACGAAATCGGAGTTTTCCGTGTTTCGGATAACGTTTTATCATAAATACTGCGGAGATAATGAAATGGAAATTATTACAAAGGGTCATGACGCGGAAAATGCGGTAAGGCAGATAATGCAGCTTTTCTTTTCGCTGTCCGATGACGTGAGCGTGGTGAGCAATTTGGACTTGAAAATTGCGAGAGCCGAAATAACATATATGGGAAGACGCGAAGTCGGAGAGGCGTGTGTCGAGAACGACGAGAGGCTTTATGTGACGAATGCCATCAAAAAATCCGTGTTTTATGCGGCAAAAAAACTTTCGGATATGCCGACTCCGTGGGGAATATCAACAGGGATAAGACCTGCTAAGACGGCTCGCAAAATGCTCGACGGATATTCGGAAAACGAGATTTTAAGCCATTTGAAAACAGAGTATCTCATGGAAGATAAAAAAGTACAGTTGGCACTGGATGTTGCAAAGAGCGAAAGAAAAATATTGGATTCGATGCCGAAAAACTCGGTGAGTTTGTATGTGGGGATACCGTTTTGCCCGTCAAGATGCGCTTATTGTTCGTTTATAAGTCAGGCAACGGAGCATAACAAAAAATATATCGCTCCGTATGTTGAAAATCTCATTGAAGAAATAAAGTATGCGGCAAAAGCGATAAAGGGACTTAACATGACGGTGGACAGCGTGTATTTCGGCGGAGGAACACCGACGGCAATAGACGTGAAGCTTTTGGAAAAGATAATAGAATCGCTGTACGAAAATTTTGACCTTTCGTTAGTGAGGGAGTTTACCGTTGAGGCGGGTCGTCCCGATACTTTTTCGAAAGAAATGACGGATATGTTAAAAAGGCAACGGGTCGGAAGAATAAGCATAAATCCGCAGACAATGCATGATGTAACGCTCGAAAGAGTCGGCAGACGGCACAGCACCGAGGATGTTTACAGGGCGTTTTATTTGGCAAGAGAGTCGGGAATAGAGAGCATAAATGCCGATTTGATAGCGGCTCTTCCGGGAGAAAACGTTGATATGATGAAAGAAACGGTTGAAAAAATTCTTTCGCTTGACCCCGATGCGGTGACGGTGCATACATTGTATATGAAGCGTGCATCAAACATGATAGAGAATTTCGAGCAAATTCGATTTGCTCAAAATGCGGAAAAAATGGTTGATTTGAGCGGTAAAATGCTCTGTGAGGCGGGAATGAATCCGTATTATATGTACAAACAGAGAAATACTCTCGGAAATTTGGAAAATGTCGGCTATGCGAAAGCGGGGCATGAGAGTTTGTACAATGTGTATATAATGGAAGAGGTTCAGCCGATTTTGGCACTCGGTGCGGGCGGTTCGACGAAAATGGTTAAGGGTGATTTGATAGAGAGAGTTTACAACCCGAAAGATGCGTCGGACTACGTGAACCGCATAGACGAGGTGTTGAGACGAAAAGATAAATTCGTAAAATTTTATAATGAATGAGGTGGAGAAAATGGCATTTATCGAAAATGCTTTGCAGAAAGCGTCGGATGCGGCGCTGTTTGCGGGAAAAAAAGCGAATGAGGCATATTCTGCGGCGAAAACAAAAATGGAAATCGCGGAAAAGAAGAATTATTTGAAAACACTTTACAGAGAGCTTGGAGAAATAACGTACAAGGGATATAAAAATTCCGACAGCGATATGAACGAAATCGAAGATAAAATCGCAGAGATAGATATTGCGACGGAAAAGATAGAAGAGCTCGAAAAGGAATACGGAAAGATGAAAAACATTATGGTTTGTCCGTATTGCAACGAAAAAATCGACGAGAAGTCAAAGTTTTGTCCGAACTGCGGAGAAGAAATATTGTGATCGAAAAGCTGTGAAGATTGCCTGTGCGATTTTCGCAGTTTTTTTTAAAACGGAACAATCGGAATTGTTAATAAAAAGTTCATTTATTCGAGACAGTGTCAACACCGTGAAGTTTTATGATAAACTGTAGCATGATATATGAATGGAGGAAAAACATGAAAACCTTTTTTAAGAAAAAATGGGTTAAGCGAGTGATTGCGATAATCCTCGCAGTAGCACTTGTTGCCGCGGGACTTGCCGTATGGAAGCACTTCGGCAAAACGGAAAAGACGGAAGGAACGGCTGTTACGTCTATCGTAACAAGACGAAACATTACAAATTCCGTAACGGGAAGCGCATCTGTCGAAGCGTATGAAAAATACGATGTCGTTTCCACGATAAGCGGTGAAATATTGGAATGTAATGCGGAAGTCGGAGATTGGGTGGAAGAAGATCAGGTACTTTACAGATTTGATACGGAATCTATCGAAAACAAAATCAAAGACAACCAAAACAGCGTGGAAGAAGCTCTTTTGAGCTTGGAATCGGCACGTGAGGCTGTGGAAAATCTTACGATTAAAGCTACGGCATCGGGTATTGTGGAAAATCTCAATCTCAAGAAAAATGCCGATGCATCGGGAACCGCATGTTCGATTGTTGACAATACATATGTAACGGCTACGGTACCCGTACCCTCGTCCGATATATCGAAAATCAAACTCGGTGATAAAGTAAGCGTGGGTATCGAAAAATACATGGTTTCTTTGACGGGTTCGGTTGAGGATATCATGACAGGTTCGTATGCATCGACTGCCGGAACAAGCATGACAAATGTTGAAATAATAATCGAAAAGCCCGGCAGCATTGCGGAAGGAACAAAAGGCTTTGTGACGATTCATACGGCATCGGGCGACGTAGAAGGCGCAGAAGCCGCCGAGCTCAGATACCCCGACAGCGTAAACGTGAAAATCGAGCAGTCGGGCAAGGTAAAGAAAGTATACGTTAAAAACACGGACTGGGTAAACGAAGGTGATGTTATCGCAGTTTTGGAAAACAGCGACGTTACAACGAGACTCAGAAGTGCGGAAATCGCATACGAAAAGAAGCTTTCGGACTTGACGGACGCAAAGAAAGATTTGGAAGAATACATTATCACAAGTCCCATTGCGGGAGAAGTCTTGGCAAAAGAAGACTACAAGGTGGGAGAAAAAGTAACATCCGGTCAGAGCGGTAGCACATCGCTGATGACGATTGCCGATACGACAAGAATGAAGTTTACAATCAGCATCGACGAACTTGACGTATCGAAGATAAGTGTGGGTCAGGATGTTTCGATTACGACGGATGCAATCGAAAACGTTAAATTCTCGGGTGTTATCGAAACGGTTGCAATGATGGGTACGTCGAGTAACGGCGTATCGGTTTATCCCGTTGTCGTAAGAATCGACAATCCTCCCGAGGGACTTTTGCCCGGAATGAACGTAAATGCCGAAATCGTTGTTGAAAGCGTTGAAAACGTTGTAGCGGTTCCCGCAGATGCGGTAAGCTATTACAACGGTGCGTACTACGTAACGGTTGTGGGCGAAGCGGAAGGTTTTGAAGACATGGGAGCTATGGGACAGGGCAGACCCATGGGAGAACCGACGGGCGAAAGAGAATTTGAAATGCCCACGGGCTCGGATGAGTTCGGAAAAGGCCCGATGGATGCAATGAGCCCCGAAGACGGCGAAATGCCGACGGATTTTGCCGAAAAGGGCGATGGCGAAAATCGCAAGGAAAAAGGCAATAAAGAGGGAAAGAATCAGTCCGAAAGAGCCGAAATCAAGCAAAAGCTTTACAGCGAGCCTATGCAGGTTGAGGTCAAGACAGGCGTTTCCGATGATGATTACATCGAAATCACGGAAGGTCTTGAAGTCGGCAAAATAATAAGCTATACGCTTTCAAGCTCAAGCTCGTCCAACATGGGTATGATGATGGGCGGCATGATGGGCGGTATGTCCGGCGGCGGTGGCGGTATGCCCGGAGGCGGCGGTGGAGGAAACCGCGGCGGCGGACCGGGAGGACGATAAACCAAACGCCGAAAAGGAGGCCGACAAATTGATAAGAATTGAAGATATGTATAAAATTTACAAAATCGGAGATATCGAAGTAAGAGCGCTTGACGGAATAAATCTTCATATCAAGCCGAAAGAATTTGTAAGTATTATAGGACCTTCGGGTTCGGGTAAATCCACATTGATGAACATGATAGGCTGCCTCGACACACCGACAAGCGGGAAATATTTTATTGACGGCGTAAGTGTGGAAAACATGAGCGAGAACGAGTTGGCAAAATTGCGAAATCAGAAAATAGGGTTTATTTTTCAGGTGTATAACCTTTTGAGCAAGCTGACGGCACTTGAAAACGTTGAGCTGCCGCTTGTGTATCAGGGAATAAAGGCAAGCGAAAGACGTGAAATGGCAATTGAAGCTTTGAAGAGAGTGGGTATGGAAGAGAGAATGATGCACAAACCCAAAGAACTCTCGGGCGGTCAGCAGCAGAGAGTTGCAATCGCACGTGCGTTGGCAAGCCGCCCGCCGCTTATTCTTGCGGACGAACCTACGGGTGCTCTCGACACGAAGAGCGGTATTCAGGTGATGGAGATGTTGAACGAAATCCATCAAGAGGGTAACACGGTTGTACTCATTACGCATAACACGGATATCGCACGTCAGGCGCAGCGAGTTGTCAGAATTGCGGACGGACGCATAACAAGCGATACTACCAATACAGAGGGGGTTATTTGTCAATGACGCTTTGGATGAATTTTAAAATGGCAATTTCCTCGGTATGGGCAAGCAAGATTCGTTCGTTTTTGACTATGCTCGGTATTATCATAGGTGTTGCCGCGGTTATCGTGCTGGTGAGCATGGTTTCGGCATCGACAAAGAGCATGAAAGAAGAACTCGAAAGCATGGGTACAAACCTTGTAACCGTGAATATACAAAATCGAGGCTGGGGCAGCGGACGAAGCGTATCCATTGAAGAAATCGAATCCGTTTGCGAACAGAATTCGGAATATATTGCGGCGTGCTCTCCGCTTGTATCTTCTATCGCCGTTGTAAAATACGGCGGAGAAAATATGGCGACTTCGCTTATGGGTGTAAATTCGAACTATACCGAAATTCGTAACAGAGAAGTGGTTGAGGGAAGATTTTTTACCGAATCGGACATTGAAAAGCGAAACGGTGTGTGCGTTATAGGTCAATACATAGTGAACGAGCTTTTCGGCGGACGTGAAGCGGTGGGACAGGAAGTCAAAATCAACGGACAGATGTTTACGGTTATAGGCGTTTTGGATCAAAAAAGCTCAAATGCTACGGCGGGCGGCGACGATGACGTTGTCATGATGCCTTATACAAAAGCGCAGAGACTTATTCGAAACAGCGGTATTACAAGCTTTGTCGTGAGTGCGACAAGCAGCGATTATACATCGATAGTTACGGCTGCAATGGAAAACTTTTTGTACAAAAAATTCAAAAACGACGATTATTACAATGTAACGGATAACGCATCCACGATAGAGTCTATTGATGAGGCTCTCGCTCCCATGGCGGCTCTTGCGGCGGGCATTGCGGGAATTTCACTTATTGTTGCGGGTATCGGTATCATGAATATCATGCTTGTAACGGTAACGGAAAGAACGAGAGAAATCGGTATTCGTAAATCAATAGGTGCGAGAACCGGTACAATACTGATGCAGTTTTTGATTGAAAGTGCCGTTATAAGCGGTATCGGAGGTATTTTCGGAATTGTGTTGGGCGTCGCGGGAAGTGCGGGGCTATGTACCATGCTTGAATTGCCGGTGTTGACAATAATCGAGCAGATGGGTACTATTATGGGCTCGTTCCTCTTCTCGGTGGCTATGGGTATAGGTTTCGGTTTGTACCCTGCAAGAAGAGCTGCAAAGCTTAATCCCGTTGACGCATTGCGTTATGAATAACTTTAAAAGGAGAAAAAATTTATGGTAAAAAAAATAACTGCATTGACAATTGTATTGTGCATGGCACTTTCGTCGGTTTGCTTTGCGGCTGAATTTACCGATGTTACAATGGGCGGCAAATATGCCGAAGCAATTGACGTGCTCAGCGAGTTGGGCGTTTTGTCGGGAATGGGAAATTCTCTTTTTGCTCCCGATGAAACACTCACACGTGCTCAGTTTGCCAGAATTGCCGTAACGGTAATGGGCAAGGAAGACGAAGCCGTTACGAAAACAAGCGCATTCAGCGATGTTAAAAGCACGGACTGGTTTTCGGCATATGTCAACACGGTTGCGACGGAAGGAATCATTACGGGTTATCCCGACGGTTCTTTCGGAGCAAACGACCCCGTGACATTTGCACAGGCAATCACGGTAATAGTGAGACTTTTGGGCTATGACGGCGCAGACGTGGGATACAAGTGGCCCGCAGGATACATCGACAAAGCGGCAGCTCTCAAATTGACAAAAGATATGACGTTTGATGCAAACGATGTTATCAAAAGAAGCGAAGCGGCACTTTTGATTTATCGTGCGCTTTTCACGGATATGAAAAACACAAAGCAGAAGCTTGTGTCGAATATGGACGCAACCGTTTACGAGGATGCGGTAATTGTTGCCACAAGCGACGACAGCGCTGCGATTTTGTCCAATCAGGTGAAGACGACGAACGGAGTGTTCACATATGACGAAATGTGGCTTGATATGACTGAGTTTTCGGGATGTAAAGGAACATTGGTGGCAAACGAGGACAAAGAGGTTATATGCTTTGTGCCCGACGATGCTCTCACAACGGAAAGCTATACCGTTGCGGCGGCATACAACGAGGGCGGTACGAAAAACGTTACCGTACTTGACGAGAACGGCAAGAGCGTTACAATAGGAGAAAATACGACGGTGTATTACAAAGGCAATGAATACACGGCAAGCGTTCTCACAAGCGGAATCAATACGGGCAGCAATGTTAAGGTTTTTTCGAGAAACGGTGCGATACAGCATGTTTTCATCGACGAATACAACTACGAAGGACCCAAGGTAGTTCTTTCCGTATCGGATGTTGACAAGATGTTCTCGTATACAAGCAAGTCGTCTCTTAAAGTAGTGAGAAAAGGATTTGCGGCAACACTTTCGGATATTGAGCTTTACGACGTTTTGTACTACTCGGACAGAACAAACACCCTCTATGCATATTGCGACAGAGTATCGGGAATGTATGAGGAAGCTTATCCCATGAAGAGCAATGTTACGAGTGTTAAGGTATCGGGCAAAGAATACAACCTTGCAACGATAGATGCAATCAACGCATTGAACGAAAGCAACAACGCATACAAAATCGGCGACAGAGTAACTCTTTTGCTCGGCGAAACGGGCGATGTTGTGGCGGTAGTGAATTTGACGGATGCCGATATTTCGATGTACGGTGTTGTAACGGGATTCGGAAAAGAAATTTCGTCGGATACGGATACCGAAGGCAGAACAGAATATTTTGTGAATATTATGCACTCTGACGGAAAAGAAGTTAAGTACAACGTAAAAGACGACAGTTATTCGGACAAAACGGGAAAGTTTTGCAGTATAGATTTTGAAAATTCGTATGCTGTTTTGAAATTTCCCGCAGAGGTGAAAATGACGGGCGAAATCGACAAGGATTTGAAAAAGCTCGGAGATGTTAAGTTTGCATCGGAATACGGAATATTGGAAATTGCGGGCGATAAGGTTTCCAAGGTGAGTATCGAAGAACTTGACGGAGTGAAGCTTTCGAAAAAAGACGTTAAAAACGTTGTGACGAACAAAAAGGGCGAAATCGTATTTTTGTATCTCGATTCGGTAACGGGCAACGACGCTTCTTACGGGATTATTACGGAAGCACCCGACAAAGTGACCGGAAGCGGAAGCTATGTGATTTTGAGCCAAAATACAGAATACAAGGTGACGGGAAAGTACAATTCGTATTCGAAGGGCGATTGCGTAGCGTATACGAACGGCGAAATGAGCCACATGGTGCAGATAGCAACGGGAACAAAGATTGACGATATTACGGATAATCTTATTGTTGTCGGCGGAAAAACGTACACACTTGCAGATGATGCGGCGGTTTATCTTTCGTCTTACAACAGTGCAACGAAGACGGTATCTTTGGCGGATGCCGAAGATTTGAACGGTCGTGTTGTTCTTTATTCGGACAAGGGCGTTTCCTCGGGCGGAAAAATCAGAGTGATAAGCATAATCGACAATAATCAATAATGTTTTAAAACGAATAATCACAAGCAAAAAGAACACGGTTTCGTGTTCTTTTTGCTTGTTTTTTAATGCGAAAAATGATATAATTTTTCTATTAAAGACCGGGAGGTAAAACCATGGCAGAAATGACTCCGATGATGAAGCAGTATTTGCAGATAAAGGATGAGAACAAAGATGCGATTTTGATGTTTCGTCTGGGCGACTTTTATGAAATGTTTTTTGATGATGCGGTGATAGCATCAAAAGAATTGGAATTGACTCTTACGGGGAGAGACTGCGGACTTGAAAACCGTGCTCCCATGTGCGGCGTGCCGTTTCATGCGGCGCAGACGTATATAACACGTCTTGTGGCGAAGGGATATAAGGTTGCGATTTGCGAACAGGTGGAAAATCCGGAAGAAGCACAGGGAATTGTCAAAAGAGAGGTTATAAGAACCGTTACTCCCGGTACGAATCTTGACGAAGGAGTTGTGGGAAGCCAGACGACAAATTACATTGCCGCAATTTTGCAAGAGGGCGAAAAATGCGCAATGTGCTTTGCCGATGTGGCATCCGGCGAACTTTTTGCCACGATTACGGATGCCTCTGCCGCAGAAAACGGAGTTATCAACGAGCTTTCGAGATTTGCACCGGTTGAAATCGCTCTCGGCGGAGAAGCAAAAGAAAACCGAAAAATAAACGAGTATATCGAAACGGCAATGAGTGCGCTTTGTTTTACGTTTGATGAAGAACAGATGAAAAAGAACGCAAGAGACATTGTGACGATGCAGCTGAGAAATTACGGAGAAATCGAAGACGAACTTCTCATGACGGCACTCGGGGCAATCATATCATACATAAAAGAAACGCAAAAAGGTCAGATTCCGCACATGAAAGATGTGTCGATTTATTCATCGGGACAATTCGCACAGATAGATGCGGCGACAAGACGCAATCTGGAGTTGACCGAAACGATGCGTGACAAGCAAAAGAGAGGTTCGCTCTACGGAGTTTTGGACAAAACGAAAACGGCAATGGGCTCGAGAACGCTCAAAAACTGGATTTTGAGACCGCTGATAAATCCTGTGCATATAACAAACCGTCTTGACGCAGTCGAAGAAATGGTTTTGAAACTCGATTTGAGAGAAGATTTGAGAGAACTTGTATCAAACGTGTGGGATATTGAAAGACTGATGGCGAGAGTGAGTTTGAAAATGGCAAACGCCAAAGATTTGGCGGCACTCAGAAATTCGCTTGCCAATCTTCCGGCAATAAAAAAACTTCTCGGAGAGTGTAAGTGCGTGTATCTGTCGTGCAGAGAGGCAAAAATCGACCCGTTGAAAGACGTGTACGATTTGTTGTCGTCGGCAATAGTGGACGAGCCTCCGATAAGCTTGAGAGAGGGCGGAATAATAAAACCCGGATATGACGAAGAAATCGACAAATTGAAATTTGCGGCATCGAACGGGAAAGAATTTATCGCTTCGTTGGAGGCGAAAGAGAGAGAAAGAACCGGAATTAAAAACCTGAAAGTCGGATTTAACAAGGTTTTCGGTTATTACATTGACGTAAGCAAAGGCAATTTGGACAAGGTGCCCGAGGATTATATCAGAAAACAGACACTCGTTAACAACGAAAGGTTCATAACGCTTGAACTCAAGGAAGCGGAAAGCGCTGTTTTGGGAGCACAGGAGCGATTGGTTGCGTTGGAGTACGACGCTTTTGTAAAAGTGCGTGACTGTGTTGCGGAAAACGTTGAACGAATAGTCAAAACGGCGAAGGCTCTCAGCGAGGTGGACGCAATATGCGCTCTCGCAACGGTTGCCGTGAAAAACAACTATAAAAAACCGATTGTTACCCCCGACGGAGGCATTGACATAAAAGACGGTCGCCACCCTGTGGTGGAAAGAATTACAAAAGGCGTATTTGTGCCCAACGACACGACACTTGACAAAAACAATTTTGCGATGATTATTACAGGACCCAATATGGCGGGTAAAAGCACGTATATGAGGCAAAACGCTCTCATTGTGCTGATGGCGCAAATAGGGTCGTTTGTTCCGGCATCAAGCTGTACGATGGGTGTTGTCGATAAGATTTTCACACGTATAGGAGCATCGGACGATTTGACACGGGGACAGAGTACGTTCATGCTGGAAATGAGCGAAGTGAGCTATATTTTGGCAAACGCTACGGGAAAAAGCCTTGTGATTTTGGACGAAGTGGGACGAGGAACTTCGACATTTGACGGTTTGTCGATAGCTTGGGCCGTAATGGAACATCTTGCGAAAAAGATTAAGGCGAAAACGCTTTTTGCAACGCATTATCATGAACTTGTCGTTTTGGAAGACAGTTTGGACGGGGTGAAAAATTTTAATACCGCTTGCAAAAAGAGGGGCGATGATATAACGTTTTTGAGAAAAATCGTTCCCGGAGGCGCAGACCAGAGCTACGGTATCGAAGTTGCCAAATTGGCGGGAGTGCCCGAGGCTGTAGTGAAAAGAGCAAAAGAAATTTTGAAAACGGTAGAATCGGGCGACAAGGTTGAATACAAAGAAAAAACCGAAAAGTCCGATATGGGACAGATAGGATTTGTGCAGGATAATCCCGTGACGGAAATGCTGAAAAAAATCGACCCTACGGTTTTGACACCGATTGAGGCGATGAATAAGCTGTATGAGCTTGTTCAAATGGCGAAAAACATGTGAGAAGAGGTGAAACGATGGGAAAGATTAACGTGCTGGAAAAATCGGTTGCGGAGAAAATTGCCGCAGGCGAAGTTGTTGAAAGACCCGCAAGCGTTGTGAAAGAGTTGATAGAAAACAGCTTTGACGCAAACGCAACAAGCGTGAGCGTTGAAATAGAAAAAGGCGGCACAAGTTACATAAGGGTGACGGACAACGGTTCGGGGATTGCGTCCGATGATGTTGCGGTTGCGTTTTTGAGGCATGCGACGAGTAAAATAAAAGACGAAAAAGATTTGGAAAACATAGTGTCTTTGGGATTTCGAGGCGAGGCGTTGTGCTCGATTTCGGCGGTGAGCCGAACCGAGGTAATAACAAAAACGCAATTTGAGTCTATGGGAACGTATATGGCGGTCGAAGGCGGAGAAACAAAAGAACATACGGTAACGGGAGCTCCTTTGGGAACGACGGTTACGGTACGCAACCTGTTTTTCAATACGCCTGCGAGAATGAAGTTTATGAAAAAAGACGCTACCGAGGCGGGATATATAACGGATATTTGCCAAAGAGCGGCGTTAAGTCATCCCGAAGTTTCGTTCAGATATATAAGGGACGGAAAAGATATTTTCTTTACGCCCGGAGACAACACGTTGAAAAATACGGTGAGGGCGATTTTCGGAAAAGACATCTCGAATGAAACGATAGAGTTTGAAAGCGAACAGGGAGTGTATAAAATCTCGGGGCTTGCGGGCACAAACAAGCTTTCAAGACCCAATCGCAACATGCAATACTTTTTTGTTAACGGCAGACTTGTCAAGAGCAATCTTTTGTCGATAGCGCTCACGGAGGCTTACAAAAACGAATTGATGCTGGGGAAATTTCCCGTGTGCATGATAAATATTGATATGCCTTATTCGATGGTGGACGTGAACGTTCATCCCGCAAAAACGGAAGTGAAGTTTTTAAACGAAGAAGAGATTTACAGAGCGTTGATTTTGGCGGTAAAAGACGCATTGAATAAAAATGCCGCACCGAAAAACGAATTGCGGAATATGCCGAACGCTTTTAAAACGGCAACGGAACTGAAAAAAGCGGAGCAGACCGTACTGAAAACAAATACGTTTGTGCCGAAAACTTTTGAAATAAAAAGAGAGCCGTCGCCTGTTTTTAAACCTGTCAAAACGGAAACGAAAAAGGTTGAGCCGATTTTTAAAGCGGTGGAAAAACCGAAAACGGAGGTTTCTTCGCCGGAGGAATTGCCACCGAGAAAAATCGAAGGACTGAAAGTCGGCGAGTCTTTGACGGTAAAAGACGAGAGCTACGCGAAAAAAGAAGTTGCGGCAATCGAACAAAAGATACCCGAGGTGAGACAAGACGAGAAACACGAGGAAAAACCGACTGTTGAAATACCTCCGTTCAGAATTGTGGGGCAGCTTTTTGCGACATACATAATCATCGAAAGCGAAAACGAGATGATTATGATGGATCAGCATGCGGCACATGAAAGAATAAATTATGAAAAAATAAAAAATCAGGGTTCGATGAAGCAAACCGTATTGATGCCCGTGACGGTGAATCTGACCCCGAAAGAAAAGGCGGCATGGGAAGAAAACAGAGAGTTTTTGGAAAAAGTCGGATTCGAAAGCGATGATTTCGGTCAGGATTCGATTATTGTCAGAACTTTTCCGTCGGATGTTGATTTTTCGGACGGAGGAGACTTGATTGTTGAATTGCTGGGGTCTCTTATGGGCGAAGAAAAAGGTGAAATAAGCTATCTGAGAGACAAGGCGATATACACGATAGCGTGTAAAGCGGCAATTAAAGCAAATAAAGTGTTGACCGAGAGAGAGATGGAGCATCTCGTGACGGAGGTGTTTACGGCCGAGGGAATATCGACCTGTCCTCACGGAAGACCGATTTTTGTGAAAATGACGAAATATCAAATAGAAAAAATGTTTAAAAGGATTGTCTGATGAAAAATATTATTGTTATAGCCGGTGCAACGGCATCGGGAAAAACACGTCTTGCAATCGAATTGGCAAAAAAGATTGACGGAGAGGTCGTATCGGCGGATTCGATGCAGGTGTATAAAAGCATGGATATCGGCACGGCAAAACCGACTGCGGAAGAGATGCAAAACATAGCACACCACATGCTCTCGGTGGCAAACCCCGAGGATAATTATTCCGTAAAAGATTATATCGACGGGGCAAAAAGTGCGATAGACGATATAATAAAAAGAGGAAAAACCCCTATTGTTGCGGGAGGCACGGGTATGTATCTGGACGTCTTGACGGGAAGAATGAGTCTTGACGCGCCCGCAAGCGACGAGAGTGTTCGCCGTGAGTTGACCGCTCTTTACGAAAAAGAAGGTGCGGACGCACTTTATGATGTGTTTTTGAAAGAAGCGGGAGAATACGAGGGGAAAATACACAAAAACGATATCAAAAGAGTCATGCGTGCAATCGAACGGGCAAGAAGCGGGTTCCGAAAAAGTGAAAAAAATGCTAAAAATGAGTATAATTCAACGTGGTTTGCTATTGATATTGACAGGGATAAATTGTATAATAGGATAAACAGGCGAGTGGATATTATGCTCGAAGATGGTTTGGAAGAAGAGGTGAGACGGGTTGTAGTGCCTGTCAGAGACAAGTGTACGACCTCTTTGCAGGGCATAGGCTACAAAGAAGTATTGATGTACTTTGATAAGGAAATATCCTATGACTGCATGACGGAACTGATAAAAAAGCGTTCTCGCAATTATGCGAAAAGGCAGCTGACGTGGTTTCGCAGAAACGGCGACATACATTGGCTTGACTGTGACAATGCCTTGGAAGAGGCTTTGAAGATTATAAACGAGAAAGGTGATTTGAATGAAAACGGCAACTAATTTACAGGATGTATTTTTGAACCAGGTCAGAAAGGATCATACTCCGATTACGATTTTCCTCGTTAACGGATATCAATTGAGAGGTATTGTGAGAGGGTTTGACAACTATATAATCATTCTCGACTCCGAGGGTAAACAGCAGATGGTATACAAACATGCGGTTTCGACGATAAGCCCCCTTGTTCCCGTGAGATTTGTGGCGGCAGAAACGGATGTTGAGGTAAATGAGTAAAAAAAACGGAAAAGCGATCGGCGTGATTTTGGCTTTTGCGGCGGTCGTGATTTTGACGTATGCGTGCAGAGCGGATTTTTCGCCGTACAAAAAAGAAATCGCAAAAACGGGTTCGTATGTCGAATCGGTGGAAGCGGAGGCAATTATCGTTCGTGATGAAACGATTGTCGAAAAAGGAACGACGGGCGTTTTGAAGTCCGAGGTGGCGCAAGACGAGAGAGTGAAATCGTACACGAGGCTCGGTGCGGTGCTGTCGGGCAATGCAGACAGTCAAAAAATATCGGAGCTGAACGAATTGAACCGTGAAATCGAAATTCTCACACGGGCGATGGGAGATACAAACCTTTTGTCGCTTGACGAAAGCAAGATTGATTCCACGCTTGATACGGTGATTGAAAATTTGCGTTACAGCGCGGCGAAAAACGATTTGAGCACGGCGGTGGGACTTTGCGACAGCGTTAGGGTACTTACACAGCGAAAGGCGGGTATTGCAACCAGCGGGCAAACAAGTGCCGAGCTTGAAAATCTTACGGCTCGCCGTGATGCGCTCATGCAATCTCTGGGCGGTACGTACAGAGCGATTTATGCACCGGTTGCGGGATTGTATTCGTCGGACATGGACGGGTTGGAGAGCGTTTTGACCCCTCAGAGTATAACGGAAATGACCCCGGAGATGATTGATAAATATCTCGATGCCGATACAAAATACAATCCCGAGGGACTTTGCAAAATCATAAACAATTACAAATGGTATATTGTGTTTTATTTGCCCGAAGAAGAGTGTTCCGAACTGAAGACGGGAAAATCTTACTCAGTTGTGTTTACGGACCTCGGCGAAGCCGAAAAAACCGGAGTGGTGAAGAGTATAGGCGAAAAAGATTCGCAGGGCAGATGTGCGGTGGCGATGCAGTTTGACGAGCACGTTGATAATTTTACGACTGCGAGAAGAACGAGAGTGCAGGTTATAAAAGAAAAGTATTCGGGAATTTATATTCCGAGAAGCGCCATAAGAGTTGACAGCGAAACACAGGTGCAGGGCGTTTGGGTACAAAACGAGGTAGAACTGGAGTTTCGCAGTATCGTGGAAGTGTACCGTGATGACGATTTCGTGTTGGTGAAAGCCGGTGCGGAAGGTCAGGGCGGTCACAAAAACATTGCGCTGTACGATAATATTGTTATCAATCCGGATAGATAAAGCGGAGATTATTATGATTGAACCTTGGAAAACGGACGGTATAGTTGTCAGATGTGCCGCTTTGGGCGACAACGGAAAAATGCTTACCGTTCTCACACGGGAAAGAGGCGTTATAAGCGTTTCGGCTCCCGGAGTAAAAAGTTTGAAAAACAAAAATTCGCAAGCTGCAATGCCGTTGTGCTATTCGTCTTTTGTTCTCAACGAAAAAGGCGATATTTATTCATTGGTGTCGGCGGATGTCAAAGAAAATTTTTATGCGTTGCGTGAGGATATGACGGCATTGGCATATGCTGTGTATTTTGCCGATCTTGCCGCATTTGTTGTGGGGCGAGACAACAGCGCCGAAGACGAAATGAGGCTTCTTTTGAATACGCTGTATCTTTTGTGCAAAGACAGTCGGCGAAGTGCCGTGCTGTGTGCGGCATTTGAAATCAAAATGTGCGAATATGCCGGAATTGCCCCGTATGTTGATTCTTGCGAATGCGGAAATGACGGAGTGTATTTTGATGTGGAGTCGGGTGAGTGTGTTTGTTCGATTCACAAAACGCCGTCGTCGATGAAGATGAGCGAAAACGCAAAAACCGTTTTGCGTTATGTGCAAAATGCGGATTTGAAAGAGGCATTGACTTTTGATACAAAACAAGAGATTGCCTCAGAATTATCGCATCTTACGGAGACTTTTATGAAAAACCAGTTGGGCAGATTGCCGAAAAGTCTTGATTATATTAAAAAAATAATATACTGATACTAAAAGGAAGGAATGATTATCATGAAAGAGAAATTTGTTTATACCGCACCCTCAAACGGGTATCCGGAGTGGAACAACAATCCCGAAATTACGCATATAAATGCGCTTCCGGCACGTGCGACGCTTGTGGCATACGATACGGAAGAAGAAGCAAAAAAACTCAACCGTGACGCATCGGGTCGTAAGGTGAGCTTGAACGGTATGTGGAAGTTTTGTTTTGCGAAAAATCCCGCAGAAGCTCCCGAGGATTTTTACAAGACGGATTATTCCGTTGAAAAGTGGGATGATATAAAAGTTCCCGCAAACTGGCAGAGCGAGGGTTATGATTATCCTCAGTATACGAACACACGTTATCCCTGGAGCGAAAAAGAACCCAAATTGAAAGCACCGTACGCACCGAGCGGATACAATCCCGTGGGCAGTTACGTTACGATGTTTAATGCCGAAGTTTGGGACGGTGTGAGCCCCGTTTCGATTCATTTCGGCGGAGTGGAGTCGTGTTATTATTTGTGGGTAAACGGAGATTTTGTGGGATTTTCGAAAGACACATTCTCGCCTCACGAATTTGATATTACCCCTTACATAACGAAGGGCGAAAATAAAATTGCCGTAAAGGTTTTCCGTTGGTGTGACGCATCTTGGCTCGAAGACCAGGATTTCTGGCGTTTGGCAGGTATTTTCCGTGAAGTATACGTTGAATATGCGAATCCCGTGGCAATATATGACGTATTTTCGAAGAGCGAACTGAACGACACATTCGACAAGGCAAAGTTGTCTGTCGACGTGACGGTGAGAAACTATGAAAACGTAAAGAAAAACGCAACGGTTTACGTATCTCTTTACGACAAAGACGAGGCTGTTTTGAGCAAAATCGCATGCCCCGTGACTTTGTCGGGTGAGGATTTTGAAAAAGTAACCGTATCGGCAGACGTTGAAAATCCGAAGCTTTGGAGTGCCGAAAAGCCCAACCTTTATACGATTGTGGTATCTCTTTCCGAAGACGGAAAGGAAACACATTTTGTGTCGGCACGTGTGGGATTTGTGAAATACGAAATTGTTGACGGTCTCATGCACGTTAACGGCAAAGAAATAATGTTTAAGGGCGTTAACCGCCATGATTTCACGTGCGATCATTTGCGTGCGACTGATTACGACGATTTGATGCACTCGGTACTCATGATGAAAAAGCACAACATCAATGCCGTAAGAACAAGTCACTATCCCAACAATCCCATGTGGTATGAGCTTTGCGACGAATACGGTTTGTACATGATTGACGAGACAAACCTTGAAACTCACGGTACGTGGTATTACGGTCAGAGAGAGGAAGAGGAAACGCTTCCCGCATCGAAACCCGAATGGCGTGACGCAGTCGTTGACAGAGCGAATGCGATGGTAATGAGAGACAAAAATCATCCTTCGATTTGTATGTGGTCGCTCGGTAACGAATCTTTCGGCGGACAGAATTTTATCGAAATGAGAGAGCATATCCTTTCTTATGATACAAGCCGTATCATCCATTACGAAGGAACTTGCCATTTCCGCCGTTTTGAACACGCAACGGATGTTGAAAGCGAAATGTATACACGTCCGTGGAATATTGTTGCAAATATCAACCACAAAAACGATAAGCCGTTTATTCTTTGCGAATATTCGCATGCTATGGGTAACTCGTGCGGAGGATTGCATGATTACTGGAAACTTTTCTATACATATCCCTCGCTTCAGGGCGGATTTATCTGGGACTGGATTGACCAGGCGATAAGAACAACGTCCGAAGACGGAAAAGAATATCTCGCATACGGCGGTGATTTCGGCGATACTCCCAACGACGGTACGTTTGCGGGTAACGGTCTTTTGTTTGCCGACGGACAAATTACACCCAAGCTTATCGAAACGAAGAAATGCTATCAGAATATGTGGTTTAAGGATGCGGATATCGTAAACGGCAGAGTGAGAATCCATAACCAGCATCTTTTCACAAACCTTTGCGAATATGACTTTGCTTACAAAATCGAAGTTGACGGCGAAGTTATCGGAGAGGGAGAGTTTGAATGTGACGTTGAACCTTTGACAAAGAAAGTTGTTTCCATGGGATTTACCGTGCCCGAAGAAAGAGACAGCGAATACGTGATAACTGTTTCGGCACATTTGAAAGAGGATACTCTTTGGGCTCAAAAGGGTCACGAAGTGGCTTTCGAGCAGTTTGTGCTTTCATATAACAAAAAATCTGAAAGCATTATCGAAAATACGGGAGAAGTAAAATGCGTTGAAACGGAAGACGACGTTACACTTTCGGCAAACGGAGTGGAAGTTGTTTTCGATAAGACGACGGGCAACATGAAAAACTATCGTGCCGATGGAAAAGAATTGCTTTACGCACCCGTAAGTCAGAACTATTGGAGAGCTATGACCGATAACGATAAGGGCGCAAGACTTTATCAGAGAAGCGCAACGTGGCGTGAAGCCGGCAACAATGCCGAACTTGTGAATATGGAGATTCGAGAGGGAGACGGAGTTTGCATTGTGGAATGTGAATACAAAATCCCCACGGAAAAAGAATCCGTGAGCAAGTTTACGTATGTTATGACGGGAGACGGTAAAATCAATGTGGGCGGAAGCCTCAATCCCGGTTTGATGGATAATGATATTCCCTGTGTGGGAATGATGATTCCCATGCTTTTGGAATACGATACGATGAATTATTACGGTTTCGGTCCTCACGAAAACTACATTGACCGTAATACATCCGCAAAGCTCGGTATCTACAAGAATACTATCGAAGAGCAGAGAACACATTACCTTGTGCCTCAGGAAAACGCAAACAAGACCGGCGTGAGATGGGTTGAATTTTTGAACAATTCCGGCAGCGGAATGAGAATCGAAGCGGATGATACGTTGGAAATTTCGCCTTCGTATTATACACCTATCGAAACGGAAGAATATGACCACGATTACAAGCTTCCCGAAGCGGTGAAGGCATTGTATAAAGTTAATTGCCGTATGATGGGTATCGGCGGTGACGATTCGTGGGGCAGCCGTCCTTTGGTTCAATACAAAAATGCGACAAACCGCAAATATGAATATACATTTGTGATAAGTCCCGTAAGATAAAATTTTTAAAAACGAGGTTTGAGCGTGTCGAAAAATTCGACACGCAACTGCAAATCTTGCCAAGGCAATCTTCGCGGTTTGTTATTTTTTACAAGGAATAAAGTGGCGAGGCAATGCAATTTGCCTCGCCGATTTTCTTTGGGAAACCTTCTTTCCCAAACCTTTCGCTGTTACATTAAAAATATGTTTATCGACAGCCTGAAACGAGGTTTGAATGATTCAAACCTCGTTTTTAAATTGTAAACAATTCGGATAGATTATTTACAAGGGAGTAATTTGTGTGATAAAATAAACAAAAAACGGGAGAAATGGTTATGAAAACAGATTGGAAATCATGTTTGAGAGTGGGAATAACCGTGTTTGTGCTCTACCTTGCGACGGTGTACTGGAGCGTGGCGGCAAAATTTGCGGTGGCATTTCTCACGGCGTCGATGCCTCTTATTATCGGAGGAATCATTGCGTATGTGGTAAATATTTTGATGAGTTTTTACGAGAAATGTTATTTCCCGAAAGCGAAGCGAAAAATCGTCGGGAAAACACGCAGGGCGGTATGCCTCACGGCGGCATATGTGACGTTTATTCTCGCATTGGCGGCTGTTGTTTGGATTGTTATTCCGCAGATAGCATCGGGTGTGAAATTGATTTTTTCGGAAATTCCCGACGTGATGGAGTGGCTGTCGGATTTTGTTTTGAAACTGAATATTGTGCCGGAGGATATTGTTCAGTCGCTCAATAATATTGACTGGGAGTCGAGAATAGGCGAAATATTCAATATTATTATATCGGGCATAGGCAATGTAACGGATATTGTGGTAAAAACCGTGAGCGGGGTGTTTACGGGCGTGGTGACGGCGTTTGTGGCTGTGATTTTTTCGGTGTACCTTTTGTTTGATAAAGATAAGCTGAAAGCGCAGACGGAAAAACTCTTTAAAAAACGACTGAAAGAAAAACACTACGAAAGAGCGGTTTATGTGCTGAAAGTTTTGAACGACTGTTTCAGAAAATATATAATCGGTCAGTTTACGGAAGCAGTTATATTGGGCGTTCTTTGTACGGTGGGAATGATGGTGCTGGGATTGCCGTATCCGACAATGATAGGAGCGTTGATAGGTTTTACGGCACTTGTTCCGATTGCGGGAGCGTATATAGGTGCTGCATTCGGAGTTTTTATGATTTTTCCCGTATCGGCTTTGCAGGCAATGCTGTTTGTGGTGTTCATCATAATATTGCAACAGATTGAGGGTAATCTGATATATCCCAAGGTTGTGGGCTCGACTATGGGACTGCCCGGAATTTGGGTGCTGGCGGCGATTACGATAGGCGGCTCGCTGGCGGGTATCGGCGGTATGCTGATAGGCGTGCCGTTGGCATCGGCTTTGTACAGACTTTTGAGAGAATATACTTATAAAAGTGAATGAAAAATGCACCGAAAAATCGGGCATGAAAAAACCTCGGCAGAATGTCGAGGTTTTTTGTGTAAACGAAAATCACGCCATAGCGCTGTGGTTCAATATAGGCAATGGATGAAAACATGAAGGTGTCACAGAGTGTGACGGCTATCTACTTTTGTGCGACAAAAGTAGCAA
>CAZRYW010000005.1:0-29747 GCA_964604405.1 uncultured Oscillospiraceae bacterium
ACCGCCAATTTGAGTATAATGCCTATATTCGTGATTTCTTTGCAGATAATCAAGGGAAATCTTTAAAGGACGCAATTAAGTGTTGGAAATACAAAAAAACAAATGCAAGGACATAATCGCTATGAAAGAGCCGACCTTATAGCTCTTGAATAATAAATCGGAATTTATGGAGGCATATAGCATAATGAGTATAAGTGGATTAAGTTGTATTTTCCCTACACCGAACATAAAGAAAACATCGGGGTTTTATGTATCAAAACTGGGTTTTAGAGCAGTTGAATATTTAACGTGTGCAGAGCCACATATCTGCCTTTACAGGGATAATATAGAAATCATTTTACTTCAATCAAATACAGATAAAGTGATACCCAATAGAACCCTGTATGGATATGGCTATGATGCCTATTTATATACAGAAAACCAAGAATTCCTTGAAAAAGAACTTATCGGGAAAAAAGTTAATTTCATTAAACATCTGCATACAACCGATTATCAGAACAATGAGTTTGTTGTTGAAGATATAGATGGACGCTGGCTGGCATTTGGATTGAAAACAAAAGACTAACTTTACTCTTAAACTAATTCCAGTTTGTCTGTAACTAAAAGGCAAGTATCGAAGCGAAAAAAACATCGTAGAAATACGGTGTTTTTTGTTGCCCCAAAACCTACAAATTTAATACATAGCCACAGGTTAGTACAAGGCAATTTGAAAGGCTTAAAATGAAGATTTTTTAAAACAATAATAATCGAGCAGATTTCGCATTTTTTAAAAAAATATTGATGATTTTTTTGAAAAAGAAAGGGGCTGTTTTACAGCCCCTAAAATCATATTATTTTTAAAAGTTACGACAATCATCAGTTATTTTCAACATTCTCGCCGTCATCAACTTCGGGAGTTTGTTCTTCGGATTCTTCGCCGTCGTTTTCAGCGTTTGCCTTGTCTTCGGCATCCTGCTTTTCCTGTTCCATTTGTTCGGCAAGCGTTACCTTTACGGGAACAAGCGTGTAATTTCCGTCATCATCCATATCAATGGAGTACGAAGAAGAAACAATTACCTTTTCTGCAATGCTCTCAAGTGCCGACCAGTCGGAAATATCGTTTCCGGAGAAGTTTAAGCTTTCAATCTTGGAAAGGTCAAGACTTGCGAAAGAAGAAACGTCAATAATCGAACAGCTCGAGAAAGTGCCATACTTCAAATTCTTGAAGTTTGCAAAAAATTCAGGGTCTTTAATCTCAACGCCACCGAGTTCTACAACTTCTGCACCTGTGAAATACTTAAGGTCATCGGAAGTAATCTTTTCCGTTTCAAAAGTTGCCATCTTAGAGAATTTTGAAACGTCTGCAGTAATTTCGGCGTTTTCGTCATTGCTCTGCTTATACCAATTTTCGTATTCGGCAACTGCGTCCTTATCACCTGTCATAACGTAAAACTCATCGCCCTCGCCTGTTGACGAAACAGAAACGAGCTTTGCTTTTGCAAGGTCGTCCGCTTTAACGCTTCTTGCAGATTTTCCGTAAACTTCGGAAAGTGCTGTTGCAAAATCCTGATTTTTAATGTAGTCCGACTCCGACATATAATCGGAATACACAACGTAAACTATTGCCGCTGCAACCACTACGATTGCAACAAGCAATGCAATAAACTTATTGCGATTTTTCTTTTGAGTTGCGGTTAAATGTGCCATAATGTCCTCCAAAATAAAATTGTCTTCGGCAAAGTCTGCCAACTTGCAAGTATTATAACACTTATATCCGAAAATTACAACTGTTTTTTGTAATTTTTCAAGAAATGTATATAAATATTTCAATTCTTCGGGGCAAGATTGACGAAAAGGAGAAAAAGTGGTATAATAACTAAAACACAATCTTCGGAAAGGAAGAAAATGATGTTATCACAGGAATTTGCCGAAAAGCAAATAGAACTATTAAGCAAAAAAATCGAGTATCACAGAAGAAAATACTATCTTGACGACGCGCCCGAAATCACAGACGACGAATTCGACTCTCTTATGTGTGAGCTTCAGGCTCTTGAAGAGGAGTTTCCTCAATTTAAAAAGCCTACATCCCCTACTTCAAGAGTCGGCGGATATGTTGCCGAAAAGTTTGATAAAGTTGAACACGCCGTGCCGTTAAAGAGTCTTAACGACGTTTTCTCTCCTGAAGAAGTACGTGATTATCTTACAAAGTGTGAAAACCTTACCGGACACAAGCCCAAATTTGCCGTGGAATATAAAATCGACGGTCTTTCCGTAAGCCTTGAATATGAAAACGGCATTTTTATACGCGGTGCAACGCGCGGAGACGGTCTTATCGGTGAGGACATCACGGAAAATTTAAAGACAGTATCGGCAATTCCTCTGACATTGTCAGACGCGCCCGAGTATCTTTGCGTTCGTGGTGAAGTTTATATGCCAAAAAAGGCGTTTGCCGAACTTAACAAAAAGCGCGACGAGGAGGGAGAAGCTCCTTTTGCTAACCCGAGAAATGCTGCAGCAGGTTCGCTTCGTCAGCTCGACAGCAAAATCACATCTCAAAGAAAGCTTAGCATTTTCATCTTCAACATTCAAAAAATCACAAACGGCCCCGTCCTAAAGTCGCACAAAGAAAGTCTTGATTATCTTAAATCCTTGGGATTTGTTGTTTCACCGTCATATGAAACCTTCAATTCCTACGATGACATTATCGCAAAGGTTATGAGTTTCAATGAACACAGAGAAAAGCTATCTTTCGACATTGACGGAGCGGTAATCAAGGCGGACGATTTTTCAGACAGGGAGATTTTGGGAGAACTTCCACATGCACCGAAATGGGCAATAGCTTACAAGTATCCGCCAGAAGAAAAAGCGACAAAACTTATTTCAATAGAAGTAAACGTAGGACGAACAGGAGTTATAACTCCGTACGCTGTTCTTGAGCCTGTAAAACTTGCGGGAAGTATCGTTTCGCGCGCAACACTTCACAATGCCGACTTTATCGCCGAGCGCGACATACGCGAAGGCGATACGGTCATCGTGCGAAAAGCAGGCGACATTATTCCAGAAATTTTGAAAGCAGACAAAAATCTTCGTACAAACAACGAACCTTACTCTATGCCCTCACGTTGTCCATCATGCGGTGAGATATTAAAACGCGAAAACGGCGAAGTTGCATACAGGTGTTTAAATCCAGAATGTCCTGCGCAGCTTTCGAGAAGTCTTGAGCATTTTGTGTCACGCGATGCAATGAACATCGATGGTTGCGGAGAAGCGCAAATAGGGGCGCTTATAGCAAGCGGTCTTGTAAAGGATGCGTCGGATTTATACGTATTAAAACAGGAACAGCTTGAAAATTTGGACAGAATGGGAAAAAAATCGGCATCAAATCTTCTCCTTGCCATTGAAAAATCAAAAAATGCAGGACTGGCAAGACTTCTTCACGCCCTTGGAATACGTCACGTAGGAAAACAGACAGCGAGCCTTCTTGCTAACCATTTCGGCTCCCTTGATGCCATTATGAATACAGATATTGTGGCTCTTTCGGAAATCGACGACATCGGTGAGGTTGTGGCAAAGAGCATTTATGACTTTTTCTCACTCGATTCAACAAAAAATCTCTGTCAAAAACTAAAGGACGTCGGTGTAAAGATAAGCGGTGAAGTATCCGAAAAAAAGAGCGACAAACTTTTAAGGCTTACGTTTGTAATAACGGGAACACTTCCTGGGATGAAGCGAGAAGAGGTAGCAGAACTTATTGAGGAGAACGGCGGAAAGGTTTCGTCATCCGTATCAAAGAAAACAAGCTTTCTCCTTTGCGGTGCTGATGCCGGAAGTAAGCTTACAAAAGCAGAGTCTCTTGGTGTTAAAGTTATTTCTCTTGAGCAATTACAAGAAATGATTTAATAATAAAAACAAAAGTTTAGGACCCACTTTTTACAAAAAGTGGACGCAGACGAGGGCGCGCAGCCCTCGTCGATGTCCGCAGACAGCGAAATTCTCCTTGCCTTGCAAAAGCGCAGGAGTGGGTTTTTGTGTTCTTTTGCTTTGTGGGGTGTTAATTTAAACCGCTATGCCATATGACTTCCGCCCGTTGCGACAAGCGGTTTCCGTACTTTTCTATAGAAAGAAAAGTACCAAAAGTTCTCCACTCATTCGCCGTGGAGGCTCTCTTGGTTCGGCGGTGCATTATTAGGAAAAATTGGCTTTGCTCTTTTCACGAGTGGAGTCTATCTTTTTCGCGCTACGCGCATGTATTGAAAGCCATTATGTTATTTTTGAGCGAAAAAGTTAAGTTTGCTTATTTTGTTGGTGCAAATTGATTTTTATGCAATGGATATTCGCTATTTTTTGTTTTTTAAAACCACTTTATTGTGAGAGTTCCGCACACCGCAGTGGACGGAATTCCCATAACATAATGGTTTAATAAACATAAAACCAGCAAAACCTTGTAAAAAAACAAACATAATATTCGGCAACCTAACACTCAAATAAAATCCAAAAAAGTAGTCCCGAAAAGCAAGTTTTTTTGCAGAAAAAAGGAAACACTCATAAAAATGTTTCCTTTCAATATTTTTTTATTTATCAAAATTTACCGTGGGATTTGGGAAGAGTCTTACATAAGCCTTTCCGATTATCATTCTCTCGTCGATATCTCCGAGATACCTGCTATCAAGAGAATTGTTTCTGTTATCACCCATAACAAAAACACAACCCTCTTCAACTGTATGCGGATAATCCTCCAAGGTGAGTGCTTCTTTATAATAGTGAGTATCTCCCGATGTAGCAATACGCATATCGCCGTCAACTTTGTTTATATAATCCTCCGACAAGACTTCAACCGTGCCGTCAACACCCGTTACGGTAACCTCCCATGTTTCGGGATTAATATCAACCGTTTCTCCTTCCGTTGCAATCACTCTTTTTATAATAGGACCTTCCAAAATATCGGAAGAACTCGAGTCGTGAATTACAACAACGTCTCCGCGAGACGGTTTATAAAAAAGATCGGAAACTATTACTCTATCGCCGTGATGAAAGGTATTCATCATTGATTTACCGTCAACGGTAACAAGTCTGCAAACAAAAGTGAAAAGAATCACAACGGCAAAAAGTGCCGTGCAGATAACTTCCACCCATTCATATATTGACGCTACAAGGTTTGTTTCTCCATTGTTTTTTTCTTCTCTGTTTGCCAAAATAACTCCTCTTTTCACAAAATAGGCAAAATATAATCAATTGTTTATTCACAAAAATTTAGGCAAAGAAAGCCGTGAAAACAATCACGGCTTCTTACGTCTGCTATTAGACTTTGCCGCTAAAAATGTTGCGGCGACAGGCAAACACTGGTCTTAGATGCTTTCCTTAACCTTAGCTGCCTTACCAACTCTGTCACGGAGATAGAAGAGCTTTGCACGTCTAACCTTACCGCGTCTGATAACGTCAACCTTTGCAACGTTAGGAGAGTGGAGCGGGAATGTCTTTTCTACACCGCAACCGTAAGCTACTCTTCTTACTGTGAATGTTTCGGAAATACCGCCGTTACGCTTTGCGATAACAGTACCTTCGAAAAGCTGGATTCTTTCTCTTGTTCCCTCTTTGATTCTGTTGTGAACTCTGATGGTATCACCAACATTGAATACGGGAACTTCTTTTTTAAGCTGCTCGTTTGTAAAAGCCTCGATGACAAGATTCTTGCTCATTGGGTTTTCCTCCTTGATTTTCGGACATTCATGTGCAGCCTTTGACAGAGGACTGTCCGTTATTATTTATGCTTACGGCAAAACCGTAATACAACACTAGAATTATATCACACCGCTGCTCAAAATGCAATAGAATGACAAAAATATTTATGAATTAAATGTAAATTCAAGCGTTATCCCTTTATAAAATTGCCCTTTGCCTTAAGGAAAGCCGTTATAAACTCGTCAATATCTCCGTCCATTACAGCGCTTATGTTTCCGTCCTCACAGCCGGTTCTCGTATCCTTTACCAAAGTATACGGCATAAACACGTATGAACGTATTTGGCTTCCCCACTCGATATTAAGCTTTTCGCCCTTAATATCCTCGATTTTGTCCAGCTTTTCACGCTGTTTTATTTCCATCAGCTTGGATTTAAGCATTTTCATACAGGTTTCTCTGTTTTGAAGCTGGCTTCTCTCGGTCTGACAGCCGACAACTATACCCGTCGGCTTATGGGTAATTCTCACGGCTGAGTCGGTCTTGTTTATGTGCTGCCCGCCGGCGCCGCTGGCTCTGTGCGTTTCCATTTCTATATCTTCATCTCGGATTTCAATATCCACCTCGTCGTTAAACTCCGGCATAACTTCGACCGAGGCAAAGGAGGTATGACGTCTTCCGGACGAGTCGAACGGCGAAACTCTTACAAGACGGTGTACGCCCACCTCGCTTCTGAGATAGCCGTAAGCATAATCTCCGGTTATAAGAATTGTTGCACTCTTAATACCCGCTTCTTCGCCGTCAAGGTAATCGAGAAGCTTTACCTTAAAGCCTCTTTTTTCAGCCCAGCGGCAATACATGCGATAAAGCATCAACGCCCAGTCCTGAGCTTCCGTGCCGCCGGCGCCGGGGTGAATTGAAAGTATTGCGTTGTTTTTATCAAATTCTCCCGACAGAAGCGCCATAATTCTCTGCGACTCATAGCTTTTTGACAGTCTTGAAAGCTCCGACAAAATTTCCTCCGTAAAGCTTTCATCGTCCTCCTCAATCGCCATTTCGATCATCTCGTACAGGCTGTTTATTCCGTCAACAAAATCCTTGTAATTTGTCACTATGCCTCTTGCGTTATTGAGCTCGCTCATGACCGACTGCGTGTCGTCACGTCCCCAAAAATCTTCAGCGCACGTTGCTTTTTCAAGCTCTTCAATCTTTTTTTCCAGCTCGTCAATGTTAAGAGCTTCCTTCAGCTCCTTTGACTCCTCGGATAATTGATTTAATTGCAGCTTTGCTTCTTCAAGTTGTACTATCATATATATCTCCCATAAAAAATTATTTTCCCACGCAAAAATGAGCAAATATGCCGTTTACTATTTCCTCGGACACCGCTCTGCCGTCGGCTTCGAGAAGAGCTCCAAGAGCCGCTTCCATATCAAGACATGCTGTATCCGGCGTCAAATTTTCCAGAGCCGAAAGAGCCGACTCGGTGTATTTTACGGCGTTTGAAAGTGCGGCATATTGTCTGGCGTTTGTCAAAACAAGTCCGCTCTCGGCAAGTGCGGCGTCGGGATAAAGCTTTTTCACCGCTTCAACTAAGTTATCAATGCCGTCTTTGCTTTTGGCGCTGACGGCGACAACGCTTTTAAATCCGAGCTTTTCAAAACGCCTCGCATATTCGTCCGGCTTGCCTATATCGCATTTATTCAAAACGATTATAACGTCTTTTTCGTCTTTAACCGCTGAAAGCCTTGAAATCATTTCTTCGTTTTCTGCCGAATCCGGCGATGTCACGTCAAACACGCCGAAAATCAGACGGCTGTCAAGCAATGCTCCCACCGAACGTTCCACGCCGATTTTTTCCACGGCGTCCACGGTTTTGCGTATTCCCGCCGTATCGGACAAATTCAGCTTGATATTTCCTACCGTGACAGACTCCGTGACCACATCTCTCGTGGTTCCCGCAACATCGGTAACTATTGCCCGCTCATAGCCCAAAAGAGCGTTGAGAAGCGAGCTTTTGCCGGCGTTCGGACTGCCGACTATTACGGTTGAAACGCCGCTTGTTACGGCAATTCCCGAAGAATATGTTTTCGTCAGACTTTCAATATCGCTTTTTATTTCACACAGCGTTTTTTTCATTTCCTCGTCGGAAATATCCGTCATATCCTCGTCCGGATAATCGATGTAAGCATAAACCGAAGCCAACAACATTTTTATTTTTTCGGCTTGCCGTGCAACCAAGCGTCCTATACTTCCGTCAAGCTGTGCCGAAAAGAGCCTTAACTGTGCGCTGCTTTCGGCGTCGATAAGCTGTCCTACGGCTTCTGCCATCGTCAAATCCATTTTGCCGTTTACAAAAGCTCGTTTGGTGTATTCGCCCGGCAACGCCGGCTTCGCCCCCGCCTCAAACAGTGCCTCAAGAATAAGACTTACTCCGACGGGACTTCCGTGACAGCTGATTTCCACCACGTCCTCGCCGGTGTACGACATGGGCGCTCTGAAATAGGTACAAAGTCCGGTATCGATTTTTTTTCCGTCGCTACCGATAATCCGTCCGTACACTTGCTTTCGATTTTCAAATTCGGAAACGGACAAATTGCCCGAAAAGGGAACAAACACCTTGCCGGCAATTTCAGCTGAGTCCTCGCCCGAAAGACGTATGACCGAAACTCCCGCCTTTACCGCACCGCTCGCCGGTGCCGCTATCGTATACATAAGCTTCCCCCTTAACCTTTAAACATCAGCAAGCTCGATATAATCGGCTCCGTGCTTTGCAATATATTCCTTTCTTGCGTTAAGGTCGTCGCCCAGAAGCGTATTAAACATAATATACGTTGTCTGCTCATCCTCCGGATTTATCCTTATAAGTCTTCGACTCTTCGGATTCATGGTTGTAAAATTCATCATGTCCGGATCGTTTTCACCCAGTCCCTTGGAACGCTTTATCGTGTGCTTTTCGTTGCCGATTTCCTTTAAAATCGCTGCCTTTTCCGACTCGTTGTACGCAAAACGAATACCGCTTTTGGAAGTTATCTCGTACAACGGCGACTCGGCGATATACACCCTTCCCATTTTTATAAGTGTGGGCAACAGGCGATAGAACATCGTCAAAATTAAAGTTCTTATTTGATAACCGTCCTCGTCGGCATCGGTGCATATAATAATTTTGCTCCATTTAAGATTGTCCGGATCAAAGTCGGAAAGCTGTTTCCCGCCCTGCCGGCCTTTTCCCATTTCGACGCCGCACCCTACAACCTTAAGCAAATCCACGATTACGTCGCTTTTGAAAATTCTGTCAAAGCCGCACTTCAAGCAATTCAGGGTTTTTCCTCTTACCGGCATAATTGCCTGAAAATTCGGATCTCTTGCCAGCATACAGGACGACTTAGCCGAGTCACCCTCCACGATGAACAGCTCCCTTTTTTCGGCGTCCTTGCTGCGGCAATTTGAAAATTTTTCCACACGGTTTACAATATCAATGTTTGCCGACAGCTTTTTCTTTATATTTATTCTTGTGCTCTCGGCATTCTCTCTGCTTCGCTTATTGATAAGAACCTGCTGCGCACACTTTTCTGCCTGATGCGGATTTTCGGCAAAGAAAACCTCCAGGGAATGTAAGAAAAATTGCGTCATTGCTTCGGTGATAAAGGTGTTGGTTATCGCCTTTTTGGTTTGGTTTTCATAGCTTGTGCGAGTGGAATGGGAATTTACCACAAGAACAAGACAATCCTCCACGTCCCCGAACGTGATTTTGCTTTCGGTTTTATTATACTTGTTATTGTTTTTAAGATAAGTGTCGAACGCCTTTACAAATGCGCTCCTAACCGCCTTATCCGGCGAACCGCCGTGCTCGAGATAGCTTGAATTATGGTAGTATTCAATTCTGTTGACGGTATTTGAAAAACAAAAAACCGCTTCCACCTTCAATTTATATTCCGGCTTATCCGGTCTGTCCCGTCCCTGACGCTCGGTTTTAAAATATGCCGGAGTGGACAGTGCGAGCGTTCCCGAGGTGTCGCCGTCCTTTTCCTTTTCGCTTTCGGAATTGTTTTCGTCTGCGGCGTCGTTTTCGCTTTCGGCTGCCGCCTCGTCATTCTCGTCTTCGTCAAATTCGGCTTTTTCTTCCTCGTCGGTTTCGTGCAAAACTATAAGCTCGTTGATATAATCCACAATTCCGTTTTTATACAAATACTTACGTTTTACATGGCTTCCATCTTGATTTTCATAATCCAGCTTGAGCGTAAGTCCGGAATTTACTATCGCCTGCTTTTTAAGCACCTCTTCAAAATATTCAAGGGAGATATTTATGTCGGTAAAAACCTCTAAGTCCGGCTTCCATTCCACAACCGTACCCGTTCTCCTTTTAACCGGCTCCTCAACGTTAAGCTCGCTTATAGGCACGCCCTTTGCGAAAGAGATGGAATATTTTCCCGTTTTTGTATAGCTCGTCACGTTCATAAACTCCGAGCTGCACTGCGTTGCACATGCTCCGAGTCCGTTAAGACCTAACGAATACTCATATGCCTCGCCCTCGTCGTTATCGTATTTTCCGCCGGCATACAGCTCACAGTACACAAGATCCCAGTTATACCTTTGTTCGTTTTCGTTCCAATCGAGAGGAACGCCCCGCCCGAAGTCCTCCACGGTAAGAACTTTATCCTTCGTGCAGGTTATATTTATAACATTTCCGAAACCCTCTCTTGCCTCGTCAATCGCATTTGATAGGATTTCAAAGAAAGAATGTTCGCAGCCCTCAAGTCCGTCGGAGCCGAAAATTACCGCCGGTCTTTTTCTGACCTTATCCGGTCCCTTGAGAGAAGAAATGCTTTGATTTCCGTATTCGCCCGTTTTTTTCGCCATTTGGCTTAATTCCTCCTTAAAGGATTATTTTACTTTATTTTCCCATGGCTTTATTTCTTTAAGCTCGTTAAAAAGCGTCACAAAGCTTTGATGACGTGTGGCGACGATTTTTTCGTCTCGAAGCGCTTCGATCACGCCGCACCCGTCCTCGCAGGTATGAGTACATTTTTTATATCTGCAACCGTGAGCAAATTTTTCAATGTCCGGAAAAGCCGACAGCAGGCTTTCGGCGTCAAGCATATTAAAGCCCGCAACGTCAAGCATGCTAAAGCCAGGCGTATCTCCAACGTATGTTTCTTCGTCCACCTTAAAAAGTCTTGTAACCCTTGTTGTGTGCTTACCTCTTTGAATTTTTTTGCTTATCTCTCCGGTTTCAAGCCCAAGCTCCGGAAAAACGGCATTCAACACGCTGGATTTACCCACACCGGAAGCGCCGGTAAAAAAGCACGTTTTTCCCCGTGTGTAATCTCTTATCCTTGCGACGGAGTCGGCGTATTCTTCACTGTTTATCGCTGAAATTTCAACGGTATCGAAGCCCGCACGGCGATAAACCGAAGAAAGCTCCGCCGTGCTTAAAATATCAGCCTTATTGACAATGAAGAGAACCGCGATTTTATTCTTTGCCGCAACGGCGGTAAGCTTATCAAGGATAAACAAGTCGGGCTCCGGATTTTTCACCGCCGCCACTATACACAAGACATCGATATTTGCCGCTGCCGGACGAATAAGGCTGTTTTTTCTTTCGGCAATTTCGGTTATAACCCCTTCTCTTTCGTCCGATGCTTCAATCGTGACTCGATCGCCCGCAAGCGGCGTAATACGATTATGCCTGAAGGAGCCTTTGGCACGGCATTCTTCAAACGTTCCGTCTTCGACAGCCACCGTATACAGACCGCCCGTGCTTTTTACAATAATACCTTTTTTTTCTTCCGTCAAATTACCCGTTCTCCGTATCTCGATTTACGCCTCGCCCCTCATATTGAGCAGCGAGTCCACCGCATTTTGTTCGTTTTCCTTTTTGTTCACACTCGGTGTATCGTTATTTTTCGTTTCATTTTTGTCAGCTTCGGACGCACCGTCTTCTTCGGAAGCTTCATTTTCACCTCGAGCCGAATTTTGTTCTTCTTCGGCACTGCCGGTTTCTTCCGTTTTTTTGTCGTCTTCTTCGTTTTGTGAATTTTCGCCGTTTTCTCCGGTCAAATCCTCATTGTTTTTTTCCGTCTTTTCGTCATTATTGTGACGTGAAAAGCTCTTTTTACTTACCTTTACCGTAACAGAGTCTTCTTCAAGCACCTCGGCACCGGCTTCAACGTCGGCCTCAAGAACAATGCCCGGTTCTCCCTCGTCCTCTACGTATTCGACAAAATACTCTATTTGTTCATCGTCAAGCAGCTTTATTGCCTCGTTTTCCGTAAGTCCGACAACCTCGGGCATTTTCATTTTTTTACCCTTACTTACGTATATCGTAATGGTATCCTTTTCAATGTCAAATTCCTTGCCCACCTGCGGAATACACTCATAGACCGTCCCCGCAGCGTGCGTTTCGTTAAACTCCTCGATAACTTCTATGTCTTCCTCGGAAATGTTGGGACCGAATTTTCTCACAAGCTGTTCGATTGCGCTTTTTTTCGGGCTGCCGATACAATCCGGCATTTTGTTGTTTGCTCCGGTCTTATTTTCATTCACGTACAGCGTAATGCCCACGTTTTCTTTCTTGATGATAATCTCGCCCGCCTCCGGCTTTTGGTTGACAATGGTTCCGTCGTCAACATCGGAATAGCCGGTTTTTTTGATGCTTTCGATATGATAGCCCTTTGCCTCTATTTGCTTTACGGTTTCGTCGTTGTAAACAAGACCGACAAAGCTTTCGACCGACATTTTTTTATCCTCGCTGTTTTTGCTCTCGATGCCCAAAATTTTATCGAGAGTTGCAGCAATTCCGTTACCGGACATTCCGCCGCCGGAATAAAGGGCAAAAACTACGATACCGATTATAAGTGCGAAAAACACCGCCGTAATTCCCGCTATCAGGGTAAACATGGAGCGACGCTTTTTCGGCTTTTCCCGCTTTTTTCTTTTCGGGTTTTCCTTCGCTTCCGCATGTACGGACGAAGAAAAGACCGTACCGGGATTTTTAACGAAATATTCAAGTGCCTTTTCCATGCTCATCGCACAGTTAAAACGCTCTTCCGGCTTTTTGCTCATCGCCTTTAAAACTATTTGCTCCAAGCCTATCGGGATCTGGGGATTGAGCTCTCTCGGCGGCACCGGCGTTTCGTTGACCTGCATCATGGCTACGGCAACGGGGCTGTCGGCGACAAAAGGCAGCTTTCCCGTAAGCATTTCATAAAGCATAACTCCGACGGAATAAACGTCGCTCTTTTTATCAACGGGACCGCCGCTCGCCTGCTCCGGACTTATATAATTAACCGTTCCGATAGCCTTATCGGTCATGGTTAAATTTTCCGATGTGGGGCTTTTGGCAATTCCGAAATCGGTAACCTTAACTCTGCCGTCACGGAGAAGCATGACGTTCTGGGGCTTTATATCCCGATGAATAATTCCTTTTTCGTGAGCGTGAGAAATTCCGGTAAGAATTTGACGGACATAATGAACCGCCTCTTTCCAACCGAGAGAGCCGACCTTGTCCATATAATCCTTAAGCGTGATACCGTCGATGTACTCCATAACGATGTACTTGAGATTATCCGATATGGCAACATCGTATATTTTTACGATATTCGGAGAATCGACCATCGCAATCATTTCCGATTCGTTTACAAAACGTTTTACCGCATTTTCGTCCTTATTAAATTCTTCGTTGAGAACCTTTACCGCAACCGGACGATTTCCGTTTTGCATATCCGAGGCAAGAAGAACATACGCCATTCCGCCTATTCCCACGACGCTTTCTATTTTGTAACGTCCGTCGAGAACACGGTTTATAAGTTTTTCAAAAGACTTATCCATTTTCCTTTCCTCCGTTACAAGCTTTTTATTACGACAGCGGTAATATTATCAGCTCCGCTTTCAAAATTTGCCGCTTCGACAAGCGCTGCCGCGCATTTTTCGGGTTCCTTGTTTTCAAGACATATTTTTTCGATTTTTTTATGGTCAAGATACCCGCAAAGACCGTCGGAACAAAGCAAAAGCCCGCATATCGAAGCTGCGTCGGCGGTAAAAACGTCTCCGACAATACCCTTTTCGGTTCCCACCGCTTTTGTGATAATATTTCTGTTCGGGTGAACTCTCGCCTCGTCGGCGGTTATCGCTCCGCTGTCAACAAGACGCTGCACATACGAATGGTCATGAGAGAGCTGGTTTACGCTTTTCTTTCCGATTGCATATATTCTGCTGTCGCCGACGGTTATACAATAATATTTTTTGCCGTCGCAAAGACATGAAACCAGCGTGGTTCCCATGCCCTGAAGCACGGCTTCCTTTTCCGACCTTGAGAATACCGCCTCGTTTGCTTTGTCAAGCGCTGCTTGAAGAATTTCCGGTATTTTTTCGGGATTTGTTCTTATCTCGTCAATTCTTTTTTCCACATATTCATCGAAAACCGACTGAGCCAAAACGCTCGCCGTGCTTCCGCCGTTTGCGCCGCCCATACCGTCGCAAACAGTGCAAAGAACAAGCTCGTCGCTCAAATTCTTTATTGAAAAATTATCCTGATTACTGTCTCTCTTTTTGCCGACGTCCGTTTTGCCGGCGTAAACTATTGGCATTTTTACCACTCCTCTCGGAGAAAGACACGTTCTTGTCGTCAATTATCGTTTTTCGTTTTTTCGCTTTCGGCTCGAAGCTGTCCGCAGGAAGCGTTTATATCGCTGCCCAAACGTCTTCTGACCGTTGCCGTTATTTTATGCTTTTCAAGTATTTTCACAAAATCGTCAATGGCTTTTTTACTGCTCTTGGTATATTTTCTTTCTTTAACATCGTTAAGCGGGATAAGATTTACGTGAGCCGTCATTCCGGACAAAAGCCTTGCCAAGCGTTCGGCATTCTCCGGCGTATCGTTTTCTCCGCTTATCATGGAATATTCAAACGAAATTCGGCGTCCCGTTTTTTCTATGTAGTACCGACAAGAGTCGATAAGCTCGTCAATATCGTATTTTTTCGCAATCGGCATAAGCTTTTTTCTTGTTTCGCCGTCGGAAGCATGAAGCGACACGGAAAGCGTTATTTGAAGCTTCTCATCGGCAAGAAGACGAATTTTATCGCAAAGACCGCAGGTTGAAAGCGAAATATGTCTGTGACCTATATTAAGTCCGTCGGGGCAATTCACAAGCCGCAGAAATTTTTTCACGTTTTCGTAATTGTCCAACGGCTCGCCTATTCCCATCATGACAATGTTTGAAACCCTCTCGTTCAAATCTTTTTGAGCCGCTACAACCTGACCGAGAATTTCCGATGGCAACAAATTTCTTTTAAGACCGGTAAGCGTGGACGCACAAAAATTACAGCCCATTCGACAACCCACCTGAGTTGAAACGCACAGCGTATTTCCGTGCTCATATCGCATAAAAACACTTTCCACATACTCTCCGTCATAAAGGCGAAACAAATATTTTACGGTGCCGTCGATTTTGGATACAAGCTTTTTTTCCGGCACGGGAAGCGTGATAAAAGCGTATTCGTCAAGCACGGATTTTATCTTTGACGGGACGTTGCTCATTTCTTCAAAGTCGTATATTCCCTTCGTAAGCCAAGAATATATTTGTTTTGACCGATATTTTTCTATTTTTGTTCCCGAATTTTCGGAAATTTTACAAATTTCTTTCTCAAGCTCTTCGGGAAGAAGGCTCATAATATCAAGCTTATCCAACATTATCTCTCCGTTTTTCTTTTAACCAGCTTTGCGGCAAAAAATCCGTCGGTTCCCGTCTTATGCGGCAAAAAGGTAACATAACCTTCGTTATCGCCCAAAATTCCCATGGGACAGAGCGAAAATTCCGGATTTTCAGCCAAAAATCGCTTTACCACGTCCTCGTTTTCGGCTCGCCGCAGCGTGCAGGTGGAATAGACGATATAACCGCCGTCCCTGACGTATTTTTGGGATTGATTTAATATATCGAACTGAACACGGGGCAGCTGCTCGATTTCTTCATATTTTTTATAGCGAATATCCGGCTTTTTGGCAATTACTCCGAGTCCCGAGCAGGGAACGTCGCAAATTACGGCGTCAGCCTTTCCGAAAAGTCGCTCATCGGGGCAGCGTCCGTCACGCTCCTCGGTAACTATCGTTTTTATTCCGAGACGTTCGGCACCGCTCCTCACAAGTCTGAGCCTGTTTTCGTGAAGATCGAAGGAATGAACCGTACCGCAATTTTTCAAGTTTATTGCCACCGAAAAGCTTTTTCCGCCGGGACATGAGCAGGTATCGACTACGACGGGATTTTTTTCATCGTCGGCTATCGAACAAGACACAAGATCCGAAACTATTACGGAGGAAATATCCTGAACGAAAAACAGTCCGTCATCGTAGCCGTCAAGCTCGTTTACCACGCACGAGCCGCAAACGCCAAGCATCTTTTCGTTGATTTTTTTCACCTCGACGCTTTTTCCCAGTCTTTCGCAAAGCTCGTCGGCCGTGGTTTTCAACGTATTAACCCGAAGCGTTGTATGCGGTCGCATGCCGCACAAGGTCTTGACGATTTCAAGTCCGCAGCCGTAGTCGCGTTCCCAAAGCTCGCACAGCCACAGCGGCACGCTGTATTTTACGGAAATTCCTTTTACTCCCTTAAGACTTTTAATTTCGTTTATTATCGCTTCTTTTTGACGGACGGCGTTACGCATTATCGCATTGACATATCCCGCATATGCCTTGGGGCATGTAGTTTTTACAAGCTCCGTAGCCTCGTTACACGCTGCCGAATCCGGAACCTTATCCATGAAGAAAACCTGATAGAGTCCCGTTTCGAGTATGCATAGCACCATTTTCTCGATTTTTTTGATTTCCACGCTTGACAGCCGCTCTATGATATAATCGAGAGTTATCTTTTTCTCCATCGTTCCGTACAAAAGCCGTGTAAAAAAGGTTCTGTCCTTTTCCTCAAAGCCGTACTTTTTTATTGCTGAATTAAGCTCAAGATTGACGAATTTTTCGTTCTTCGTACATGAGTTTAAGGACAGCACCGCCGCTTTTCTCGGTGTCATAAAAATCTCCGTTCCGTTTTAATCCCGTCTGCTTCTTCCCATTACCGTCACGGCAAGTCTTATAAGGTTTGCCGCCGAAACCGCAACCGCCGCAACATAGGTAAGAGCCGCCGCGCGCAAAACCTTTTTTGCCGCCGTCAGGTCATCGCCGCTCATATATCCGCTTTCAAGAATTTCAATCGCTCTTCTGCTTGCGTCAAATTCAACGGGAAGCGTCACAAGCTGGAACACGGTCGCCGCCGAAAAGGCTATAATGCCCGCTGCCGCCAAAGGTGGATAGCTGAACACAAAGCTTAAAATAATAAGCGGTATCGCAAGACTTGAGCCGATATTGCACACGGGAACCAGCGCATTTCTCAATTTTATCGGCACATATCCCGTTGCATGCTGAACGGCGTGTCCCGCCTCGTGAGCCGCAACGCCTATCGCCGCCGCTGAGCTTGAGCCGTATGTTGAGTCCGAAAGTCGTATAACGTTCGCCTTCGGATCGTAATGGTCGGTAAGCTGTCCGGAAATACGTTCTATTCTCACGTTTTGAAGTCCGTTGGCGTCCAAAATTCTCCTCACCACATCATTGGCGGTAAAGCCGTTACGACAAATAACCTTTGCGTATTTTTTATATGTTGAATTTACGTTTGCCGAAGCCCACAGTGAAATGAGCATTGTGGGTATAACCAAAAAAAGGTAAACCGCTATTTCCTGCGGCGTGTAGTAATAATATCCGAAATACATACCCTACCTCCGTAAAAATTATTTTTTATTCTTTGACAGCCGAAAGAACATCGCCCTTTGCGATTTTTCTTCCGTTCACAAGGTCAAACGCCTTCATTTCGCCCTTTCCCTCGGGCTTTAATTTCGTGAGCCTTACGCAGCCGCCGGAGCATTTAACAACAATTCCTTCTTTGTCGGCGTCCACTATTTCTCCGATTTTTCCCTCAAAGCTTTTTTCTTCAAGCGTGCTCTCGCAAAGCTTGAACATTTTCCCGTCAACGTAGCAAAAAGCTCCCGGAAACGGATAAAGCCCACGGATTTTATTATGCACCATCTCCGGCGTTTCATCAAAGCTTACGGCACATTCTTCCTTTGTGATTTTTTCAGCATAGTTTGCGTCGGCGTCATTTTGTTTTTCGGGAAGCACCGTTCCGTTTTCAATGCCGTCAAGGGTTTTCAAAAGAAGCATTCCGCCTATTTTTGCCATATCGTCAAACACCTTTCCCGTGTTTGCGTTTTCATCGATTTCATAAGTAGCTTTAAGCAACATATCCCCTGTATCAAGTCCCTTATCCATATACATGGTCGTGACGCCCGTAATTTTTTTACCGTCAATGACGGCTCTTTGAATGGGAGCTGCCCCTCGATATTCCGGAAGCAGGGAGCCGTGAACGTTTACACAGCCGTATTTCGGAAACTTAAGGACGTATTCCGGCAAAATTTTACCGTATGCGACAACCACGATAATATCCGGATTTTTTTCTTCAAGTAACGGAAGAAGCGCCTCGTTCCTTAACGTTTCCGGTTGATAAACCTCAAGTCCCTTTTCAAGCGCAAGCTTTTTTACGTCGCACATCAAAAGCTTCATGCCTCGTCCGCTCTGCTTGTCCGGCTGAGTAACAACCCCGCAAATTTCATGCTCCGAATTCTCCGTCAAGGCTCTCAACGACTCGGCAGCAAAATCCGGCGTTCCCATAAAAAGTATTTTAAGCATCTTATTCTCCGTCCTCGTATATTTCCTCGGCTTTATCGATATAAAGTATTCCGTCGAGATGATCGTATTCATGACAAAGGCAGCGTCCCATGAGAGCGGTTCCGGTATAAGTGAATTTTTCTCCGTTTCTGTTCTCGGCCTCAACCGTGACCGTCATAGGTCTTACCACGTAGCCCGTTTTGCCGGGCACGGAAAGACAGCCCTCGTCCCCCTCCTGTTCGCCTTCGGTCTTTACTATGACCGGATTTATAAACTCGACAAATTCCTCACGTTCCTCTTCAACGCCCACGTTTATCACGAAAATTCTTCTCAAAATTCCAACCTGCGGAGCGGCAAGTCCCACTCCGCCCGCTTTTGAAAGAGTATCCTTCATATCGTCGAGAAGCGTTATTATTTTCGGCGTTATTTCGGTAACCGCCTTGCACTTTTTGCGAAGAACCGGTTCATTTTCTGTCATTATATTCAGTATCGCCATTTTTATTACCTCACACTTTAAAGATTTGACGGATTGACGTCGGCTGAAACGCTCACGCCTTTAAGTCCCGCCGTATATTCGCTTATAAGCTCGGACAGCATTTCCCGCATATGCCTGCTGTTTTTGCATTTTATTATAAATCTCATTCTGTAACGTCCCGAGATCTTATAAATATCGTTTTGGAACGGTCCGTACAAAATGAATTTAACATCGCCGTATTTTAATCTCGCCACCTCGTCTATGCTTTTACCGAATTCCTTTACGGCGTTTTGCACATCTCGTTCGATTTCTCCCGAAAAAGTCAGCGTGATTATATCGCAGAACGGCGGAAAAACCGAGGCTTTTCTGAAAAGAATTTCTCTTTCGTAAAACGCCGTATAATCCTGCTGCGAGGACAAGAGAAGAACGTCGTTATCCGGCGAATAGGTCTGTATGACCGCCCTGCCCTTTTTTTCGCCTCGTCCGCTCCTTCCGAGAACCTGCGTAAGCAAAGAAAAGGTTTTTTCATTGGCTCTGAAATCGTTGGAGTAAAGCGATATATCGGCATTTATGACTCCCACGAGCGAAACGTCGGGAAAATCATGTCCCTTTGCCACCATTTGCGTTCCGAGAAGAACGTCGGCATTGTGATTTCTGAAGCTTTCCAGAATTTCTTCATGAGAAAATTTTCCTCCGGTCGTATCGGCGTCCATTCTGAGCGTTCGTATCCCGGGGAATTTTTCCTTTAATTGACTTTCAAGCAGCTGCGTTCCGGCTCCCATATAAACTATGCTTTCGCTTTTTTTGCAAACAGGACATTCTTTCGGCAACGGTTGACTGTAGCCGCAATAGTGGCAAGTCATCGTATCCCGTCCGTACAGCTTATTGCGATGATGAGTAAGCGTTACGGAGCAATTCGGACATTGAAAGGTGTGTCCGCAGGAATGACACTGAGCAAAGCTCCTGTAGCCTCGTCGATTGATAAACAAAATCGACTGCTCGCCTTTTACGAGATTTTCGGCAAGCTCCGCCTCCAGCATACTGCCTATCGTGGTCGGAACTCCGTTTGACACTCCGTCTTCGTTTTCACCGGAATTTATGTCAAAATACGGTTCGTTTCTCATATCGTGAAACAGCACGTCCGGAAGTGTGGCGTTTCCGTACCTTTCCGTCAGGCTCACGAGTGTATATCTTCCGATTTTTGCCTTATAAAAGCTGTCTATACTCGGCGTTGCCGAAGCTAACACCAGAAGAGCGTTATTATATGCGCATCTGAATCTTGCAATATCTCTGGCGTGATATTTCGGCGATTTATCCGACTTGAAGGAGCTTTCCTGCTCCTCGTCGATAACGATAAGCCCGATATTTTTCATCGGTGCGAACACTGCCGATCTTGTTCCGATAACAATCCTCGCTCTGCCGTCCGTTATCGCCTTATGAGCGTCGGTTCGTTCACCGGCCGAAAGTCCGGAATGAATAAGGGCGATTTTATCGCCGAAGACCGCCGCAAAGCGTCCCACGGTTTGACCTGTCAAGGCTATTTCGGGAACGAGCACGATTACGTTTTTTCCGTCGTCAAGCACTCTGCTTATCAGCTTTAAAATAACGTTGGTTTTGCCGGAGCCGGTAACTCCGTAAAGCAGTGCCGCCGCGGCTTTTTCTGCCCGATACATTTTGAGAAGGGTATCGTAAGCGGTCTGCTGCATGCCCGAAAGCTCAAAGGAACCGCTGTAGGAGCCGGAGAAGCGACTGTCGAGAACAGCCTTATTTCTGTCCGTATTTACCTTTAAAAAGCAAATGACGCCTTTTTTTTCAAGCTCGTTTATAACAGAAACACCCGCACCCGAAATTTCACAAAGTTCGGTTACGGGACACGGTGATTCATAACGGAGCAATGCTTCAAACACTGCCTCCTGTTTTGTTGTGAGCTTTATCGTTCCTTCGGAAACTCCTCCGATTACCTTTTCGTCTTCCGACAACACGGCGTACTTTTCGCTTTTTTCGTTTATCCTACATTCAAAGCCCTCTTCGGACTCGCAAAGTCCGAGCTTTTCCAACGCCTTAAGACATGCCTTTGTACCCGTACCGAACTGCCCTGCTATCTCCGTTTCGGAAATATACTCGCTTTCCGAAAGAAAAGCAAAAATCGCTTTTGACGAATAGTTGAGTCCCTCGTATTCCACGGCTGATCGGGTTCTTTTATACATTCTGACGCTTTTTACGCCGAGTCCCGCCGGCAAAACGCACGAAACGGCGTCGCCGAGAGAACAAAAAAGCTGTTCCTTCATATATTTGCAAAGCTCAAGCATTTCCTCGCTTATATGCAAATATTTTCCCGGGACTCCGAGCACCGGCTTTGTCGTTTTACATTCGCTTTTATCGCTTATTTCGGTAACAACGGCGCATCTTTGCTTATTTCCTCCGCCGAAGGGTACAACAACCACGCTTCCGACAGCAACCCGTTTTTCAAGCTGCGAAGGAATATGATATGTATACGGCTTATCTATGTGATATGGTGCGTTTAAAATATGAACGCCGGCGTAAAGCAACTCGTTACCTCCGATTTAACTCTTTATATTTCGGTTTACGCTTCCTCTGCCAAGGAAACATTGTCGTGCTCCTCCATTGCCTTTTCAGCCTCGGACGGAAGCTTTATTTTCATTTTTCCCTCGTGAAAAAGCTTTATTGCGCTTTTTACCGGCTTATTTTCAAAATCTATATCCATATCGCTTTCGGCGTAAACAAACTCCGACAAATCCGGATTTTCTCTTGCGAAGTTTTCTCTGTCAACAACGTATTTCGCACCCTTTGCCGCCATCATGACGAGAGTGTATCTGTTATACTTATTTCCCTGTGAAAGTTCTGCGATTGAAGGCTTTACCATGATATTTCTCCTAACTGTAATTATATAATGTCTTTTTGGTTTTTATTGTTATCCGAAAAATTCGCAAATATCGCCGTAAACGTTTTCCGGCTTAAAGCCGTGAGCCTTGACCGCCGATTCTATATCGGCAGCGCACTCCTCGGCGGCTCCCTCTCGATTTACGACTATGTAATCGTACATGAGGCAGGAGCGGATCTCGTTTTCGGCGATCGCCAACCGGTTTTGAACAACCTGCTCCGTTTCGGTTCCTCTTCCTCTAAGTCGCTCGGCAAGTCCCTCTCGGCTCTCGGGAGCTATGAAAAGAAAAACAGCGTCCGGAACAAGCTTTTTGATTTGTACGGCACCCTTGACCTCTATTTCGAGAATAACGTTTTTGCCCTTGTCAAGCATTTCTTCGACAAACTTTTTGGGCGTTCCGTAAAAATTGCCGTTATAGCAGGCGTATTCTATCAGCTCTTCCTTTTCTATCATTTCTTCAAATTCATTTTTTGAAACGAAGAAATAATTTACGCCGTTTTCTTCTCCCTCTCTTTTTTGTCTTGTGGTCGCCGATATGGAATAAACAAAATCGTCCTTTTCAAGAACGTATTTAAGCACAGTGCCCTTACCCACTCCGGAGGGACCGGAAACCACCACGAGTCTTCCCCGTTTTATCGGATTACTCATTTTCGTTTTCCTCCTCGTCCGACAAATCCTTTATTCTTCCCTGTATCGATTCGGCGGTAAGTGCGGAAAGCACTATGTGACCGCTGTCGGCAACAATGACGCTTCTGGTTTTTTTGCCGCCCGTGGCGTCAACCAGTCGTCCCGACGTTCTCGTGTCCTGAACCAGTCTTTTTATCGGTGCGGCGTCCGGACTTACCACGGATACTATTCTCGAAGAATTTATCATATTTCCGTAACCTATGTTGACAAGCTTCATTTTTTCATCTCCCGCAAAATCATTCGATATTCTGAACCTGCTCTCTGATTTTTTCAAGCTCGCTTTTTGCGTCAACGACTATTTTCGCTATATCGGCATCGTTGCACTTTGAGCCGGTCGTGTTTATCTCTCTGTTAATCTCCTGAAGGAGAAAATCAAGCTTTCTTCCGCAGGGCTCGTCCTTATTTTCGGTTATGATTTCGGAAAGCTGGGAGAGATGACTTCTCAATCTCACAAGCTCCTCGTCTATCGCAACTCTGTCGGCAAAAACGGCAACCTCTTGGATTACCCTTGCCTCGTCGTATTCTCTTCCGTCAAGCATTTCTTCGATACGCTCATGCAGACGTTTTGAATATTCCTCAACCACCGCCGGACACTTTTCTTCGATTTTATCCACATAGACGGCTATATTTTCAAGCTTTTTCAAAATATCATCGCCGAGCTTTTTGCCCTCTGACTTTTTCATGCTTCGAAATTCCGAAAGGGCTGTCACAACGCTCGGCTCTATTTTTTCCCAAAGCTCATCGGCGGTATATTCTTTGACAACGGTACCTGTAAAAACGTCCCTGTTTTGAGCCACGCTCATGACCGAAATATCGTCCTTCAGACCGTATTTTTCTTTAAGCGTGACAAGACACTTCAAATAGCTTTCAAGGTATGCCTCATCGAGAGCGACAAAAGCGTTCTCGGCTCCCGGAAGCGCCTCGGACGAAACATAGATATCTATTTTTCCTCTCGAGGTATATTTTCCAAGCTCCGATTTTATTTTTTCCTCACATCGCGAGTACATTCTCGGAAGCTTTATGTTCAGATCGATATATCTTGAATTTACCGACTTTATTTCAACGGTTATTATACTGTCCTCTGTGGGAATACGGGCGTATCCGCAGCCTGTCATGCTTAATATTTCAATCATCTCCGCAGCGTAATAATCTAAAAATGCATATCTTTACACATTTACATTATAATTATATATCACTTTTTTTTCTTTGTCAAGTAATTTTCCCGCAATTCTTACGCCCTTATACAATTATCGGCAAAAGAAATCGGTGCAAAACAAAAAATCCGAAACGTCGTCTTGACAATCTCGGATTTTTCATCTGTAGACTTATTTCATCGTAGCTTTATTTAATCGTAAAACTTCTTTCCGGCGCCCTTGCAATTCGGGCATATCTGCGTTCCCTGACCGTAGCAAACAACGCACTTGTTGCTGTAGCTTGAAGGAACCCTCGCAAGTCCCGTGCCGTTACAGCCGCTGCAGGTCTGGTTGCCTCTGCCGCCGCAAATATCGCAGGTGTGGCCTTGGCAAGTGTCGTGGCCTCTGCTTGAGCATTGATTGCAATCCGAATAACCGCACTCCGTGCTGACGGCAACATAACAAAGAGGGTAAACTGTGTTTTCCTCCTCATCAGCCATTATGAACGCCATACAAATCCTTTCACGATCTTTGCGATAAACAAGGCTGAATCCGTCTTCTCCGTCCGGTCCAAGACCTTCAATTTCCATTCTTCCGTAATATTCAAATCCGGCATTTTCAATTTCATCAATATACTTTTCGGCAAGGTCTAAAAAGTCTTGAGCGGATTCGTCAATTGCTTCGTCGTTATAATATGTATATGTGGTACTTCCTACAGTACCGTCTTCAGTGCCGTCGTCGATATATTCGTCTTTTACGGGAAATCCCGTCACTTCGGTAAACGTCAAAATATCAGTTCCCGGATAATATTTATCGTCAGCGCTCTTTTTCGAGCTATTGTCGGCACCTGTTTTAAATGTCAGCTTGTTCGATTCAGCTTTATCCTCTTCGACGTCGTCATCGTCTCTGTCATCGTCGGCAACCACATAAGAGTCGTCGTCATCATCATCGTCATAATCCTCTTCGTATTTGTCCTCGTCATCTTTCTCGTATTTTCTGTAATCCGACTCGTCATACGAATTAAGGTACATTCCATAAATCAACAATCCGATCATAACAGCGGCAACAACCGCCAAAACAATTATCAAAATCAGTTTTCTTTTTCCCTCGCCCGTCTTTTTGGGCTTAACCTCGTTTTTTTCATAATCACGGCGATTATCGCTTGCCACCTCAACATAACTATCGGCGGTATCGGTCAAAGCTTCGCCGCACTCCGGACAAAATTTCGCTCCCGTAGGAATTTCCGAGCCGCAATTTCTGCAAAACATACTTTTTTCTCCTTTCGTTTGTAAAAAATATTACGTTCTTATTATAATCTCGTTTTCAGATTATGTCAATACTTTTTTGTGTTATTGTACAAATTTTTAAGTTGAAATGCGATTTTACATTTTTCCGTTCTGTTTAAATTGCAAAAGCGGCTTTAAAAGCTGTGTCAAACAGTGCTTTTGCATCATAAAATACATTGAACGAACGGGGGGATTTTATGAGAAGGCTGTGCTGTACCTTGGGACTTTGTCTGTTTTCTGCGGGACTCGGCGTTTTGCTTGCCACTTTTCTTCCCGATGAAGCTTTGAGCTGTATTTTGGCTTTTTTTATCGTTATCGCCGGTCTTCTCATTTTGTTTTCCAAATAATATATACGGAGGTTTGATTATGAAAATAATGTTGTTTAACCCGCCCAAGTTTTTAAAGCACGTGTTGAGCCGACTTTTCGGAGTGAAGAAAAAATAGCGTTTCCCCGACGCACCGACCGCCGTAACGGCGGTTTTTTTCATATTCTCACTATGTGTGGCATACAATAAAACAAAAAGCCGCTTGAAAAGGAGAATAACCATGACGCAAAGTATACCCGAGAAAAAAATCATATTTGACGCAAAAAAAGAAGAACCGACGGAGCTTGAATTATCTTTACCGGAATACCTGCCGGGAATAGCGAAAATCATACACGTAGAGCCGATTTTCGGCAAATGCGATTTTGCGACCGAGGGAAAAAAAGCTTTTATCGAAGCGAGAGCTTCCTTGAGAATTGTCTATCTTTCCGACATCGGCGGAAAAATAAAATGCGCCGTCTTTGACGAAAGCTTTAACTGTCCTTTCAGGGAAGAATTTTCTCACGAGGGCGATTACGAAGCTGTCCCCGCCGTGTACATAAGCTCGATGGTTGCAAAGCCGACAGCCGGACGAAAAATTCGGCTTAAATTTGTTTTGCACATAAGCTGCAAGGCATACGAGCTGCGGCAAACGGAAATTTACCTCAAGGACGAGAATGACGACAGCGTTTTTGTTCTGTCAAGAGAAGCCGAATACCGCTCCGTTTACGAAATTTGCCAAGGTTCCATGTCGGCGACGGCTGAAATCAAAATCGAAAAAAGCAATCCCGCCGCCGGCGAAATAATTCTTCCCCGAGTAAACGCACATTCGATAAGCTGCTCCTGCCTTGACGGCGTGTTGAAAATAAAAGCCTCTCTTTCGCTGTTCGCCCTATATGATTGCGTTGACGACGGCGAACGGGGCGAAAATGAATATTCCGTGTGTGCGAGCGCATTTTCCGGCGCTGAGCTTGAAACGGAGATAGAAGACCGTCGCATAACGGAGCAAAGCCTTTGTTTTGCCTACATTGACATAAATTCCGTCGATTGCTCCGTGGAAACGGATTCGGACGGCGAGGGAAGAATTATCGTATTCAACATCGGATACACGGTCAACGCAAATTTATCCGAAAACAAAACCTGCTCTTTGGTTTCCGACGTATTTTCTTCAGCGTGCTCTATGCTTACAAAGCCAAAGCGACTCTCGCTTCAATCGGCGTGCGTTCCGATACATTTTCGTCAAGAGGTAAAGCACACGCTTCGCGAAGACCTTTCGGGGCTTTCCGAAATTTCAACCTGCTTTTTGAACATGTTAAGCGTATCTCGGGAACGCGGCGAAGGCAAGGAATTTGCCAAAGCCAAATGCGTTTTGGAGCTTCTCGGCGTAAACGCCGCCGGCGAGCTGATAAGCGAAAATCACCCCGTTACGCTCCACATTCCCCTTGAAGAATGTGAAAATGAGAACGAGCTGTTCGATTTTTACATCACCGTGTGTTCATGCAACGCCGAAATACAAAGCGGCGTTTTGGAATGTACGTTCAATTTCGATATAAACGGTATTTGCTGCAAAGACGTTTCACTCGAGGTTGTGGGAGATGCTTCGCTTTTGACTGACGAGCCGATAATGCCGAGAAAGGGCGAGCTTATTGTATACTACCCGTCCGACGACGAAAAAATATGGGACGTTTCAAAAAAATATTCCGTTCAGCCGGAAAAGCTGAAAAAAGCCAACAAAATTCCGGAAGACAGCGAAGTTTTCACCTCAAACGTAATAATCATTCCTTAAAATTCGGTTTTCCTCTTGACTTTTTACGGCTCTGCCGTTATAATTTTCACAGAAATTAAGTTACGGAGGATTATCGCTTATGAAGTTTAAAATTTCCGGCGGAAACAAAAACGCTATATTTACCTTTGAAAACGAATTTGAAAAGGACGAAATATATTTTGCCGATTTGAAAATGGTTCTCGAGGAAGAGTCTGTTCCTTCTCCGTTCACCGTTTTAATCAAATTGCCGTTAATAGACTGCTACTCCACTTGGAGTCCCTGCGTTAGGCACGGCAGAGGCATAAAACCGAATTGGAGCCCTCAGGTAACCTACTCGCGGCTTGCCGTTTTCATGCCACTCCATGCGGTTTTGTCCTCCGACGGAAGAAACCGCATGACGGTATCCCTTTCCGACGCATTAAATCCGATAGCGATAACAAGCGGAGTTTGCGAGGAAGACGCATGTGTTGACTGCAAAATCAATTTTTTCACGGTTCCCGTCGCTCCCATAAAGGAATACGTTTGCCGAATAAGAGTCGATTTGAGAGACATTCCCTACTACGACAGCATTTACGACACCGTTTCATGGTGGGAAAACGACTGCGGTTACGTGCCGGCACACGTTCCGGAGCACGCAAGGCTTCCCATGAATTCCCTCTGGTACAGCTATCATCAAGAGCTTGACGTTGACGACATCATAGAAGAATGTAAGCTTTCAAAGCCGCTCGGCATGGAAACCGTCATCGTAGACGACGGCTGGCAGACAGACAATAACGAGAGAGGCTACGCTTATTGCGGCGACTGGAAAATTGCTCCCTCCAAAATTCCGGACATTAAAGCCTTTATCGACGGAATACATTCAACCGGCATGAAGGTCATGTTCTGGTTCTCCGTTCCATACGTTGGTATTCACTCCGAAAACTACGAAAAATTCAAGGATATGCTCCTTGATCAAACGGGAAACAACAAAGACCATTGGTGCCTTGATCCCCGTTACAAAGAGGTAAGAGATTTTCTTACCGAAACATACATAAACGCCGTTACGGATTGGAACCTTGACGGATTAAAGCTTGATTTTATCGACTCATTCGCTCTCAGAGGAAAATCCCTCGAGCACGACGAAAGACGGGATTACACTGCTCTCGAGGACGCCTTGGACGTTCTCATGACGGATATTACCGACGCTCTTCGTAAAATAAATCCGGAAATTCTCATTGAGTTTCGTCAGACCTATGTGGGACCTGCAATAAGAAAATACGGAAACATGTTAAGAGTCGGCGACTGTCCCAACGACGCCTACATGAACCGCAACGACGTAATAAATCTTCGCCTTACATCGGGAAAAACCGCCGTCCACTCCGACATGCTCATGTGGAACACCGACGACACCGTGGAATCGGCTGCACTTCAGATAGCCAGCGTCATGTATTCCGTGCCGCAGATTTCCGTTAAAATCGCCCGTCTTAACGAAGATCATCGCAAAATGCTCGCATACTATCTAAAGCTTTGGAGAGAAAATCGAGAGCTGCTGCTCGACGGCAAAATAATCGCCTCCTATCCGGAAAGCAACTACGGCGTTGCGGCTTCGGTAAAGGACGGAAAAGCCTTCTACACCTGCTTTGGCGAAAACGTTATCGACGACGAGCTTGGAACAGACATTATCGCCATCAACGCATCAAGGAAAAGAAACATTATTTTCAAGGGCTTTGACGGCTGTAAGTACACCGTTACGGATTGCATGGGCAACAAGCTCGAAAGTGGCGCCGTTTCCGAAAAGCTTTGCGAAATAAACGTTCCTCTTTGCGGCGTTATTGCCTTTACAAAATAATCGGAAAATTTTATCAAGCTGTATCAAACGGTATTCGTTCGGAAATCGGGCAAATACCGTTTTAATTTTTCTTTATTGATGAAAAATTTCCCGTCAAATCGGGTTTGAAAGCCGACTTTAAATGTGAAAAACATTTTTCGGAAAGTTATAAATTCGGTGTTTGCGAAAAAACATAATAAATATATTGACTTTTGATATTTAACATTATATAATGTTAAAAAAAGGGGAAAGTCATGGTTTTGCTAAAGCTGTGATTATAAAGGTGTTATGGGAAATATAATTGAATTAAATAAGGACGTGGAGCAATATGTGCTTCAGGCTTCGCGTACACGCTCAAAGCAAAGCTTTTCGGATATTTACGGAGATAAATTTGTGCCCTTGTGCTTCGTGCATGCGTCGGACATGCACAATGTTCCTTCAGTTTGGAACAGAATGACGGAGTACATAAACCATTACAGTGAGTATATCTCGTTTGCCGTACACACCGGCGATTATTGCGGCGGTTCGCAGAAATCCTATACCGATATGTATGCTGAAGGGGAAAAATGCGTTCGCCCCATATATAACTGTCCCGGAAACCATGACTGCTTCGACGGTGAATTGCCATGGCGCTTGAACGAAAATAAAAAAGTTACACACGATTTGCTTTACAATCATACCGAGGATTGGAATGTAACGTTTATGAATGTCGAGTATCCCATGAGTTATTACAAGGATTTTCCGGAGTCCGATATTCGTATGATAGTACTGGATAACTATTATCATATTGACGAAACAAGAGCATGGCTTAAGGAGGTTCTTTCGGAAGCGCGTAAAAAAGAGCTTTGGGTTTTCACTGCTCAGCATGAAATCACGTCGGAGGTTACGCAGCTTGTACCGGTTAAGTATAACTATAATGACGATTACAGGGCTGTTTGGGAAATCTATGAAAGGAAGCGTACCGAATGGGCTTTCGACCAAAGAAACAGGCTTCTTTTTGAAGATATTTTGCTTGATTTTGTAAAGCTTGGCGGAA
>CAZRYW010000006.1:0-28389 GCA_964604405.1 uncultured Oscillospiraceae bacterium
CCGCCAAGTTTCCTCGGCGGTTTTTGTGCATGTTGTATAGTCGTTATTTTATTTTATTTCCGTCAAGGTCATAAACTTCGGTCAAATAAACCTCGTTTGTTTCGTAGGAAATATAGTTAACCGTTATCTCCGAGTCGGAATTCATCATGGCAATCTGATAAAAACGCACTATAAAAAGCATATCTTTTACTTCCGCATCCAATTTTTCATCATCGGGAACCACAGTAAGATTTATTGTTGTGTTTTCATCGTCCGACTCGTAATTGCGTATTGCCGTATCCTCGCTAATGAGCATAATCGGCAAAGCGTTCACCGCATTTGACGAATCATCCTTGAATTTTTCGTATCTTTCAGCCGTCATTATTGCTGTAACGGAGTCGTCCGAATTAATTTTGACCTTTGTGACACCTCCGCTGTTTTTGAGAGTTTTGGCAATCTCTTTGATATCGCCGTCTTGGAACAACGATGCGGGCAAAGTCAACACGGCAACGTCATTTTCCTTATCAAAGTAATTGAGCTTATCCATAAGCTTATCATCCGAAAAATAATTGAATACAAAAACCGTTACAACAGCAATTATCGCTATTGCGAAAATCGCCGTAATTATCAAAACCGCCGGTATACGCTTTTTTTCGTTTTGAATAAGCTTATTCAGCTCCGCTTCCGCTCTCTTCTGCGGATTCCCCGACATTTGCCTCTGTCTGTTGTTCGATTTCGCCATTTACCTCTTCTCCTTCATGAGCGCATTTAGCCACGGAAACAACCACTACATCTTCGCCGAGACGCATGAGTCTTACACCGGCCGTCGAACGTCCGATGCTTCGTATTTCGTTTGTGGCAAGACGAATTACAACACCTTCGCTTGTAATCATCATAATATCGTCGTCTTCCGTTACGGAATGAACTGCAACTATTTTACCCGTTTTTTCGCTGATATTGTAGTTTTTGAGACCGATACCGCCTCTTGTCTGTGAACGATATTCGTCAAAATCGGTCTTCTTTCCGTATCCGTTTTCTGTTACGACAAGCAAATCCTGTCCTTCGCTTGCAACAGCCGCACCTATAACATAGTCATCGTTTCTGAGAGTTATTGCTTTTACGCCGTGCGTAACTCGTCCCATAACTCTTGCGTCGCTCTCTTCAAAACGTATCGCCATACCGTTATGTGTCGCAATCACGATATGATCGTTGCCGTCTGTGATTTTAACGCTGACAAGCTCATCGTCCTCATCGAGCACAATCGCCAAAAGCGCACTGTTCTTTCTTACCGAATCGTATTCCGTAAGATCCGTACGCTTAATAATACCGTTACGTGTTGCCATAACGATATATTTATCCTCTTCAAATTCGCTTATCGGAATAAGAGCCGTTATTTTTTCACCGTTTTCGATGGGAATAAGATTAACTATGGGCGTACCCTTCGCCTGTCTTCCTGCCTCGGGCAGCTGATAAGCTTTCAAACGGAACATTCGTCCCTTATTTGTGAAGAAAAGAAGCGTATCGTGAGTCGATGCCGAAATAATCGTGTTTACAATATCCTCTTCACGTGTCTGAAGACCTGTAATTCCTCTTCCGCCTCGGTGCTGTAATTTGTAAACGTCACTCGAAAGTCTCTTCACATAACCGAAATTCGTCAGCGTAATCACACATTCGCCCTCTTCGATCAAATCCTCAAGGTCGATATCGTCAACAGCCTGCATGATAGCCGTTTTTCTTTCATCGCCGAACTTGTCTCTGATTTCCGTAAGCTCTTCTTTGATTTTATCGAGCAAAATACCCCTGTCGGATATGATAAGGCGGTACTCTGCCGCTTTTTGGGTCAAATCGTTATATTCTTCGTCAATCTTTTCACCGTTCAAACGCTGAAGTTGTGCAAGACGCATATCGAGTACGCTCTGAGCCTGAATTTCCGAAAAACCGAATCTTTCCATCAAATTCTGCTTTGCGTCGTCATAAGAATTTCTTATAACTTCGATAACTTCGTCGATATTTGCAAGAGCTATTTTCAAGCCCTCCAAAATATGCATTCTCGCCTCTGCTTTTTGGAGGTCGAATTTTGTTCTGCGAAGAACGATTTCTTCCTGGAATTCGATAAAGTGACGGAGAACTTCTTTAAGTCCCATTGTTTTGGGCTGACCGTCATGAATTGCAATCAAATTTACTGAAAAACTGTCCTGCAAACGTGTATACTTGTACAACTGGTTCAAAACAACCTGAGCATTTGCATCTCGTCTGAGGAAAATTTCGAGTCTGATACCCACACGGTCGGAAGAATGGTCGTCAATATCAACAAGACCGTCGATTTTCTTTTCTTTGACGAGTTCCGCAATAGACTCAACAAGCATTTTTTTGTTCACCTGATACGGAAGCTCTGTAACTATGATTGACGACGTTCCGTCCTTGTGCTCTTCAATTTCGGCTTTCGCGCGAACAATTATTTTTCCTCTGCCTGTTTCGTATGCATTTTTAATACCGCTTCTGCCCATAATCATGGCACTTGTCGGAAAATCGGGTCCTTTGATATGTTCCATCAATCCTTCAACCGTAATATCGGGGTTTTCAATCTGCGCAATCGCACCGTTTAAAACCTCGGTAAGGTTGTGAGGAGGAATGTTTGTTGCCATACCGACGGCAATACCCGAGCTGCCGTTTACCAAAAGAGTGGGGATTCTTGTCGGAAGAACAACCGGCTCTCTTCTTTTTTCGTCAAAGTTGGGTGCAAAATCCACCGTATCTTTTTCGATATTTTCCAAAAGCACGTTTGCCAGCTTGCTCATTCTCGCTTCCGTATAACGGTAAGCAGCCGGGGGGTCGCCGTCCACGCTGCCGAAGTTACCGTGACCGTCTATGAGAGGATATCTCATAGAGAAATCCTGTGCAAGTCTTACCATCGCATCGTAAACCGACGCATCACCGTGAGGATGATATCTACCGATAACGTTACCTACCGTAGTAGCCGATTTGAAAAACGGCTTATCGTGAGTAAGATTTTCCTCGTACATGGAATACAAAATTCTTCTGTGCACGGGCTTCAAACCGTCACGAACATCGGGAAGCGCACGGCTCACGATTACGCTCATGGCGTAGTCGATAAAAGCTTCTTTCATTCGCTTTTCTATGTCGATATCCACAATGGTTTGAGTGTCAAAATATTCTTCAAAATGTGAGTCTTCGTATTTTTTGTTTTTCTTAGCCATTTCAATGTTCCTTTCGCACGGTAATTTGTATATTAAACATCAAGGTTTGTTACATACTGTGCATTTTCCTCTATAAACAACCTTCTCGGTTCTACCTCGTCACCCATAAGAATACTGAATATTTCATCGGCTCTTTCCGCATCTTCGAGAGTAACCTTCAACAGAATTCTGTTTTTGGGATCCATTGTTGTTTCCCAGAGTTCTTCGGGGTTCATTTCACCGAGACCTTTATAACGGCTGATATCCACTTTTGCGTTAACATCGTCGCCTTTGAATTCTTCGCTTATTCTGTCTCTTTCTTCGTCGCTGAAAGCAACCTGAGATTTTTTACCTCTCGATATTTTGTAAAGCGGCGGTTTTGCAAGATATATATGACCGGTTTCGATCAATTCACGCATAAATCTGAAAAAGAACGTCAAAAGAAGAGTTTGTATATGAGCACCGTCCACATCGGCATCGGCCATGATAATAACTTTGTCGTAACGAAGCTTTTCGATGTTGAATTCGCTTCCTATGCCGGTACCGAGAGCCTGTATAACGGGTTTCAATTTGTCGTTGCCGTACACCTTGTCCTCTCTCGATTTTTCAACGTTGAGCATTTTACCCCAAAGAGGAAGAATAGCCTGATATTTGCTGTCTCGTCCGTTCTTTGCGCTGCCTCCCGCACTGTCACCTTCGACTATGTAAATTTCCGTCTTGGTGGGATCTTTAACTATACAGTCTGTCAATTTTCCGGGAAGAGAGCTTGTTCCGAGAGGAGTTTTTCTTGTTGCTTCTCTGGCTTTTCTCGCAGCTTCTCTCGCGCGGTTTGCAGTCAAACTCTTGTCGAGAATCGTTCTCGCTATAGCGGGGTTTTCTTCGAAAAACGCCGTCAAGGCTTCATTCATCGCACCCTCAACCAACGGACGAACTTCTATGTTTCCGAGCTTTGTTTTCGTCTGACCTTCAAACTGAGCTTCCGTTATTTTAACGCTTATTACAGCCGTCAAACCTTCTCTCACGTCTTCGCCCGAAAGTTTTCCGTCGCTGTCTTTGATGATATTATATTTTTTGCCGTAGTCGTTCATTATCCTCGTGAGAGCATTTTTAAATCCCGTTTCGTGATAACCGCCCTCCGTTGTACGGATATTGTTTGCAAACGATACAATATTTTCGTTGTAATCCGTATTGTACTGCATTGCAATTTCGACTTCCATGTTTTCTTTTTGATTTTCGAGATAAATAACCTCGGGATGAATAGGCTCTTTTTTGCGATTGAGATATTCGACAAAGCTCTTGATTCCGCCCTCAAAGAAAAGGCTCTTTTCTTTGATTTCTTCTTCTCGTTCGTCTGTTATTGTAATTCTGATGCCTTTGTTCAAGAAAGCCTGTTCTCTCATGCGACGCAAAAGAACGTCGTAATCATACACAAGCGTATCGAAAATTTCGCTGTCGGCTTTAAATCTTACAGTCGTACCGGTATGGTCCGTTTCGCCTATGATTTTAAGCCCGCCTTCGCTTTTTCCTCGGTTGTATTTCTGATAATGCACGTTTTTACCGTCATGTACCCACACCTCGAGATATTCGCTGAGCGCGTTAACAACGCTGGCGCCCACGCCGTGAAGACCGCCCGACACCTTGTATCCGCCGCCGCCGAATTTACCGCCTGCGTGCAAAACCGTAAAAATAACTTCTACCGTCGCAATTCCCATCTTGGGATGAATACCCGTGGGAATGCCTCGTCCGTTATCCGTTACGCTTATAACGTTGTCTTTTTCGATTTTAACCTCAATATGTGTACAATAGCCTGCCAAGGCTTCGTCAATAGAGTTATCCACAATTTCGTAAACCAAGTGATGAAGTCCGTTTTCACCTGTGGAACCGATATACATACCCGGACGCTTTCTTACAGCTTCAAGTCCTTCCAAGACCTGTATTTGGTTTTCATCATATTTTGCGGTTATTTTCTCATCCATGACTATTACCTCTCATTCTGTCAATTCTTTTTTTTATGGTCTGACTCGATGCCTGAGCGATATAAACCTTTTCGTCCGTTACAACAAACGAATGCGGAATATCCGTCACGGCATCTTCGCTTTTATTGTTTTTTTCGCATCCCGACAAAAATTTTCTTGTTATTTTGCTTTGCGTGGTATTGTCAAAATCAAACACTCCCACAATATCGTAACTCAACAAAAACTTGTCGCCGCCTATATTTACATACATACTTTGCCGTCCTTTATCAAAATAAGATTTGCGTCTTTTTTAAAATTAAGATTCGACAAATCCGTACAGCTTATAATAACCTGCTTGCCCATTATTTTTTCCGTAAAAAAGTCACGCCGCTCGCTGTCGAGCTCACTCATAACATCATCGAGCAAAAGCTGCGGGTATTCGCCCTCCTGTTCTTTTATTATTTCCATTTGAGCTGTTTTCAACGAAAGCACAATACTTCTTTGTTGTCCTTGCGAAGCATAACCTTTTGCGTTAAAGGAGTTTATCTTGAAATTCAAATCATCCCTGTGCGGACCTATAAGACACATTCTGTTTTCGATTTCTCTTTTTCTCGCTTCGAGGATTTTTTCCATGATAAAATCCTTCGTTTGGCTTTTTGTATCGCCTATTTTGTAAGAATGTGAATACAAAATTTCAAGTTCTTCTTTTCCGTTTGATATATCATTTTGCGCAATACGGGCTTTTTCCGAAAGCGATTTCACATAGCTTTGTCTGAACAAAGCTATCGCCGCTCCGTACTCGCTCAATTTTTCGTCCCAAACGTCCAAAAGAGCCGTGTTGCCCGATTTTAACAAAGCATTTTTTTGTTTCAAACAAGTCGTGTAGAGCGAAAGAGCCGAAAAATACGTCGGTCTCAAGGAGACAATCGAAGTATCCAAAAATTTTCTTCTTTTGTCGGGACCGTCTTTCACGAGACTCAATTCATCGGGAGTGAAAAGAACGCATATGAATTTTCCGAGCAAATCACTCGTTTTTTTAATGCTTATTTCGTTCACTCTTATTTTTTTCTTATTGTCTTTCGTAAAAACGATATCCGCACTTTGTTCTCGTCCTTCCGACTCAAACAAAAGCTCTATTTTGGACATTTCGCAGCCGTGACGCAAAAATTCTTTTGTTTTTGCTCTGAAAGAACGGCCGTAAGAAAAAGAATACAACGCCTCTATAAGATTCGTCTTCCCCATTCCGTTTTTTCCGTACACGATATTGACGTCCGGCGAAAACGAAACCTTCTCTTTTTCGTAATTTCTGAAATTTTCCAGCTTAATATTTTTTGCAATCATATTTTTTTAATCACAAAATCGTTTCCGTCGAAGGAAAACGTGTCGTTGTCGTAAAGCTTTTTTCCTCTTCTCGTTTCGACTTCACCGTTGACTTTTACCATGCAATCCGCAATAACCTCTTTTGCAAAAGCTCCGCTCTCAACAACGTTGGCAAATTTCAATGCCTGGTCAAGTTTTATATATTCCGTTTTGATTTCCAATATTTCCATAACAAATCCTCAAAAATAATATTATGCCAACTGAACGGGTAAAACCATGAAAAGATACGTATCATCGTTTTCGCCCGAAATAATAAGCGGATTCAAAGGTGTGTTCATTCGAAGAACGGTCGTTTCGTTACCGCAACGAGAAATTGCGTCATAAAGATAACGATAGTTGAAACCTATTTCGAAGTCGTTGCCTATATAGCTCACGTCAAACTTGTCGTTAACGCTTCCGAGTGTTGTTCTGCACATGATTTTGAGTGCGTTTTCCGAAAGCATAATTCTGACGGGATTTTTCGAAACATCGTCTATGATGGGTTCAACACGGGACACCGTGCGTGAAAATTCCTGCGTGTTAACCGTCGTGTTTATCTTAAATTCCGACGGAATAACCTGCTTGTATGCGAAAAACTCTCCGTCTATAAGTCTTGTAATCATTGTGAAAGTATCGTTTTCGAATACGGCATATTTGTCGCAGAAACCTACTTCGATGATGTCTTCTTCATCGTCGGATATTATTTTTACTATTTCGTTTTCGGCTTTTCCGGGAACAATAAATTTGCCCTCTTTGCATCCGCCTTCGATAACTTCTTTGCGTATTGCCATTCTGTAGCCGTCAACCGCAACTATAGTGAGGCTTTCGCCGTTCATTTCGAAAAGAGAGCCCGTAAGAACTTTTCTGTCGAGCTTTTGACTGATTGCAAAGCTTGTTCTCGAGATCATGTCTTTCAAAAGAGGCGAAGCTATTTTGATGGACGATGTAATTTCTATTTCAGGAACGGAGGGATACTCGTCGGCATTGAGTCCGACAATACGATAGTCGGAGTTGAGACAGCTTATTATTACGGCAGGTCCCTCTGTTTTTATTTCACATACGTCTTTGGGAAGCTTTCTTATGATTTCCGAAAGCATTTTGCAGTTTAAGACTATTTTTCCCTCTTCCGAAATATTGCAGGGAATACTTGTTTTTATATAAATTTCAAGGTCGTTACCCGTGAGGTAAAGACGGTCGCATTCCGCTTCCAAAAGCACTCCTTCGAGATACGGAACCGACGATTTTGCGCTGACTGCTTTTGAAGCAATGTTTACAGCGGACTGAAGCTCTTCCGTGTTACAATAAATTTTCATGGCAACCTCCAAAAATCAATAAATGAATAAATAATATATATAATTTAAAACCAGTAGTATTAAAGGCGGTTAAAGCTGTGCAAAACTGCCTCAAACGCCCTCTGTGACTTGTTTTGAGCGTTGTTAAAGTTTTGGTACAAAAAAAGGAAAACCAAAATTTAAAATTGTTAATCCCGTGGAAACTGTTGAAAATCAAAAAATAAAAAGACACCTCAAAACACCTATTACTACCTATTATATATATAACTTATGCAGTCTCGTTTTTAATATCTTTTATAAGCATGTTAACAGTTTCCTTAAAAGTACTGTCTGTTTTTATGAGATCTTCTATTTTTCTTATGCCGTGCAAAACAGTCGTATGGTCACGGTTATAAACTTGTCCTATCTTAATAAGAGAGAGATCCAATATCTCTTTACAAAGATAAAACGAAACCTGTCTTGCGAAAGATACGTCTTTCTTCTGTGACGTGGAGTAGAATTTCTCGGGAGAAATATTGTAAAACTTGGCGCAATATTCGACTATGAATTCGGGCGTCAAAATACTTCTTCCGTCGTTCGAATAGTCTTTCAAAACCTTCACAACGGTATCCATGGTCACATCTTCCTGCAAAAGGCCTTTGAAAGCCACCACACGGTTGAAAATGCCTTCAAGCTCTCGTATATTGCTTGTAACCTTTTCGGCTATAAAAGCGAGGATAGAGTCGTCTATCGTTATTCCCTCGTCCTGAGCCTTTTGCTTCAATATCGCTATACGTGTTTCGTAGTCGGGCGGAGCAATGTCGCATATAAGCCCGCATTCGAAACGCGAACGAAGTCTTTCCGACAACGTTTTAATCTCATTCGGCGGACGGTCGGACGTCAATACTATCTGACTGTTTGCGTCCGTCAAAGTATTGAAAGTATGGAAAAACTCTTCCTCCGTCGCCGTTTTGCCTGCGATAAACTGAATATCGTCTATCAGCAAAACGTCCATATTACGGTACTTTTCTCTGAAAGTTTCCGTTTTGTTGTCTTTAAAAGCATTGATAAGCTCGTTTGTAAAAGTCTCGCTCGACACAAAAGCGATTTTTGCGTCTTTGTTGTTCGAGAGTATGTAGTTTTTGATAGCATGCATAAGATGCGTTTTACCCAAACCCACACCGCCGTAAATAAAGAGCGGGTTGTACGCCGCGGCGGGCGATTCGGCAACTGCAAGACTTGCGGCCTGTGCGAAACGGTTGGAGTTTCCGACAATAAAGTTGTCAAACGTATATTTCGAAAAAGGATTGTTCGAATCGTTTGTCTCTTTCGGCTGAACCGGTGCTGCTTCGCCGGAGCTTATTATAATATTTACGATATACTCTTTGCCCGTAACCTCAAACAAGGTGTTTTTGAGCAAATCAATATATCTTCCCGCAACCATGTTGCGTACAATAACGGATTCTGTCGAAAACGTAATCGAATCCGAATCCATAAAAACAGGTTTTAAGGGCTTTATCCACGTACTGAAGCCCACGGGAGTCATTTCCGTTTGCAAAATCGTCAAACAGCCCTCCCAAACAGTGTATAAGTCATTCATAAAGGAACCTCACCTTCAACAATTTAAAGTGGAAGAAACTTGTGGAAAACTTTAAAACGTATAAAAAAAGCTTTAAAATAAAAGGTTTTTAAGCTGTGGAAAACTTAAAATCAAAATACAAATTTAAACCAGCAATATATAACTTATTATATCAAAAAAATGATTTTTTTTCAAGCATTTTGAGCGAAAAAGTTAGCTTGTTGCCACATATTCGGAACCAAAAAAATATCTTAAATTTTCAAAAAAATATTGACAAAGGATTGCAATCACTATATAATATGGTAGTGTTACAATGGTAGCACTATGATTGCGTGAATAACTAAAGGAGGTGCCAGTAATGATCAGAACATACCAGCCCAACAATCGCAAGAGAAAGAAAGACCACGGTTTCAGAAACAGAATGAGTACAGCTAACGGTAGAAAGGTTCTCAAGAGACGCCGTCAGAGAGGTAGAAAAGTACTTTCTGCATAAGGATTTGATAGTGAAATGAAGAATACACTTTCTATTAAGCTAAATCGTGATTTCAAAAGACTTTATTACAAAGGCGGTCATTGCGGCAGCGATGTGCTTGTTATTTATTACAGGAAAACAAAGCTTCCGCATAATCGCCTTGGTATTACAGTCGGCACAAAAATCGGAGGCGCCGTTGTCCGCAACAGGATAAAACGCCTTATAAGAGAAAGCTATCGTCTTGTTGAAAGTGAAATCAATCCCTGCTACGATATTGTTGTCGTTGCAAGGAGCAAGTGTGCCGATGCCGATTTCAAAGCAGTCTACGGCACATTGAAAAGACTTTTCAAAAAAAGCGGAATATTGAATAATTAACCGGAGTGTTAATCATGAAAAAAATTCTTATAGGATTAATAAGAGTTTACAGAAAATTTTTATCCCCTCTTAAAAAGCCGTGTTGCAGGTTTTATCCCACATGCTCACAATACGCAATCGAAGCTATCGGAAAATACGGTGCTTTAAAAGGCTCCGGCAAGGCTTTATGCCGCATAGCACGCTGCAATCCCTTTTGTAAAGGCGGATACGACCCGGTTAAGTAACCTCATTAAGGAGAGGTAATCGAATGTTTGAATTTATAGCGGATATATTGGCATTGTTTATAAGACCTATCTACACATTGGTAGGCAATTACGGTTGGACCATTATTATCTTTACGGTTATATTGAAGCTTTTGACCTTGCCCATGACTTTAAAAAGTCAAAAAAGCATGGCGAGAATGCAACAGGTTCAGCCTTTAATCAACGAAATTCAGAGAAAATACGCAAATAATCGCGAAAAGATGCAGCAAGAGCTGATGCGTGTTTACGACAAATATCAGATAAGCCCCACGGGCGGATGTATGCCTCTTCTTTTGCAGATGGTTATACTCATGGGATTTGTCGAAATTGTTTATCGTCCCTACACATACCTTTTGGGTATTCCGAAAGACGTTATATCCGAAATTGCGGGTAAAACGTTGGCTCAAAACCAGCTCGGCTTGAAAGACTCGGGATTTTTGGAACAAATAGCTTCCCAGGTAGGTAAAAACATAAACGACATACATCTCAATCTTGACTTCTTGGGTTTTGATTTGAGCAAAGTTTTGCAAAACAATATGGGCGATATCATGATGTGGATTTTGCCCGCAATAGCTGTTATACTTACGGTTCTTTCGGCTGTTATGAGCCAGAGACAGGCAACCGCAAGACAAAATAACGGCGGTAAGAAAGACGCTCAGGCAGAACAGGCAGCGGCAATGAACAAGTCCATGATTATCATGATGCCTCTTTTGACGGCATGGATAACATATTCTTGGCCTTTGGGCTGTTCTCTTTACTGGATTATATCCACTCTTTCCCAGATGGCTCAGCAGTTCTTTATCAATCAGTTTGTTATAAAGAAAATGAAGCCTGTGGTATTGACAAAGAAAAAGAAGAAAAAACCTGCGCCCAAAACTGTTGTTGAGGCAGAGGTTAGCGACGCAAACGAAGAATAAGAGGAATTGAAAATGGCAAAAATGATTGAAACAACAGGTGCAACCATTGATGCGGCTGTTGAAGCTGCGCTCAAAGAGCTCGGTTGCAAACGTGAAGATGTTGAAATAGAAGTATTAAACAAAGGCAGCAAGGGATTTTTGGGTCTCGGTGCTTCCGAAGCAAAGGTAAAGGTTACTGTCGTTAACGAAGATTTGTTCAAAGAAGAAACAATCGAAACCGAAGAAATCGGCGTCGAAGCATATCTTTCCGATGTTTTGAGCAAAATGGGTATCGAAGCAAATCTTGCAGTCGAAGAAAAAGACGGAAACTTGAACATTGACATTTCCGGTGAATTGATGGGTATTGTTATCGGCAGAAGAGGCGACACCCTCGATGCTCTTCAGTATCTCTGCTCTCTTGTTTACAATAAAAACCGCGACGAATACGTGAGAGTAAATCTCGACACGGAAAATTATCGTGCAAAGAGAGAAGAAACACTTGTTAATCTTGCCAAAAAGATTGCAGGTACCGTATCTCGAACAGGCAGAAGCATTACGTTGGAACCCATGAACCCCAACGAAAGACGAATTATACATGCTACTCTTCAATCCTATGACTACATCAATACATATTCCATAGGTGAAGACCCCAACAGAAAGATTGTTGTTTCTTCAAAGAACGCTTCTCGTTCTTCCCGCAACGGCGGTTACAGAAGAAATTACTCTTCCTCCTACAAAAAGGAAGAAACAGTCGCTACAGAAGAATAATCAAGGGTTTTTACCCTGATATGCGAAAAGGGAGAAACTTATTTCTCCCTTTTCGTTTTTTTCGCAAGAAAGGTTATGTGAATTTATATGGATACAATCTGTGCAATAGCAACCCCGAGAGGCAAAGGCGGCATCAGCGTAATACGAGTAAGCGGCCCCGAGGCTTTCACAATAACAAAAAAAGTTTTTTCATCAAAAAAGGATATCGAAAAAGTCGAAGGCTATACTATTGTTTATGGCAATATCGAAGACAGAGGCGAAAAAGTAGACGAAGTATTGGTGAGTGTTTTCCGTGCGCCTAAATCATTTACGGGCGAAAACGTTTGCGAAATAAGCTGTCACGGCGGTGTTATTGTCACCGAAAGAATACTCGGATTGCTTATTGATGCGGGATGTGCTTTGGCAGACAGAGGCGAATTTACAAAAAGAGCCTACATGAACGGAAAAATGAGCCTGACTCAGGCAGAAGCCGTTCATGATATTATCGAAGCCAAAACAAAAAAAGGTGCGTCTCTTGCGATAAACAATCTCAACGGTGCATTGACCGAAAAAATAAAGCCTCTCAGAGACGATATCGTTAAATCGTTGGCAATGGTACAGGTGTCCACGGATTTTCCCGATGAAGATATCGACTCATTTCAGGACGGAACCTTGCTCGAAATTTTAGACGGATTCGAAATGCGTCTAAAAGAGCTTTCGGATACGGCAAACAGAGGTATCTATCTTTCAAACGGTGCAAAATGCGCAATCGTAGGAATGCCGAATGCAGGAAAAAGCTCTCTGTTGAATTGCCTTTTGGAAGAAGAAAAGGCAATTGTTACGCATATCCCCGGCACAACAAGAGACGTTATCGAGGGAAAATGCGATATAGACGGCGTCATGGTGAATTTTCTCGATACCGCGGGCATACGTGAAACAGATGATATCATCGAAAAAATAGGTGTCGATAAATCAAAAAAAATGATAGATGAGAGTGATTTTGTTATTTTTGTCACCGAAAGCGGCAGAGATTTGACAGACGAAGAAAAAGAGATATATTCACTCGTAAAAGACAAAAAAACGATTTGTGTTTTGAATAAAAGCGATAAATGCGACGAAGAAAGAGACGGATTTATCACTATAAGCGCAAAAACAGGCGCAGGTGTCACTATTCTCAAAAACAAAATATCCGAACTTTTGGATAAAGGTGTCGAGAGTGACGCAATGATTGCAAACGAAAGACAGCGGGAAGCTGTTATAAATGCGTCAAACTCTATTAAAAAAGCTAAAGAAACTCTCAAAAACGGAGATTTTTCCGACCTTGCGGCAATTGATATGATGTATGCGGCACAGTCGCTCGGCGAAGCTGACGGCCAAAGCATAAACGACGAAGTTGTTGACAGAATTTTCCGTGACTTTTGTTTGGGAAAATAATTCATAGAGAAGGTGTTAATATGGATAACAAATTTGATATAGCCGTAATCGGAGGCGGACATGCAGGATGTGAAGCGGCATTGGCGGGTGCGAGACTCGGCCTTAAAACAATTATGTTTACGATTAATCTTGACGCTGTCGGAAACATGCCGTGCAATCCTTCGATCGGCGGCACGGCAAAAGGTCATCTTGTGCGTGAAATCGACGCATTGGGAGGCAGCATGGGTCAGCTTGCCGATAAAACCCTCATTCAATCGAGAATGTTAAATACAGGAAAAGGCCCCGCCGTACATTCCCTCAGAGCACAGATAGACAGAGCGATGTATCGTATCGAGATGAAAAACCTTCTTGAAAACACCGAAAACCTTACAATTCGCCAGGCAGAAGTAAAAACACTCAAAAAAGACGGCGACGGCTATGTAATGAAAATCCATACAGGAATAGATTATTTTGCAAAAGCCGTTATTATCGCAACAGGCACATACCTTGAGGGCAAAATCATCGTCGGAGAAACAAGCTACAAAGGCGGTCCCGACGGCATGTTCCCCTCCGAAGGGTTGAGTGCCTCTCTTTCCGAAATGGGCATTTCACTCATGCGTTTCAAAACGGGCACACCCGCGCGTGTACACGAAAAGAGTATTGATTTTTCCCAAATGGAAGTTCAGTACGGAGATGAAAAAATAACGCCTTTCAGTTTTGAAACAACAGAAAAACTCGAAAACAAGGTTTGCTGTTATTTGACGTATACTAACGAAAAAACACACGATATTCTCCGCTCAAACATCGACAAAAGCCCGTTGTATTCGGGTTTGATAGAGGGCGTGGGACCCAGATACTGCCCCAGTATCGAAGACAAAGTCATGCGCTTTGCCGACAAAGAGCGTCATCAGCTTTTTATGGAACCGATGGGACTTAACACTCGCGAATACTATGTTCAGGGATTGTCATCATCCATGCCCGAATATATTCAGGACGATGTTCTTCACTCCGTCAAAGGACTCGAAAATGTGTCTGTGATGCGCTGTGCTTATGCGATAGAATATGATTGTTGCGACCCTACTCAGCTCAACGCAACTCTTGAGTTTAAAAACGTCGAAAATCTTTACGGAGCAGGTCAGTTCAACGGAACATCAGGTTACGAAGAGGCTGCCGCACAGGGTTTGATTGCGGGAATAAACGCTTCAATGAAGCTTTTGGGCAAAAAACAGATTATTTTGGATCGCAGTCAGGCATATATAGGCGTTTTGATTGACGACCTTGTGACAAAAGGTACAAACGAGCCTTATCGAATGTTGACGTCACGTGCCGAGTACAGATTGCTTCTTCGTCAGGACAACGCCGATTTCAGACTTACACCGATAGGTCACGAAGTCGGTTTGATAAGTGATGAAAGATATGAGCGTTTTGTGGAAAAACAGAGAAAAATATCTGAAGAAGTTGAAAGATTGAGAGGAGTTGCACTTGCGCCCACTCCCGAGATTAAAAAATTTCTCGACGAAAGAAATTCTCCTTATATAGAAAACGGAGCTAAAATCTGCGATTTGATAAAACGAAGCGAGCTTGATTATGCATCGCTTGCTCCTTTCGACAAAACACGCCCCGAACTCACCGATGATATCAGCGAAGAGGTAGGCATCATAATCAAATACGAGGGATACATAAAAAGACAGGAAGAACAGGTTCAAAAGTTTAAAAAGAACGAAGAAAGAAAAATTCCCGATGATATCAATTACGACGAAGTCTACGGATTGAGACTCGAAGCGAGACAAAAACTCGAAAAATTCCGTCCCGAAAACGTAGGCATGGCATCGAGAATATCGGGTGTGTCTCCTGCCGACATAGGCGTGCTCCTCATATATTTATCCTCACAGAAAAGGAATTGAAAATATGGAAATTTTGAAAAACGAAGCGTTGAAATTCGGAATAGAACTGACGGATGAAATGCTTGAAAAATTCGGAGTGTATACCGATATGCTGCTAAACTACAATTCTTTCATGAATTTGACGGCAATAACGGACCCTTACGAAATCAAAATCAAGCATTATCTTGACTCTCTCACTTTGCTTTGCGAAAATAAAATAAAAGACGGCAGCAAAGTCATTGATATCGGTGCAGGTGCGGGTTTTCCCTCAATGCCGAATGCGATAGCGTGTGAAAACGCTCATTTTACAATGCTTGATTCTTTGGGTAAAAGAGTCAATTTTCTCAATGATGTTGCGGAAAAACTCAATCTCAAAAATGCCACGGCAATACATTCTCGTGCCGAAGACGGCGGCAGAAATCCCGACATGCGGGAAAAATACGATATAGCCGTTGCACGTGCGGTGGCGGATTTGGCTGTTTTATCCGAATACGCATTACCATTCGTAAAAGTGGGAGGATACTTTCTTGCAATGAAAGGTACTGCCCCCGAAGAAGAAATCAACAATGCAAAAAAAGCCATAAAAACGCTCGGCGGCAAAATTGAAAAAGTGGACGAAATAAACATCGAGCCTCTCGGTCTGAAACACACCGTGGTTGTGATTGAAAAAATTGCAAAAACACCGTCACAATTTCCGAGAAAGGCAGGCACACCGTCGAAAAAACCCTTATAATAAGGGAAAAATTCGAAATGTTCTTATTTAAAACAAAAACCTCCTGTGTTATAATTTGCTTAGAATTATACACATAGGAGGTTTTTTATATGAACGAAGAACAGAAAATAAAGAACTTGAAAGACAAATTCAAAATCATAATGGGATACGGCGAGGAAAAAAACGAAAAGAGCGCATACATATTGATTGACGAAATAATGCCCAATCCCTACCAACCCAGACGAAGATTTGAAACAACATCCCTCAAAGAACTGTCCGATTCGATAAAACAAATAGGAGTCATTACACCTATAACTGTCAGACGTGCACCGGGTGGTTACGAGCTTGTTTGCGGCGAGAGGCGAATACGAGCCGCAAAAATGGCGGGGCTCAAAAAAATCCCCGCATTGATAGTCGATATATCCGACAAAGAATCAGCCGTAATGGCAATAACGGAAAACCTGCAACGCAAAGATTTGAACTTTTTCGAAGAGGCGGAAAGCATGCAAAACCTCATAAAATTCCACTCTTTCACACAGGAAAGCGTAGCGGAACAACTCGGTAAAAGTCAAGCGTCGGTAGCAAACAAAATCCGACTTTTAAAACTCGACGAAGAAGTGCGACAAATTATAATAAACGGCAATCTTTGCGAAAGACATGCGAGAGCACTCTTGAGATTGCCCACAAAAAGCTTACGGATTGCGGCGGCAAAACGTGCAAGCGAATTTCAAATGAATGTTTCTTCCACCGAAAAAATGGTGCAAAAAATGCTCGAAGAAGAACCTCAAAAACAGATGATTAAATCCGAAAGCACAACATTTGAGAAAAGCGGCAGATTTTTCAGAAACACCATCAACAAAACCCTAGATTTATTAAAGAAAAGCGGGATAACCCCTGCCATTACCGAAAAGGAAGATGATAATTGCATAGAATATGTAATAAAACTTGAAAAAGACAATGTTTCACGTGAAACATTGTCGAATAATATAACAATCAATCTTGAAAAACTTACTTATTAAATAACTCGTCTGTTCAATTACACCTTGAAATCCGACGAAATTATGCTATAATATATCTGTGATTATTTAATCGCAGATATATTTTTTTGAGTTATAATTTTTGGAGGTTTATATAAATGAAAGTTATCGCTATTGCAAACCAGAAAGGCGGTGTCGGAAAAACAACGACAGCCGTGAATCTTTCTGCGTGCCTTGCAAAGAAAGGAAAAAAAGTTCTTCTTATTGACTGCGACCCTCAGGGAAATTCAACTTCGGGCGTGGGCGTCGATAAGAGAAGATGTGAAAAAACCGTATATGATGTTTTGATAGGCGGAGCTGAAGCAAAAGAAGCTATTGTAAAAACTCCGTATGAAAACCTCAGTATTTGTCCGTCGAACATTTCACTTTCGGGTGCCGAAATCGAACTTGTGAGCGAAATGGGACGTGAAACAAAACTTAAAAAAGCCATCGAAAGTGTCAGAGATGAATTTGATATTGTATTGATTGATGCTCCCCCGTCTCTCGGATTGATAACAATCAATGTGCTTACGGCATCCGACAGCGTTATCGTACCTATTCAATGCGAATACTACGCTTTGGAGGGCGTGTCGCAGCTTATGAATACAATAAAAAAAGTCAAACAGGTAATGAATCCCTCTCTCGAAATCGAAGGTATATTGATGACTATGTTTGATTCCCGTACAAACCTTTCTATTCAGGTTATCGAAGAAGTGAAAAAGTTCTTCCCCAACAAGGTTTACAAAACTCTTATTCCCAGAAACGTTCGACTTTCCGAAGCTCCCAGTTTCGGAAAACCGATTATATATTATGATATAGCATCCAAGGGTGCCGAAAGCTATCTCGATTTAGCCGATGAAATCCTTGGTCTCGAAGTATAAGGAGGTAATTAAATGGCATTGGGCAAAGGAATGGATGCGTTGTTCGATTCTCCGTCAACAAGCTTTAAACCGTCCGAAAATGATACCGATAGCGTAAAACAACTTCGCATAACGGATGTTGAACCTCGAAGCGACCAGCCGAGAAAACATTTTGACCGTGAACAGCTTCAACTTTTGGCAAATTCTATTTCTCAGCATGGCGTGATTCAACCGATTATAGTAACCGAAAATCCGAACGGTACGTTTTCGATAATTGCGGGAGAAAGACGTTGGAGAGCATCCAAAATAGCGGGTCTTTCGACTATTCCGGCTGTTGTTCGTACATACGATGCACTCACACAAGCGGAAGTTGCTCTTATCGAAAATCTTCAGAGAGAAGACTTAAACCCCATCGAAGAAGCACTCGGATATCAATCTCTCATAGAACAGTTCGGATTAACTCAGGAAAAGGTGAGCGAAAAAGTCGGAAAAAGTCGTCCGGCTGTAGCAAACACTTTGAGACTCTTGGCTCTTGATAACGAGATACAGGAAATGCTTGTTGAGGGCGTGCTTTCATCGGGACACGGCAGAGCACTCCTCGGTATCGAAAACTCCGAAAAAAGATTGGCAATGGCAAAGCGTGCGGCTGATGAAAATCTCACCGTAAGAGAAATGGAGAACCTCGCTCGAGAGGGCAAAAAGCCGACTGCGAAAAAGACAAAAACCAAGAGCTTTTATCCCGATATCGAAGAAGACCTCAAAGAAAAATTCGGAACAAAGGTAAAACTCACAGGCGAAGAAAAAGGAAAAATCGAACTTTATTATTACTCGGAAGAGGATTTAATAAGATTGATTGATATTATCCAAGGTTTATAATTGTTTCACGTGAAACATAAACAATATTTGAAAGGAAGATAAATATGTTAGACATCAGAATGATCAGAAACGAAACGGAAAGAGTTAAGGCGGCACTTGCAAGAAGAAAAGAAAACGTTGATATCGACGCACTTTTGGCACTCGATAACGAACGCCGTGAACTTGTGTTCGAAGCAGAACAACTCAAAAAGAAACAAAACGAAGTTTCAAAGCAGATTCCTCAGCTCAAAAAAGCCGGTGAAGATACAACGGCTATCTTCGAAGAAATGAAAGAAATCTCCGATAAAGTTAAAGAAATGGATAACAAAACAAAAGAGCTTGACGAAAAAATCGCTCAGATGATGTATTCCATACCCAACATTCCCAACGACAGCGTTCCCGACGGCGATACGGATGCCGACAATGTTGAAATTAGAAAATATTCCGAACCCACAAAATTCGATTTTGAACCCAAGGCTCATTGGGATTTGGGTAAGGATTTGAATATTCTCGACCCCGAAACAGCTGCGAAAATCACAGGTACAAGATTCACTCTTTACAGAGGTCTCGGTGCAAGACTCGAAAGAGCCGTAACAAACTATTTCCTCGATATGCATACAACAAAGCACGGATATACGGAAATATTCCCTCCTTTCATGGTTCATCGCAATTCCATGGTCGGAACAGGTCAGCTTCCCAAATTTGAAGAAGATGCTTTCAAGGTAGCCGATACGGATTATTTCCTTGTTCCCACAGCGGAAGTTCCCGTAACAAACATGTATCGTGATCAGATTTTGGATGGCAGTCAGCTTCCCATCAAGCACGTTGCTTATACAGCATGTTTCCGTGCCGAAGCAGGTAGTGCGGGTCGTGACACGAGAGGACTTATCCGTCAGCACCAGTTTAACAAAGTCGAACTTGTTAAATTCGCAAAACCCGAACAGAGCTACGAAGAACTCGAAAAGCTCACACATGATGCGGAAGAAGTTTTGCAGGGGCTCGGACTTCCCTACAGAGTTGTTCGCATTTGCGTAGGCGACCTCGGATTTACTGCGGCACTCAAATACGATATCGAAGTATGGATGCCTTCTTACGGCAGATACGTTGAAATTTCGTCTTGCAGTAATTTCGAAGATTTCCAGGCAAGAAGAGCAAATATCAAATTCAAAGAAAATGCCGGTGACAAAGCACAGCTCGTTCACACACTCAACGGATCCGGTGTTGCCGTTGGCAGAACAGTTGCCGCAATACTCGAAAACTATCAGAACGAAGACGGTACGGTTACAATCCCCGAGGCTCTTGTTCCTTACATGGGCGGCGTAACGGTAATCGAATAATATTATAATCGACTTAAAAAACTGTATTGGAGGGACACGTAAATGAAGAAAAATTTAAAATCATTGCTTTGTTTTGCACTTTGCATGATTTTGACAATGTCAATGTTGCCCATTGTAAATGCGGCAGCCGAATTTGATGCAACCGTGTCTGTCGATGCATTGACGGACGGATTTGAACTTTACGCTGTTGCGAAAATACAGAATACATCCTCCGTTGACGGTTTTGTAACCGTTGCTTCGGCTGTGTACAACAAAGACGGATCCGAAAAAAACATAAAAAAAGAAAAAGTTTCTCTTGATACGGATAAAAAATCTTCCGTATCAAAAGAAATTTGCGTTGAATACGATTCCTCAAAAGGCGAAACCGCAAAGATTTTCTTCTGGAAAGAAAACACGATGAAACCTGTATACAATGTAATATCTTCCGATTCCGTTCCCGAAGGAAATATCGAAATCGGTGAAATTAATATTACAAGCGATATGGTTTTCGCATCGAGCGAAATCGAAAGCAAACATCGTGTAACTGCGATTGCCGATAAAGATAACGACACGTATTGGAGCGCAAAAGGCGTTTTACGAGGGAACGAAGCTTCCGTTACGGCATATCTCGAAAACGACCACGTCGTAACAAAAGCGGGAATTCTTTTCGGCGCAGGCAACGAAAGACAATATGTCTTTAAAATCTCAACATCACGTGACGGAGATAATTATGTTGATGTAACAGACGAAATCACGAGCGAGCTTACAAACGAAATGCAGTATTTCGACCTCGAAAGTTCGGTTGCGAAATTTGTCAGAATAACAATGATTGAAAGAGCAAATCCCGATAGTGAAAACTGGGTTCAAATATCCGAAATCTCGCTTTCGGGTATGACTCTTCCCGTTGATATGGGAGAAGAAGTTCAGTCTTTCGATTTTGACGGACACGTGGGAACACGTCTTCCCGAAGATGTCGATTATTCTGTTGCGGACGGCTGGATTGCCCGCCGTATGACAGAAGAAAATTACAAAGACTATACACCGTCGCTCGGCGAAAAACTCTATGCCGAAATATCTGCTCTTCCTCAAGAGGCGGCGATGGGAACAAAAGAAACTTCGCTTCACATGGTTGACTATGTGGGACGACAAACCGACGAGACAAACGGTGCGGGCGGTATGCTTGTTGCAAAACAATACGAAACCGCTCCCGACAGAGGCAGATACAAGCTTGAATTCAATATGTTCATTCCGTCTCAAATGGAAAACGGAAAATCAAGCGATACGTATTGGTCGGGATTTTCGCTCACGGACGAGATGGTTTCGGGCGGTGCCGATATTTCTCATTATGCGGCAATCCAAGTCAGATTCGAGGATGCCGACAACGGCAACAAGGTAAAACTCGATCAGGTGACAAGTAACTATTTCAACGAAGGCTCTCTTATCAATTTTATGAGTACCGAGTTCGAAAAAGACAGACTTTGGACAGTAACTCTCGATGTTCATTCGTCTGCAAGAAGAGTCGATATCACGGTTACCGACGGTATAAACACCGAAACAAAGCCGATGTATTTTTCCTACAACAGCGCAGAACAAACAAGACCGTCACAATGGTCGGGACTCGAAGCAAAATGGCTTGTATTTAACACAGGTGCGGGAAAGAGCGTCGAAATGTACGTTGACGATGTGAGTGTTACTCATTTCGAAGAAAAGACCGAAGAAAATCCGACAACAATTATCGCAAGCATTGATATGACAGAAGATAATTGCGGAAATATGACTTTCAAAAACATTTCCGACAACAAGGGCGAAACGGATTACACAGGCTCATTGGGCGAAAAACTCTATGCCGAAATAACAACCGCTCCCGAAGAAAGCGGTATTTCGAAAAACGCTCTTCACCTTTATGATAATGTGGGAAGAGTGTCCGATGAGGTAAACGGTGCGGGCGGCGTGATGGCATATATCAACTTCCCTACTCCCGAAAACGGTAACGCATACAAAATTGATTTTACTCTTTATGCACCGACTGCCGATGAGTACGGCGGATTCAGCCTTTCAAACGGTGTTGACGGCAGCTACGGTATGCAGCTTCGTTTTGCTCCGTCAAAGGCAGACGAAAACAATCTCCAGCTCAATAAATACACGGGCAACACTTTCAACGGCGGCGACTATTCCGCTCTCGTGGGCAGCTACACTCCCATAATTAAAGGCAATCCGTGGAAAGTTTCGATAAAAGTTATCCCCACAAAGTATCAGACCGAAATAACAATAGATGACGGCGTGAACACCCAGACGCGAACTGTCGATATGGCGACAACGTATGAAAACTGGGTAGGCAAATACCTCAACTGCCTTTCGTTCAATACTGGTATCGGCGGAAGTGCCGATATCTATGTCGGCGATATTAAAGTTACCGATTTGGGTACAACAGACAATGTAAAGAGTGCCTTGAACGGCATGTTCCGTCTCGTGGCAAGTCACGGCACGGGCAACATGCTTCATCACCGTGGCAATGAAGTCAGCGATTTTGCCGAAAAGCAAGACCCCGCTTATACACGCTTTGTCGAAAGAACGGGACTTATGGATTCCGACGGCGTATCTTTCGAAGTCGCAAACCGTCCGGGATATTTCCTCACGATTGTTCCGGGTAGCGATAATCAGGTGCAGGTACAACCTTATTCGGATAGTGTGCGTTTCAAAGCAAACGCAACGTTTATAAAGTGTGACGGCATTTTGGATACAAAGGGTTACGGCAAAGGCACGGTTTCTTATGCCGCATACCGTGACCGTGACCGCTACCTTTACAACGACAGCGGCAATACCGTTGTTTGGAAACGTCATTCGAGAGAAAGGACGATTTTCTATCAGAGAAACGAAGCTACGGCTTCGAGAGTGAGCGACTCTTTCAGAGGCACGAGCCTTGATACGAGCAAGTGGCAGGCACAGTATCCTTGGGGCGACTATCACAACCACTACGGCTTGTGCAGAGCGAGCGCAATAGAAGTAAAGGACGGTAACATCACTCTTAAAGCAAACAAAGTAGGCGATAATGAATGGCCGAAGAGCAACAAAAGCGGTGCTACCGGTATCGACCTTTCAAGCTACGGCTTCGGCGGTTGGAAAAAGTGGCAGGCATATGTCGGCGTTATCAGTCCTCACAAAAACTACAACGGCTATGACAACAGCGTAAAATACTGGCGACAGAGCTACATGGAGGGCACGTTTAAACAGCCCAACGCAGGCTACGGATATTGGACGGCGTTTTGGCTTTCGGGTGCAAACGACTGGCCTCCGGAGACTGATATTTTCGAATATCTTTCATCTTCGGGCAGCGGAGCTCACAGCTGGTATACAAATATGCACAAATCGTCTTCGTCATCCTCGGGTGCATGGTATCAGGGCAGCTGGTACGGCGCAAACAATTTGAGAACGGCGTATCACAGATACGCTCTCGACTGGGGATACGATTATATGGATATGTATTTTGACGGTCAGTTGTATGCACGTTATACGGGCGATATTGTCGATAAGCAGAATTCTGCGGGCGGCTGTGTTCTCGTAATCAATACGGGCATAGGCGGCTGGGAGTCTTCTCTTCCGAGTCAGTACGGAATAGGCCTCAGCATGGAATGGTTTAAGAGCTGGCAATATTAAAAAATTAAAAGGGCGGCGGATTACTTGCTGCCCTTTTATCAAATGAAAAAAGGTGAAAAAATGAAAAAAATAACGGCATTTGCACTCACTTTGATATTGATTTTGAGCTTGATGACCTGTCCTACATACGCAAGCGATATGGAAATTTCGGTGAGCGGAATAAAAACCGAAAAAGAAGCCGTGTATGTTGCGACTGTAAAAAACACGGGCAGCGAAAACAAAAACTTCAAAGTTTATATTGCGAATTTCAACGAAGACTCAACGTTGAAAAATATTAAAACATACAAAGAAACTGTCGAACCCGACAGCGAAACCGTGTTTTCGTATCACGGGGAGAAAAATTCCGAAATCTATATTTGGCAAGACCTTCTCCGTCCTCTCTTGCCGTCGTTCGCATCAAAAAATTGCGAAAACGCATCCTTGGGAGACGAAATAAAAATCAATTATACCCCCGATGACGTTTTTGCGTCTTACGAACCCGAGTCTCAAAACAGCGCAGGCATGGTTGCCGACAACAATCTCGATACGGTCTGGACCGTTAAAGACATAGATCCTTCGAAAGGCGAAAACGTAACCGCTTTTCTCGGTGACGATTATATTTTGTCAAAAATCGGCATCGCTTTCGGACTCGGAAACGAAAGAGAATACATTTTCTCCGTTTCGTCAAGCGAAGACGGCGAAAATTTCAAAACGCTTGTCCAAAAAGGAAAAAGCGAAAAAACAAACGATATAACATATATTGGCTTGCCACCCGTGCGAGCAAAATATATCAGACTCAATATTTTCGGCAGAACGGACAACGGCGCATGGTGCCGTATCTCCGAGGTCGAAACATACGGATATAAAGATACTCTCGGAACACGCCTTATGGAAAATGTGAAAGATTGGAACATTTCTCCCATGGACGAAATGACCTATACGGATTACGAGCCCATGTTGGGTGCAAAATTGTATGCCGATGAATCCGACGGACTTTATCTGTATGATGATGTCGGACGTGATGTGTTAAAACCTGTCACGATAAATTCCGTTACCGCAAGTCAAACGCCCGAAACCGAAAATCATCACAATAATACAATAGATTCCGATTTATCCACAATCTGGACGGCTAAAGACGTATCCGATAAGAATCCCGCATATCTTATTGCCGATTTGGGAGACGAAAAGTATATCTCCCGTGTCGGTATCGGATTCGACAAAGGTTCGGAGCGTATTTACACTTTCGGTATCGAAATTTCGACCGACGGCAAAAAATTTGAACAGATTATGGGGAAAACCACGGCAAATAAAACCGATAATGTGCAATATTTTGATATTCCGACCTCAAAAGCACGTTATATAAAATACAAATTTTACCAAAGAGCCGACTCGTCTGCCGGCTGGATAAGAATCAGCGAAATCGAAGCTTACGGCGGAAGCGAACCTTTCGGCGGTGCGGGCGGAATCCTTGCACAGAAAAAACTCACTTTGCCGCAGTCGAGAGAAGATTACAAAATCTCTTTCAAGCTCAATCTCAGCGGCAACGTGTACTACAGCGGCATTGGTTTAACCGACGGAATCATCACGGGCGGTGCCGATTTGGACAATTATGCGGCGCTACAGTTAAAATTTGACAATGACGGCAACAAGTTCAAAATCAATCGCATTACAAGCAATTATTTCAACGAGGGAACACCGATATCGCTCTTCGAAAACTCCTTTAATAAGGGAGAAAATGTTGATTTTACAATCAGCGTATCGCCCGATGAACGTAGCATTGTCGTGCGTGTCGCAGACTCCGAGACGGAAGAAATTCAAAAACTGTATTTTTCAAATGCGGACGACGAGCTGACACGCAATACAACATGGAGCTATCTTGAGGCAAACACTTTTGTCGCAAACACAGGTGCCGGCGCAAAGTGCGAAATCGCATTGTCGGATTTCACTCTCCGTCACATAAAGAGAAGCGAGGGTGTAAATATCGGCAATTCCCCCGCAAACGGCATCATCCGTCTCGAAGCAGTCAGAGGCGAAGATTATCCCACAAATTCGGGAGATTATTACGGCAGATATGTTTATCACAGCGGCGAGGATAACGTTTTGAGCGTTGCTGCGGACAAAAATCCCGCTCTCACCCGTTTTGTCGAAAGAACAGGCTTGATAGGAACGGGCGTTTCGCTTGAAGCGGTTACTCTTCCGGGCTATTACATAGTCAATCAAGACGGCGCTTTTTACCTCAAAAAGCTTGAACATACAGGCTCATTTTACGCAAACGCAACGTTTGTCAAAGAGACGGTCGAAAGTGCGGGATATTATCCCTACAAGACGTATTCCTACAAAACTTATCTTAACTCGGGCAGAGAAGAAAAGTTCCTCTATGACACCACAAGCGACAAAAAAACAGGCGATTTGAAGCCGTGGAAAAAGTGGAACGAAGCTCAGGGTCAGTTTTACGTAAAGAGCGAGGCAAAGGAGTACGTTGCCGATAATTTTTACGGAAATTCAATATCTTCTCAATGGTGGACAAATTACCCCTGGAAAACAAACAATCCCACAAACGATTCTTACAATCATTCGGGTCTTATCACTAAAAACAACGTTATTGTGGAAAACGGCGAGCTTCTTTTGAAAGCGACAAAGGCCTCCGGTTGGCCGAAAGACAAAAGCGGCGAAACGGGCATGAGTTACAACAAGTGGGGAAAAACCTGGGAAAAGTGGAAAGGCTATGTCGGCGTTGTGAGCATACAAAACAAAGTCTACAACAAAAACTGCTTTGTTGAGGGCAGTTTTAAACAGCCCGAAAGCCCCATCGGTTACTGGAATGCCTTTTGGCTTACGGGACGTGACTCGTGGCCGCCCGAGATTGATATTTTCGAAACGCTTTCGTCATCCTACGGTGCAAAAGCATGGCACACGGCAATTCACGGCGAGGGCGACAAAAACAATCTTTTCGGCAAGAGCAGCAAGGATAACATCAACATAACAACAGGCTATCACACTTTCAGCATGGACTGGGGTTATGACTATATCAAATTCTTCGTTGACGGAAAAATGTATCAGAGAACACACAATAACGATACATTAAAATTCCAAAAAAATCTGCGCCTCATTCTCAACACGGGTCTAGGCGGATGGGAATCCGAGCCCGACGACACAATGGTTTGGAACGACGGACTGCGTTGCAAATGGGTGAGAACATTCCAATATTAAAACTTGACACCATTTGGTATACATGATACGATAATTTCAGAAAAAATACTATTGAAAGGATTTTTGTTATGAATAAAAAAGAAGCATTTTTGTTTGTACATTTTACAGACACAAACCCCAATACTCCCATGAGCGAGCAGATTTATTTTTCTGTTTCGAAGGACGGATTAAACTGGAAAACCTTAAACGGTAAAAAACCCGTTATCACGTCTGAAATCGGCGAAAAAGGTATTCGTGATCCCTTTATCATCCGTGCAAAAGAGGGCGACAAGTTCTACATGGTGGGAACCGATCTTAACGTGTTCCTCCGTCCCGACCATTGGGGCAGCTGCACGCTCAACGGCAGTCACGATATCTTGGTTTGGGAATCAGATGACCTCATCAATTGGAGCGAAACAAAGGCTGTGACGGTATCTCGCGAAGATGCGGGATGCTCTTGGGCACCCGAAACAATCTACGATGCCGAAAAAGACAGCTACATGGTTTTCTGGGCTTCGAGAGTGGATTTCGGCAAAGGCAATCACAAACTTTTCAGATCTTATACAAAAGATTTCAAAACATTCTCTCCCGCAGAGGTGTATATCGAACGTGAATGTGACGTTATCGACACGGACATCGTCGAACACAACGGAACATACTACCGTTTCAGCAAGGACGAAACAAGCAAGTGCATTTTGATGGAAAAGAGCAACTCTCTTTCAGGCAAATTCGAAGTCGTAGACTCCAATTTGAGCGAAATTCACGGAGTGGAAGGACCTCAATGCTGTCAGCTTCCCGACGGCAGATGGTGTCTTTTCCTCGATCAGTACGGTGCAAATGCGGGTTATGCTCCTTTTGTGACGGACGATTTGGACAAAGGACAATTCGAAAAGGTTGACGGACAGTTCCATACCGACATTCAGTTCCGTCACGGCGGCGTTTTGACAATCACAAATGAAGAATACGACAGACTTGTTAACGCATTTAATTAATCTTTAAAAATTAAAGGTTGATTTGACGTTACGTGTCGAAAAATTCGACACGCAACTGCAAATCTTGCCAAGGCAATCTTCGCAGTTTATTATTTTTTACAAGGAATAAAGTGGCGATTTCTCGTGCAAGAGGCTTGAAGCCTCCTTAAATCGCCACTTTCGGCGGGGTGGATGCGATCAACCCCGCCGATTTTCTTTGGGAAACCTTCTTTCCCAAACCTTTCGCTGTTACGTTAAAAATATGTTTATCGACAGTCTGATGCGAGAGAATTTTCTCTCGCATTTTTTTTAAAATATTACTTGACAAACAGACCCAATATGAGTATAATAATAAATGCGTGACAGCTTATGGAGAGGTGTCCGAGTGGTTTAAGGAGCCGGTCTTGAAAACCGGTGACACGAAAGTGCCGTGGGTTCGAATCCCACCTTCTCCGCCACGGATTGCCCG
>CAZRYW010000007.1:0-3370 GCA_964604405.1 uncultured Oscillospiraceae bacterium
TTTAGGCTCGGTAATGGGACCGCATCCTTTTCCGACCATTGTGCGTGATTTTCAAAGCATGAGCAGTAAAGAAGCCCGTGAGCAGATTCTCGAAAAAGAGGGAAAGCTCCCCTCTGCGGTACTCGCATGCGTAGGCGGCGGAAGTAATGCGATGGGAATGTTTTATAATTTTATAAATGACACATCTGTTCGTCTTATCGGCTGCGAAGCGGCGGGCAGGGGAATTGAAACAAAAGACCATGCCGCAACAATCGCAAAGGGTAAATTGGGGATTTTTCACGGCATGAAGAGCTATTTTTGTCAGAATGAGTATGGTCAGATAGACGAGGTGTATTCGATTTCGGCAGGGCTGGATTACCCCGGAATAGGCCCCGAGCATGCAGCGCTTTACGATGCGAAAAGAGCCGAATATGTACCCGTGACCGACACCGAGGCTGTTGATGCATTTGAGTATTTGTCGAGAACGGAGGGCATTATTCCCGCAATCGAAAGCAGTCATGCGATAGCGCATGCGATGAAGCTTGCACCGACTATGAGTAAGGATGATATTATTATTGTGTGCGTTTCGGGAAGAGGCGACAAGGACGTTGCCGCAATTGCCAGATACAGGGGGGTTAATCTTTATGAATAACAGGCTCGATAACATAAAAAAAGAAAACATTTTGGGAGCGTTTATCACACCGATTGATACAAACGCACAATCTGCGATAGATTATATTCTCGCAATGGTTGACGGTGGTGCGGATTTTATTGAAATAGGCATTCCGTTTTCGGATCCGATAGCGGAAGACGCTACGATTCAGGAATTTTATATAAAGGCACTCGAAAACAATGTGAATACAGATACTGTTTTTGAGTGTGTCGCCGCATTGAGAGAAAAGACACAAATTCCGGTTGTTGTTATTTCGAATGCAAATCCCGTGTTCCGTTACGGAGTTGACCGCTTTTTCGAAACTTGTGCAAAAGCAGGGGTTGACGGAGTGATTATGCCGGACGTTCCTTACGAAGAAGTTGATGAGTTTAAGTGTGAGGCGGATAAGAACGGGGTTTACATAATAAGTGCCGTTGCTCCCACGGATGAGGAACGAATCGAAAAAATAGTAAAGGACGCAAAAGGATTTTTGTATGCGACGGCGCTTTTGGAAAATACGGTTGAAGATATGGAAAAGTTGATTGATACCGTAAAAGCGAAAAAGGATATTCCCGTAGTGACAAAAGATGAAAGCTTTAAATGCGACGGGTTGATATTGTCGAACGAAATAGTAAAACTGATTGATAAGGGCATGGAGAAAAATGCCATAAGTCATTTTGTTAAAAGTTATAAGCATTAAAAAACATGGATTTCAAATTCGAATTTGAAATCCATGTTTTTTTAAAGTTTTTCTTTTGCTATTGAAAGCATGAGCTTGATTCTGTTTTCCTGATTTACTCTTGTTGCGGATGGGTCGTAATCTATGGGGACGATGTTTGCATCGGGATATAATTCTCGAATGCGACGAACCATACCTTTTCCGCATATGTGATTGGGAAGACAGCCGAAAGGCTGTGCACATACGATGTTGCCGTAACCCATTTGAATAAGGTCAATCATTTCACCCGTCAAAAGCCATCCTTCGCCCATTTTGTTGCCGTAGCCTATAACGCCCTTGACGTTTTCCTTTGTATGAGAATAGGGCATGGGAGGAGTGAACTGAGGATATTTGGAAAAAGCGGTAATCATTGCCGTTTCAAATTTTTTGAAAAAGTTGAAAAGAACGGTGCAGACAATCTTTTTGAAAGGATTGCCGCCGTAGAGCTTGATATCTTCAAGACGGTTATCAACCTTGAAGAGCATGAAGCCCATAACACCGGGAAGAAGAACTTCGCAATCCTGAGAAGCGAGAAAATCTTCGAGGTTGTTGTTGCCGAGAGATGAATACTTAACGTAAATTTCGCCTACAACGCCGACCTTAACCTTGGGGACTTTGTTGATTTTTATGGTGGCAAAATCGGCAACGATAGCGTCAATGTTTTCGTAAATTTTCTTGAAAGAAAATCTTTTATCGGCAGAGAGCGAATCACAAAGAGTGTTGATGTATTTTTGCACCATTTTATCGGTTTCGCCTTTTGTTACTTCGTACGGACGAATCTGGTTTTTGAGCGCCATCAAAACGTCGCCGTAAACAAGACACGCCATAGCTCTTTCGAGCATGGGGAGAGTGAGAGAAAAACCGCTGTGTTTTTCAAGTCCCGAAAGGTTGATACTGATGACGGGAACCTGAGGAAAACCTGCTTTTACAAGGGCTTTGCGGAGCAGGTGAATATAGTTTGAGGCACGGCAACCGCCACCTGTTTGAGTAATCATGAGGGCGGTTTTGTTAACGTCGTACTTGCCTGATTTTAAAGCGTGAATCATTTGACCTATAACCAAGAGTGCGGGATAGCATGTATCGTTATGAACGTACATCAAGCCTTCCTGAGCAACTTCTTCGCTGCGGTTTTTCAAAACTTCGATTTTGTAGCCGTAGCTTTTGATGACGGGAACGAGGAGGTCAAAGTGAGCTTCCAACATATAAGGAGCCAAAATAGTGTAGTCCTTTTTCATTTCTTTTGTGAATTCAATGTAATTAGCCATTTGTATACCTCCTTAAAGTGTTGCCAAGAGGCTGCGGAGTCGAATTTTTACGGCACCGAGATTTGTGATTTCGTCAATTTTAATCTGAGTATAAATCTTGCCGCCGTCTTCGAGTATGGAGCGAACCTCGTCGGTTGTTATGGCATCTACACCGCAACCGAAAGATACAAGCTGAACAAGGTCCATATCTTTTTGCTCGGTAACGTATTTTGCCGCACGGTAAAGACGGGAATGATAGGTCCATTGGTCGAGGACACCGGGGCGAACGGGAGAAGCAAGATGACAAACGGAATCTTCTGTCACAAGAGCTGTGTTAAATGCCGTTATCAGCTTGTCAATACCGTGATTGATCTCGCCGTCTATATGATAAGGTCTGCCCGAGAGAACGATGATATGCTTTCCTTCTTTACGTGCTCGTGCGATTATTTCGGCACCTTTTTCTCTGACGGCACAAAGATAGTTGTCTCGTTCGGCATATGCAAGGTCAGCCGCCTTTGAAATATCTTTCAAACCGAGAGAGGGGAAGTAACGAGAAAGAATCTCGTGCATCTTTTTGGGGAAGTCGTTTTTGCGGTGAATACCTATGTAATCATAGATAAAGTTGACGTTTTCGACTTCGGGGCAGTTGGATGCGATAACCTCGGGATAATATGCGACAACGGGACAGTTGTAATGGTTGTCGGAATTGCCGTCGTCGAAATTGTAGGTCATACAGGGATAGAAAATGTATTTTAATCCCATATCGCAAAGTTCTTT
>CAZRYW010000007.1:3380-26792 GCA_964604405.1 uncultured Oscillospiraceae bacterium
CCTCAATATGCCCGTGCATCAATTTTGCGGGGAAACATACCGTATCGGAGGGGATTGTTACCTGACCTTTGAGATAAAGCGATCTCGAAGACTTGGGACTTGTGACAACTTCGAATCCGAGAGAAGTGAAGAAACGATGCCAGAAAGGATACATTTCGTACATGTTAAGACCCATGGGAAGACCGATTTTGCCCATGCCGCCGTCCTTTGACGTGTAAGAATCGAGAAGCGAAAGCTTGTAGGAATAAAGATTTAAACTGTCATCGGGAGATTTTTTCGTGATGGGACGTTCGCAACGATTGCCGCTGATGAAACGACGGTTGCCCTCGAAAGTGTTAACTGTCAAAAGGCAGTTGTTGGTGCATCCCGAACAGTTGACGGTTTTTGCCGTGTGTTCGAAAGTGCCGAGATCCTCTTTGGAAATCAAAGTGCTCGAAGTCGATTTTTTGCTTTTTGCGTAAAGTGCGGCACCGTAGGCACCCATAAGAGCGGAAATAGAGGGACGAACAACTTCGACGCCCATTTCCTGTTCAAATGCACGCAGTACGGCATCGTTCAAAAACGTACCGCCCTGAACCACAATCCTTTTGCCGAGAGCGTCTTTGGATGACGGACGGATAACTTTGTAAATGGCATTTTTTACGACGCTGGTGGAAAGACCTGCCGAAATATCTTCTATCGAAGCACCGTCTTTTTGAGCCTGCTTGACGGAAGAATTCATGAATACCGTGCAACGGGAGCCGAGGTCAACGGGATTTTTCGCAAAAAGACCTTTTTTTGCGAATTCTTCGATATCGTAGCCCAGAGCATTCGCAAACGTTTGCAAAAAGCTTCCGCATCCGGAAGAACAGGCTTCGTTGAGATAGATGTTGTCGATTGCACCGTTTTTGATTTTGAAGCATTTCATGTCCTGACCGCCGATATCAATGATAAACTCGACGTCGGGCATAAACTTTTTTGCGGCGGTGAAGTGAGCAACGGTTTCAACGATGCCCCAATCAACACCGAAAGCGTTTTTGATGATATCTTCTCCGTAGCCTGTTACCGCGGCGGAAGATATTTTAATATCGGGTTTTTGGAAATAAATATCCGAAAGAATGTCTTTGATGACGGGGACGGGATTGCCGCTGTTTGACGAATATGTTGAATACAAAATTTCGTCATCGGAATCTATTACAACCGTTTTGACCGTTGTACTGCCCGCATCAATGCCGAGAAAAACTTCGCCCTTGGCATCGGCGAGAGTTTTTTGTTTTACCGTTGCCTTGGAATGACGAAGAGAAAATGCCTTGTATTCTTCTTCGCTCTTGAAAAGAGGAGTAAGAGTATTGAAGGTTCCGTCGGCGGAATATTTTTCGATTCCGTCGATGACGGAAGAAATGGAAATTTCTTCATCGGCACAAACAGCCGCACCGAGTGCGACAAAATAAAGAGAGTTTTCGGGACAAGTACCTCGTCTTCCGAGCGCTTTGTCGAAAAGGTCTCGAAGCGTGGAGAAAAACGTCAAAGGACCGCCGAGATATACAACGTTACCTTCAATGGGTCTGCCCTGAGCGAGACCGCCTATCGTCTGGTTGACAACGGCATCGAAAATACTTGCCGAAATATCGTATTTGTTGGCACCCTGATTGAGAAGAGGCTGCACATCACTCTTGGCGAAAACTCCGCAACGAGAAGCAATGGTATAAATACGCTCATGCTTTGCGGCATATTCGTTCATTTCGGTGGGAGTGAGTTTTAAAAGAGTTGCCATCTGGTCAATAAAAGCACCGGTTCCGCCCGCACAGCTGCCGTTCATTCGAACTTCGCAGCTGCCCTGCAAAAACAAAATTTTGGCATCCTCGCCGCCGAGCTCGATAATTACATCGGTTCCCGGAAGGAAACGGTTTGCGGATGCACGTGTGGCATAAACCTCCTGGACAAACGGAACATGAGCACTGTCCGAAAGTCCCATGCCGGCACTGCCCGAGATTGCGAAAAGATATTTTTCGGTATCGGGAAATCGGGATTTGATTTTATTCAATAATTCTACACTTTTTTCTTTGATTTGAGAAAAATGTCTGTCGTATGATGAGAAAACAATATTATTTTGTTCGTCGAGAACGACACACTTGAGTGTGGTTGAACCGACGTCAAAACCTATACGCATCATAAAAAAGCACCTCCGTTACGACAAAAGCTTACAAATCATTATACCACCTACGGAAAAAACAGTCAATCCGAAAAGTGGGTAATAAATAGTAAAGAATTTGTTAACATTGATTAACAAAAAATCAAAACGGGAAATAACGGCTTGAAAAACAGCATGTGCTATGATATAATTTTGTGCATGAATAAAATTTGTCCCCAAAAGGGAAAGGGTGGTTTCGATGGATGACAAAAAGAACATGAATGAGGAGAACGGCAAGGAAAATTTCTTTGATGAAGAATTTTCGTTTGAACAAATGAACAAGCAGGATGATGCTCAAAAAAACTCGGAAAATGCGGATAATAACAAGAAAAAGGAGAAGAGCGCTTTGCGTGAATTGGCTGAATGGGTCGCTTGCATCGGTATTGCGATTGCGGTGGCATTGGTGCTGAAAACATATGTGATGACAATTGCGGTGGTTGACGGACCGAGCATGGAAAATACTCTTCATAACGCAGAACGTCTTGTAACATGGAAGTTGGGATATGAACCCGAGAAAAACGATGTGATTATATTCCAGCCGCCGAGATCCACGAAAGAAAACCCCGTGTATTATGTTAAAAGAATAATAGCAACCGAGTTTGATGAGGTTGTGATAGACTACAATGAAAATGCGGTTTTCGTAAACGGAGAAAAAATAGAAGAAGACTATATCAAAGATGAGGTAATGCTTCCTCACGGAGACGGTGTAGTGAACAATGTGTTGAGCGTGAGCGTTCCCGAGGGATGTGTGTTTGTTCTCGGTGACAACCGTAACAACAGTCAAGACAGCCGCTCGGCAAATGTAGGATGTATTGCGGAAGATAAAATCGAAGGTAAGGTTCTTTTCCGTTTTTGGCCGTTTAACAAAATCGGAACGATTGATTAATCATCAATAAATCGAAAGGAGGAAACGGTGTGGATATACATTGGTTTCCCGGTCATATGACCAAAGCAAAACGAATGATGGAAGACAACATGAAGCTTGTGGACTGCATAATAGAAATTGTGGACGCAAGATGTCCCTTGGCAAGCAGAAATCCCGATCTTCCGAAGTTGTCAAAGGGCAAAAAAACACTTATAGTTATCAATAAAACGGATATTGCGGATCAAAACGAAACACAAAAATGGCAAAATTATTTTTTGAAAGAGGGGTATCCGTCGGTTACGGTGAGCAGCATTAACGGAAAAGGCATTGATAAGCTCACGAATGCGATACGTTCTTTGATGAAAGATAAAATCGAGAGAGACAAGGCGAGAGGACTTGTTAATCGCCCGATACGGGCAATGGTTTGCGGTATACCCAACGTCGGAAAATCGAGCTTTATAAATAAGCTTTACGGAAAAGGTGCGACAAAAGTGGGCGACCGCCCCGGTGTTACGAGAGGCAAGCAATGGATTACGCTTCCCGGAGGAATAGAACTTTTGGATACACCGGGAATTTTGTGGCCGAAATTCGAAGACAAACAGGTTGCTTTGTATTTGGCTTTTATAGGGTCGATAAAAGACGATGTGCTTGACACGGAAGAGCTTGCGGCAAACCTTTTGATGAAGCTGAAGGAGGAATATCCCGAGCAATTGAAAGAGCGCTATAAAATAGAATTTGACGAAAACGACAATATGTACGACATGCTGGAAAAAGTGTGCAGAAAAAGAGGGTTCATACTCAAAGGAAACGAATATGACGGCTTGAGAGGCGCAAGTGTTGTACTCGACGAATTCAGAGGTGCGAAAATAGGAAAAATCACATTGGAAAAGGTTGGTTGAGATGCCGAGATTGACAAAAGAAGAAGAGGCGGCAAGACTTAGAGGTATGTGGGATATCGAAAACACTCTTTTTGCGGAGGATTTTGATGTTATCGCAGGAGTGGACGAAGCGGGACGAGGTCCTTTGGCGGGCGACGTGTATGCGGCGGCTGTGATATTGCCGAAAAACCTTATTATAGAGGGACTGAACGATTCGAAAAAAATCAGCGAGAAAAAACGTGACGCTCTTTATGATGTTATTACGGAAAAAGCTGTTGCGTGGGCGGTTGCTACGGCAAGCGTGGAAGAAATAGACGAATATAATATTCGAAACGCCACGTATATGGCAATGAACAGAGCACTTGAAGCATTGAAAACAAAAATCGACTATGTGTTGATTGACGGAGACTGCATAAAAGACTGTTTGTATCCGTATTCGTGTGTGGTGAAAGGCGATTCGAAAAGCGCATCCATCTCGGCGGCTTCGATTTTGGCAAAAGTTACACGAGACAGATATATGCTGTCTTTGGCGGAGAAATATCCCGAATATCAATTCGAAAAGCATAAGGGTTACGGAACGAAGTTGCATATTGAAATGCTAAAAGAACACGGAGCGAGTCCCGTGCACAGGAAAACATTTATAAAGAAGTTTGTGTGATTATGTTAAAAAGAGAAATAGGAGACAAAGGCGAATGCCTTGCGGAGAAATATCTCAGGAAAAACAAGTATAAAATCATAGACCGAAATTTTAACGTGCCGAGGTGCGGAGAGATAGATATTGTCGCAAAAGACGCAGACTATATTGTTTTTGTCGAGGTGCGACTGCGAAAAAATTCGCTTCACGGCAGTCCTGCGGAAACGGTGGACGTTTTTAAACAGCGAAAAATAATAAAAGCCGCACAGACTTTTTTGGCACAAAACAATGCGACGGATTTGCCGGCGAGGTTTGACGTTGTGACGATAATCGGTGATCCTGACGGAAAATACGACATCGAACTGATAAAAAACGCTTTTGAAGAACATTAAAAAATATGCAATACTTTGAAAAAAAGTATTGCATATTTTTTCATATAGGTGTATAATAATGCACAACAAAGGAGATGGTGAGATGAAGCTCGAAGAAATAAAAGCTATTGACAAATCGTGTTTTATGAATGTTTTCGGAGAAAGAACCCCCGTGATGTTCGACAAAGGCGAGGGTATGTATTTATATACCGAATCGGGAGAAAAATATCTCGATATGTTTGCGGGAATTGCCGTAAACGCACTCGGATACAATCATAAGGATTTTACGAAAGCGATATGCGAACAAGCGGGAAAGCTTTTGCATACGTCGAGTCTTTATTACATAGAAAGTCAGGCACTTTTGGCAAAAAAAATCACGGAGATATCCTGTGCGGACAAGGTTTATTTTGCAAACAGCGGTGCAGAGGCAAACGAAGCGGCGATAAAGCTTGCAAAAATTTATTTTTACAAAAAAGGCATGGAAAAGTATGAGGTTATAAGCTTGAAAAAGTCGTTCCACGGAAGAACACTCGCAACCGTTGCGGCGACAGGACAGGAAAAATATCAAAAACCGTATCATCCGCTTATTCCGGGCTTTACGCAAGTGGAAATAAACGATATTGATGCATTGAAAAATGCGATAACGGATAAAACATGTGCAATCATCATGGAACCCATACAGGGTGAGAGCGGGGTTCATCCGATAGATGAAGAGTATATAAAAGAAGTAAGAAAAATTTGCGACGAGAAAGAGATTATACTGATTTTTGACGAAATACAGACGGGAATTGCGAGATGCGGAAAAATGTTTTGTTACGAAACATTGGGAGTGGAACCTGATGTGTTCACGTTGGCGAAAGCTCTCGGAAACGGAGTTCCGATAGGTGCGGTTTGTGCAAAGGATTTTGTCGCAAAGGGATTTGAACCCGGAGATCACGGCGGCACATTCGGAGGCAATCCACTCGCAACAAGAGCGGGACTTGAAGTGCTTGAAATCGTCCGAAAGGAAAATCTTTGCGAAAACGCAAAAGCGATGGGAGATTACATTGTAAATAAGATTACTCAATCGTGTCACGAAAAGATAAAAGAAATCAGGCATCGAGGATTGATGATAGGAATCGAACTGTATGAGAGTGCGGGCGATGTGAGAAAAAAGCTTTTTGAGAAAAAGGTGCTTGTGGGAGCTGTGGGGAATACTCTTCGTGTGCTTCCGCCGCTGATTATAACGCAAAAAGAAGCTGACGAATTCGTAGAGGCTTTGTGCGAAGTTTTGAAATAATTACAGGAAGGAAGAAAGACAATGGAACATTTACTTACATTACATGATTTATCGACGGAAGAAATTAATCAAATTCTCGATTTGGCAAAAAAGCTTAAAAGCGATTTGAAAAAGGGAATCGTTAACGAACCTTTGAAAGGAAAAACGCTCGGTATGATTTTTTCAAAATCGTCCACGAGAACAAGGGTGTCGTTTGAAGTGGGGATGAGTCAGCTCGGCGGACGTGCGATTTTCCTTTCGTCAAACGATATTCAGCTCGGAAGAGGCGAATCAATCTATGATACGGCAAATGTTTTGTCGAGATATCTTGACGGCATTATGATAAGAACATACGCACAAAGCGATGTCGAAGACCTGGCAAAATACGGCACGATTCCGATCATCAACGGATTGACGGACCTTGTTCATCCGTGTCAGATTTTGGCGGATTTTCAAACAATCGAAGAATACAAAGGCAAAAGAAGCGGATTGAAGATAGCTTATGTGGGTGACGGTAACAACATAGCTCATTCCTTGCTTTATGCAAGTGCAAAGCTCGGAGTTGATATTGCGGTTGCATCTCCCGAAAAATATACTTGCGATGAAAGCGTTGTCGCAAACGCAAAAGATGACGCAAAAAAAACGGGGGCGAATATTGTTTTGACAAACGACCCCAAAGACGCTGTGAAGAATGCCGACGTTGTCATAACGGACACTTGGTGTTCCATGGGTCAGGAAGCCGAAAAGCAGGAGAGAATTAAGGCGTTTGAGGGATATATGGTTGACAAGAAGCTGTTTTCTTTGGCAAATGATGACGCCATATTTATGCATTGTCTGCCCGCATACAGAGGATATGAGGTCAGCGAAGAAATTATCGACGGTCCGATGAGCGTGATATTTGACGAGGCGGAAAACAGACTCCATGCACAAAAAGCGGTTATGCAGCTTTTGATGAGCAAGTAATACGGCGGGGGAAATATATGAACAAATATTTTGAAGTGCGTCGTGCAAGCGACAGCGATGCCGAAGCGATCGGACTTATTACGGCGGAAGCTTTCGAAAAGTACTGCGAAATGGCGGGACTCGAAACGATTGCCGCGTTGACCGAGTCGATTGAAGATATCAAAAAAGATATTGAAGATAAAATCGTTTTGGTTGCATATATTGATAACGAGGTTGTCGGAAGCGTGCGTGTGAGCATTGACGAAGAAACAAAAGAAGCGTATCTGAGCCGTTTTGGGGTAAGCACGAGATATCAAAATTTGGGTATCGGCAAGGCGTTGATGAACATGGTTGACATAACGATGCGTCACAACAAGGTTAAAAAAATATGCTTACATACGGCATCAAAGGTGTTTTCGCTTGTAAGATTTTATTACGGAAGAGGATTTTATATTGATTCCACGACAAAAGACAGAGGATATGTGCGTGCTCTTTTGGTGAAAGATTACGAATGAAAAGGTTTTAAAGGGGGACTGCTGCGGTTCCCTTTTTTGCGTAAAAAATGTCGAAAAAACATATTGATTTTGTGCGGTGTAAGTGCTATATTTGATGTATCAAAATTGCGGGGGAACATAAAATGGATGATATTGAAATCAAAATCGACACGGACGAAAAACATGATAATTACGAGACGGAGGACGAAGAGCTTCGCAAGAAAATACTCGAGGGCAGAGAGGCTCGCAGGAAAAAACGCAAAAGAAAGCTTTTGATACAAAAAGCGGTTATGACCGTTGTCGCAGTATTAGTTGCGGTTGCAATCGTTTGGGGAATAGGCACAAAAATCGCTTCCGTGCGGGAAAACGCCCGTATTGAAAAAGAAAACGAAATTGCGAAAGCCGAAGCGGAGAAGCGGGATTTCGAAACATCGAAAAAACTTGCGGCGGGATATGACTATGATGCGGCAATCGAAAAAATCAAGGGAATAGAAAATTATCAAAACAAAATCGAAATGACGGAAGCAATCGAAGAGTATGAAAAGCTCAAGGCACAAACTGTCAGGTATGAGGACGTGAAGAGTATCACGCATGTGTTTTTTCATACGCTTATTGCCGATACGTCGCTTGCATTTGACGGCGACTACAAAGAGGACGGCTATAATCAGTACATGACAACGGTGAGTGAATTTAATCGTATGATGGAGGAGATGTACAAGAGAGGATACGTATTGGTGGATATACACGATATAGCAAAATGCGTAACCGACGAAAACGGGAATCGTGAATTCCGAGAGGGGGATATTTATCTTCCGGAGGGAAAGATACCTTTTGTGATGAGCCAGGATGACGTCTCGTATTATGACTACATGACGGGTGACGGGTTTGCGACAAAAATAGTTATCGGTGAAGACGATATGCCTACGTGCGAATATATAAAAGAAGACGGCAGTATTGTATACGGCAACTATGATTTGGTGCCGCTGCTTGAGAATTTTATACAAGAGCACCCTGATTTTTCGTATCGGGGAGCAAGGGCGACGTTGGCGATAACGGGCTACAACGGAGTTTTGGGATACAGAACGTGTCCCACGGAACAAAACTATGACCCGAATGATATTCCGAAAGCGAAAAAAGTTGCCGAGAGAATGAGAGAATGCGGATGGACGTTTGCAAGTCACACATGGGGACATCAAAAATACGGTAAAATCGGACTCGAAAAAATGAAGGAAGACGCTATGAAATGGGAAAACGAGGTCAGACCTATTTTGGGCGACGTGGATACATTGATATATGCAAACGGAGCCGATATAGCGGGAATCGAAAACTACTCGGGAGAAAAATACGAGTTTTTGAAATCGCTGGGATTCGATTATTTCTGTAATGTGGATTCGTCGAAGTGTTGGATTCAGATAAGAAAAGGTTATGTGCGTCAGGGAAGACGAAATCTTGACGGATACAGAATGTGGTATTCGCCCAATCGCCTTGATGATTTGTTTGATGTTGAAGACGTATGGGACGAAACGAGACCGACTCCCGTAAAACCGATTTGAGGTATTTCGGGCAAACAAAAAAGAGTGCTTCGGCACTCTTTTTTGAGTGTGTCGAAAATTTCGACACACAACTGCAAATGTTGCCAAGGCAATCTTCGCAGTTTGTTTTTTTATTTTACGGAAACGCCTTTTGCCGTTGTGAGGGGCAAAAGGGAATCAATCGCATCCCAACAGAAAACTTTGACGTGATCTATTGTTGCACCTTGCAACGTTGCTGTTCCTTCGGTTGTCGAAGCAACGCTTACGAGTTTGTCGTCGGAATCGAATCCCGCAACGATATATGTGTTATCTGTTTTGAGATTGTATTCGAAAGATACCGTAACGTTGTCGCCGCTGCGAACGGCTTCGGGAACGGTTGTGAAAGAAACGTAATTTGCTTCGGCTTCGCAAATCGAGAAATCGTCAAAATACCAATAAGGACCGTCGCCGGAGTTATTACTTCCGCCGAGCCAACGGAACCAGAAGAGAACGTAATCGGTATCATCGGTTGCCGTGAATACTCTTTCAACGGTTGTCCATTCCGTGCCTATGTAGCCTGCGGATGATGCGGTTGCGGAATTTTCGTCATCGCCTTCGTTTGCAACGAGGCTTGTTACAAGATAACCGCCGTCGGCACCTGTTTTGTGCTTGACCTTGTATGACACGATGTATGTTTTGCCGCTTTCGACTTTGACGTAACGCTTTAAAGAACACAAGCCGTCTTTGCCGTCGTTCCAACGAGAGGCGAATGCCCAGTTGCCGTCGGGAATAATGTTTGAGGAAGAAGAGGATTTACCGCTGTCCGTGACGATTGAATCGGAGGATACTCCGTAACAATGATTGGTTGTGTAGGGAGAACCGAAAGTTGCGCCGGTTGATGCGGAAAGCCATCCGTCGAGAGAAAAATTGCCGTTTTCGTCTTCGAAAGAAGGATTGGTCATGATATTTTCGCCGACGGGAGTGTATGTTTTGAAGTTTGAAAAGCGTTCTTTGAAGTTCATTTCGATTTCGTCGTAGTTACCGATACCTGTCATGAAATTGACGTCGAAAAACGAACGTTCTTCATCGGAAAGAGTAGCCGCATAGGGTGAGAAAGTGGAGATTCGAATCATACCTTCTTTTTCGTCGAACTCGGCAAACTTCATAAGAGCGTTACCGCCGTTGTATGAAAACTGGTAATCGGCAAGAACGCTGTAGACCTTGTTGCCGTAAGAATTGGTAAGCTCCAACACGCCGTATCCGTGACTGTGACCGCCGACCATCAAAAATACGTTGTCGTAATCTTTGACGATGTTCCAAAGTTTCGTACCGTTGGTGGAAAGCTTTGTTTCGTTGGGCTTTGTATCCGAACAATTCTGGATATCGTGCATTACCATAATAACGGGACAGTCCGAGTATTTGGAAAGAACGCTTTTAAGCCAGGGAGTGTCTGTGGAGTCGGCGAGTCTGAACATATCGACATAAACGAGCTTGTAAGCAAAGCTTCCTGCCGAAAGGTCTGCGACACCGCCTGTTCCCGAGGGGGAATATTCGAGCATGTAGTCTTTTGCAACCTGTGCAAAAGAAGTTGAAGGACCGAAATATTTGTCTTTGTAGTACCAGTAGTTTTCGCCGTTGCCGGAGTCATGGTTGCCAGTGGGCACTACCGTGCGTATTCCGCTTTCGGCGAGAGTGGTATATGTTTTGGAAATTTGTTCCCACTGAGGTGTTTCCCAGAAGTTTTCGACGTTGTCACCCAAAGAAACAACTGCTTCGATATTTGCAAAATCACGGTTTTCTATCAACCAGTTTACAGCTGTATCGAGGACTCCGCCGCAGAATTTTGTTGCGTTTTGAGCGTCGGGAACGAAAACCATGTTGTATCTGCCGTCGGCTGTTTCTTCGAAAGGAGAGTTGTCGCCGTATTCGCCGACAAACTGCTCGGGATTGGGGATGAGCCAGTCTTTCTTTTCGAGAGCGGTATCCGAAATACGAATCTCTTGAATGTAGCCTCGTGTATATTTGGTGGGAACAGAACCTGTGCCTTTGGAGGCAATGCGGAATCTACCGTCTGTCGGGTCGGCGAACAGGCCTTGCATGTTGGTGACGTTGCCGTTACGGAAAGATTCGCAACCGTTTACATAGGAACGGATGCCGTTGTTGTCGCCTACGATAACTATGTGATACCAGTTTTCGCCTTTATCCATTGCAATGCTCCAAACATCGCCTATTTCGTCGCCGTCCTTGTCTCTGACCGAAAGCTGGATTTCTTTGCAGTTGGAAATATTGAAAGATGTCGAAACCTTTTCGCCTTCGATTGACGGTGACGAAGAAGAGGGAGCGAGGCGGGCGATGATGCTTTGCCAACGATCGGCAACTGACCAGTCTTCGGGCATTTTGTAAATGATTTCGATGGTGTAACCTGATGCGAAGTTGTTTGAATTGATGGGAGCGTTGTCAACCGTGACAAAATCAATGCCGCCCAAAACAGCATTGCCGTTGAAAAACAGGCTGCCGCCGTTGCCGTCGATGCTGTCGTCGGTAAATGATGCTGTCTGTCTGTAATTTGCTCCGTATGTACGCATTGACAAATCGTTTCCGTTGCCCGACGCATCGGAAATTGTCATCGAGCCGGAGTCGATGGAACCTGATTTTATGTTTTCTGTATTAAATTGCCAATCGGCAACAGTTTGTGCGGAAACGGAAACAGGCAAAACCGTGAGCGTTGCCAATGCCGCCGCAGCCAAAAGTTTTTTGATGGAAATCATCGTAAAACCCTCCTATTATAATTATGTAACAATTATATAACAATAAACGTTTAAATTCAATACTTAAAAAAATTGTGCTAAATTATTTAAAAAAATTTAAAATTTTGCTGTACAATTCTTTTAAATCATGCTATAATTATCATATAATTGTGCTCGTTATAGATATATGGGCCATTAAGGAGGAATTTTATATGAAAAAAAGTAGGATCATAGCGCTCTTAACAGCTGCTATGATGATCATGAGTGTAATCCCTGCTTTTGCCGACACGAGAGAAGCGGCAGGCGGTTACTTCGTGGACAACGAGGGTATCGTTTACGAAAAATCCGGTGAAAACATGATTGCAAACCCCGGTTTCGAAGACGGCCTTACGGGTCTTACTCAGAACAGCGAATACTATGCATTGTCGCAGGAACACGTACACGGCGGTGCAAACAGCCTCAAGGCTATCAAGAGTACAAAGGGTGACGGTGCGATTACCGCTTATTTTGCGGTTGATGATGCCGATGCAAGCTACTACTTCTCTTTTTGGTACAAAAATACCGATTCCGTGGCTCGCAGACCTCGTGTAACATTTGCATTTACGGATTCGTCAAAGACAATCCCCACAGTCGAAGATGATTTTACTGCCGAAACAAATGCATGGATAGGTGCAGGTACGGCAACAAACGATTGCGACATGGAATACTCCGAGGGCGAATGGGTTAAGTACTCAACGGTTCTCAAGGGTAACGGCAATGCAAATGCATGCAAGTATGTTGCTCTCAATATTTACGGTCTTACAAAGAATGTATCTTATGTAGATGATTTCGAACTTTTCGAACTTACATATTCCAAACAATACGGAGATGCTTTTTCGAAGGCTGTTGAAAACTGGGAAAAAGTTTCTCTTCCCACAGGCAGTCTCGCAGGCTTCGGAAAAATCAATCTTCCTCAGAATACAGGCGTTGACGGCGTAAGCGTGAAGTGGATTTCGAGCAGCGAAGCAATCGATGCCGCAACAGGCAGTTATTCTTCTCAGGCTGAAGAAACACTTGCTATTCTTACGGCTCGCCTCTATGTGGACGGCAGAGAGGATATTTGTTATGATTTTGAATATCCTTACATCGTAAAGAGTATGTTTGATCCCTATGTTGAATGGATCAACACAAGCGTTTTCGCATCTATAGGCAGTGCTGTAAGCGAGAATCTTTCGTTGCCCGCATCGCATGAAATTGAAGGATATTATCCCGCAACGATTACTTGGAGTTGTTCGGATGAAGATGTGCTTTCGCCCAACGGTGAATACACAGCTCCCGAAACGACAATGTATGTTGATATTATCGCAACAATCGAATGTAACGGCGAAAAGACAAGCGTTACAAAGCGTGTGAAGGCTCTTGGCGGCAACTTGGTCGATGACGGTCTTATCATGTATTATGACTTTGAAAAGCCTCTCGGCTCAAAGGATACACTTTACGACAACTCGCAGAAAGAAAATGTTTACAACGCTACAGTTGAGGGTATCACACTTGTTGACGGTTATGCAAAGTTTGCGGGCGGTGCAAGCACAATCACACTTCCCTCCAACTATGCAACGGAGCTTACGGGAAGCTATTCCGTATCAATGTGGGTTAACCTTGACAAGTCTATCGCAACAAGCGGCGGCATGTACCGTTTCTTCGACTTCGGCGGCGGTACGTACACATCTCAGTTCCTCCGTTACATTCCCGGAACGGGTCAGCTGTCTTTCATGGACAGAGGTACAGCCGAAAGCGGTAGCTCCTGGGCTATTGATACAACGGTAACGGATATGGCGCAGAACTGGAGATTGGTATCTTTCACATATGACAAGGGTACAACGTCTTCCGTAGCGACAATTTATATCGACGGCGAACAGGTTGCTACAAGCGGCTCGAACACAACGCTTACAAACAGCATTTACAATATCGCAACAGGTTCTTCCGTAACGGGATTTATCGGTCGTACACAGTGGAATAACACAGATAACCCCGACTACGTAGGCTTGATGGATGATGTCCGTATTTATAACCGTGTGATTACAGAAGACGAAATCGCAACTCTTTACAGCGAAACTCGTCCCACGGTAACAGCTCCCGTTACAATTAAATATGTTGACCTTGAGGGCAACAAGCTTAAAGATGATGTGACGGTTTCGGCAGACGTTAACACTACGTATGATGTTCCCACATCCTACAAGTCTCTTCCTTCTTCCTCAGATGGTCACTATCGTTACGTATATAAATATCTTGCAAGCCAGAGTACGGATTCCGTATATGTTTCGGCAGACGGCGAAAACGTATGTAAGCTTGTGTTCAAGCTCGAAAAGCAGACAAAGGGTACTAACATTATCGAAAACGGTAATTTTGAAGACGGTACGTCCGGTTGGACAAACCGCTTGGGTACGGATATCACAGGCGCAACGGTTGAATACGACAGCACAATCGGTGCAAATGTTATGAAACTTGCAACAAAGGGTAAGAGCGACACACAGAACATAGGTACTGTTTGGAACGTGGAAAAAGGCAAGGATTACACAATTTCTTTCGATATCTATGCCAACAATGTGTTGGATGCAAACAACTATTCGTACAACCGTCTCAGCGACGGATATTCAATCGGTGATGTAGGTCAGAAAGAAAACTCCGGCAGTGATATTATTGCTTGGGGTGCAGAGTTGACCGCAGGCAGTTGGGTTCACTTTGAAAAGGATTTCACCGCGGCAACCGATGTTGTTTACTTTCAGAGCAGCTGGAGTAACGGCGACATGAAGTTTGCGAACTTTATTCTTGAAGAAGCAGGCGCTTCCGATGATGGTTCCGACACCGATGATACAAAGATTCCTGTAACAATCAAGTATGTTGATAAAGACGGCAACAAGCTTTGCGAAGACAAAACGGTTAAAGTTAACAAAGGCGTGAACGACTATACTGTTCCCGCAAGCTATAAGAGCATAGAAGACAAAGACGAGAACGGATATGTGTACAAGTACACATTCAACGCAAAGGAAACAGCAGGCAGAGACGTGGTTTCGATATCCATTCTTCGTGATAATGTGGCAACGTTGGTATTTGATGTTTTGAAAGCAGACAGAAATGCAAACTTGGTTGTTGACGGTTCGTTTGAAGATGAAAACGGAAGATTCAGCTGGGGTACATGGCAGTCTCCCGAAAGACAGTCCTACTTTAAAGACGATTGCAGCAACTGGTTCTATGTTGTAGACCGTGATACAAACTCAAGCGTTGAATACGGTTCTATGCTTATCGACGCAACGGATTATGCTCTCGGTACACGTTGGAACGACGGAACAACAGGTCTTTGCTCTATGGCAAACTTTATCCCTGTTGAAAAGGGTAAGACTTATATTGTGTCGTATGACTACAAACATTCTACGGCAGGCAGCGATGCAAGCTACATTTCCACAAGCTTTGTAACAACAAAGACTATGGGTGCGGGCGCAGCTTCGGGCAGCAACATTCCTCAGAGCGTAACATCGGATTGGCAGACAAATACGTTTACGATTACTGCTCCTTCCGACGGTTATATTTACTTCCACTTCTCATATCTCGGTTCCGGCAACGGTCCCGGAGGTTCGAACTCCGGTAACGGTCCTTACTGGTACTTTGATAATTTCGAAGTATTGGAGGTTATCACTTTCGAAAATTCCATTACATATTCGGCAGGTTATGCTGAAATCGTAGCGGAAGACGGCACAGAGGGATACCTTGTACAGGCAACTTATGATGCTGACGGCGCACTTGTAAGTGTTGTTATATCCGACAAGCTTACACTCAGCCGTGACAATGTTACAAGAGTTGAAGCGGTAGAGGGTGCAAAGCTCATGCTCGTTGAAAATCTTGCAACACTCAAGCCTCTTGCAAAAGCAATTATTGCAGAATAAAAGAGAATAGAACAAAAACTCCGGTATCTATTGATATCGGAGTTCTTTGTTCTTTGAGCGTGTCGAATTTTTCGACACGCAACTGCAAATCTTGCCAAGGCAATCTTCGCAGTTTGTTATTTTTTACAAGGAATAAAGTGGCGATTTCTCGTGCAAGAGGCTTAAAGCCTCCTTAAATCGCCACTTTCGGCTAGGTGAATGCGATTCACTTAGCCGATTTTCTTTGGGAAACCTTCTTTTCCGAACATTTCGCTGTTACATTAAAAATATGTTTATCGACAATCTGCTCCGGTATCTATTGATATCGGAGTTTTTGCTATTTGTCAATAGTTGGGTGAAATCTTTGTCGGAAAAGAGCTTGCCGAGCTTAAAAAGCGTGATGAAAAGATATATAACATTGACGGACACGAAATGACGGGATATGAAGTCACACAGGCAATACGGCGGCTTGAAACGGCTGTACGTGAGCAAAAAAGGATAAAGACAATGGCACAGCCATTGCACAGAATAAGAATCGCATGACGTTGACAAAAAGCGGTACAGGCAATATAATAAAAGAGGATTCGGATGACAAAATAAATCTTATAACCGATAGTGCTATAAACAGAGTTAAAAAGGTACAAAAGAAGAAATTGACAAGGCAATAGAGTACTTTCTCAATCATAATGGGGGGTAATTTCAAATGGAGAAGGTAACAAAATTGGACGGTGGAACGCTTGAGGAACGAGTAAAGGAAATGAAAGAGTTTCTTGGACTAAGGCCGGAACAATCATTTCAAGACCTTGATGTAGATGTTGACGAGGTGGAAAATGATTCGGTAATCAAAAAATTTCTGGATGTCATAAAAGAAAAACCATTAACAGACGAAGAGCATCAAAGAGCTATGTCAAATGAATTTGATTATCTTGACGAGGATGACGAAAATGACAGATAAAATACTATTTACTGTTTTTGTTGTAGCCTTTATATGTTTTATCACAAGTTCCGTAGCTGTTGCAATTGAAAAATAAAAAAAGCAAGACAGATTACGGTTATGCCACAAGAAATAATGTTATAAAAACAACACGCTTTCCATTGCAGGGGATGTGTTGTTTTTTTGCAAAAAAATTGAAAAACAAAAAAATCGAACCGAATAAAATCAGTCCGATTTTTTGATTGATAGTCGTAATCTTACTTGCCTGCCTTGCGGTCAAGTGCAACGTTACGGAAATAAACAATAACGTTGAGCGAAACGATAATGATGTTGAGAATGTAGAAGAAAAATGCCAAGTCGAATTCGCATCTGAGAACTTTCTTTGCGATACCGAAGATGTAGCCTGTTATAATGCAAAGAATAAAAGGCAAGCTTGTACCCTTTGCAGTTCTTGCTTTGTAAGCCTTGATAACATTCAAAGGCCAAGAAAAACCGAAGCAAACAAGCATCATTGTTTCGCAAATAGCAGCAATCTGAGTCATATGTACTACCTCCTTATGTAATTTCGACAAAGATTATAACACGTAATTAACAAAAAATCAATTAAATATTAAAAAACTATAAATTAAATTGAGAAATCTTGACTATTCGGAAAAAAAAGTATAAAATAACACTATATCCCAATGCGGCAAAGAAACGGTAAAGAAAAAGGAAGTTGCTATGGAAAACAAGTACAAGCATATGAAAGCGGCAGCACATATAACACAGTTCGGACTTGATTTGTTGACTCCGATAATACTGTGTGTAATAGCAACAGGTTTTGTTAAAAATAAATTTGATACCGGCGGATGGGTAGTTGTGCTCGGCGTTTGCTTGGGCGTTATGGCGGCAATGCTGAATATGAAGAAGTTTATCGACACGGTAAAACGTGAAATGGAAGGTGATAACGATGACAAAAAGCGTAAAGACTGATGTTTTGAGAGTTACTCTCGGAAATTTTTTGCTGGGAGCTATCATGCTGGTTGTTTTTGTTTTTATTGATACAAAATATTTTCCCGAAGCCGTATGGGGAGCTCTGTTGGGATGCTCGTATGCTTCGTTGAGTTTTTTGTGGCTTGCGTTTTCGGTTTCGAAAAATGTTGAAAAGGATCCCGATAATGCAAAAAAGAGAGTTGCGGCAACGTATACTTACAGATTGCTTGCTATGGCACTTGTTGTCATAGTTGCGATAAAATCACCCGTCTTTAACTGGGTAGCGGCTGTTATTCCCCTCTTTTATCAGAGGTTTGTTATAACATTTGTCGGCGGACTCAGAAGTAAAGAGGATGCGAAAAAAGAGGTGAATGCATAGTGGATTTTCAAGTTAACGGCCCGAGAATACTCTTTGAGATTCCGATTTTGGGCGGAATCAGAATCACCGAAACGATTGCAACCGGTTGGCTTGTGGTTTTGATGATTGCATTTCTTGCTTGGTTTTTAACACGAAATCTTGTTACCAAAAATCCCGGAAAACGCCAGCTTGCGGCTGAAAAAATATATTTCATGCTCGTTGATTTGGTCGAGGGTGTTATGGGAAAGAAGTGGCTGTGGTTTGCACCTTATATCGGTGCGCTCTTTGCTTACAGTATGTTCGGCTCGCTCATCAGCTTGACGGGACTTAGAAGCGTAACGGGCGATTTGAGCACAACGGCTGCAATGGCAATAGTGACAACGGTTATGGTAATAGGTACAAACATCAAAACGAACGGTGTTTTCGGTTGGGTTAAGAGCTACACGGAGCCTGTGGCGCTCATAACACCGATTAATATTATAAGTGAAGTTGCAAACCCCGTATCCATGGCGTTTCGTCATTTCGGTAACGTTGCGGCGGGCATTGTAATCACGGGTATGATTTATTCGGCACTTGCAGGTGCAAGTCATTTGATTTTGGGATGGATTCCGAATGATTTTATTGCGAATATTCCGATTTTGCAAGCGGGGCTTCCTGCGGTTTTGTCAATTTATTTTGACCTTTTTACGGGATTTTTGCAGGCGTATATTATTTCGATGCTCACGATGGTAAATGTTTCGAGCGCGGGAGAATAATCGATAATTAATTTTTTAAAAAATATATATTATTTTGGAGGTACTATTATGGATACAAATTTGGTTAGAGCTATAGTTATGGCAGGTAGCGCAATAGGTGCGGGTCTTGCGATGATCGCAGGTATCGGTCCCGGTATAGGTCAGGGTTATGCGGCAGGTAAAGCTGCGGAAGCCGTAGGAAGACAGCCCGAAGCAAAAGGCGATATCACATCGACAATGCTTTTCGGTTGTGCGGTTGCGGAGTCTACGGGTATTTACGGTCTTGTAATTGCTCTTTTGCTTCTCTTCGTAGATCCCTTCGGAGTAGGTAAGTTTACTTTTTAATAGTAGTAGATAAGGAGGATATCCATGGAACAGTATTTGTCCTTTGTTACATTGGATATGTGGACTCTCATATTCACATGGGTGAACCTTTTTATATTGTTTTTGCTCGTTAAAAAGCTGTTTTTTAAGCCTATGCAAAAGATGCTTGCCGAGCGTGAGAGTGAAATCAACTCTCAGTATTCGAAAGCCGACGAGATGAAAAATGCGGCGGAAACAATGAAAAAGGAATATGAAGAAAAAATATCGAATGCTCAGGAAAAAGCAAATTCGATTGTGAACGATGCCGTAAGCAATGCAACGTTGCGTTCGGACGCTATCGTAAAGGAAGCTGAAGAAAAGGCTCAGGGCATGATTGAAAGAGCTCAGAAAAATATTGAAGCACAGCAGGAAACGGCATATGCGGCGCTTAAAGGCGATGTCGGTGAGATGGCGTGTGATATTGCGAAAAAGATTATCGAAAAAAATATCGACAAGGCAGATCACGAGAAGCTGATTGATAAGGCGTTGGAAAGTTTGGGTGAATGATATGAACGAAAGAGTAGGTTTGTATTCAGCATCACTTTATTCGGTTGCCTGTGAAGAAAATTGTGCGAAAGAAGTATACGACAGTTTGATGACTGTCAAAAAACTGATAGGAGACAAGGAAGAATATATCAAGATAATATCATCGGCAAATCTTACGTTTTATGAACGTGAGGGACTGATTGATAAAGCGTTTGAGGAAAATGTTCATCCGCTGTGTCTCAATTTTATGAAAATATTGGCAAAAAAGAGAATTTTTAACATATTCGTTGCATGTGTTGACGAATATGAAAAACAGTATCTCAATGACAATAACATTATGCGTGCATTGATAACGACCGCAATTGAACTTGACGATGTGAGACAAAAAGAAATTGTTGACAAAATCGGCAAAAAAACCGGAAAGAACATTATCGCACGCTTTAAAGTTGATGAAAATATCGTCGGAGGGATTATTATCGAAACCGAAAATTCGAGTATTGACGCCTCGGTAAGCGGTAAGATAGAAGAAATCAGAAGATACATCAGCAAAAATTAATCGGTGGGAGATGATCTATTTGCGACTTAATTCAGATGAAATTGCAAGCATTATAAAAGATCAAATTAGGAATTATCAAGATAAAACACGTGAAACGGAAACGGGTCATATTATAGAAGTCGGTGACGGTATCGCAACGGCTACGGGTCTTGAAAACTGCATGGCGAACGAACTTATCGAGTTTGAAAACGGAGAAAAAGCAATGGCGCTTAACCTTGACGAGGAAACTGTCAGCCTTTGTATTTTGGGTTCGGACGCAAACATAAAGGAAGGCAGCTTGGTAAAGAGAACCGGAAGAGTGGTGGAAGTCGGAGTGGGCAAGGCTCTTATAGGAAGAGTTGTCAACGCTCTCGGTGAGCCCATTGACGGCAAAGGCGATATTAAATACGATTCGTATCGTCCGATTGAAGTTAAGGCGGCGGGAATTATTGAACGAAAGTCGGTTTCGGTTCCTTTGCAAACGGGTATCAAAGCTATCGACTCGATGATTCCGATCGGCAGAGGTCAGAGAGAACTTATCGTAGGCGACCGCCAGACGGGTAAAACGGTTATAGCAACGGATACTATCATTAACCAAAAGGGTAAAGATGTAATTTGTATTTATGTTGCCATCGGTCAGAAAAAATCTACTGTTGCACAAGTGGTTGAAACACTTGAAAAGAACGGTGCAATGGATTATACAATCGTTGTGTCGGCTACGGCATCGGACAGCGCACCGCTTCAGTATATTGCACCTTATTCGGGATGCACGATGGGTGAACATTTTATGGAACAGGGAAAAGATGTTCTTATTGTGTACGATGATTTGTCAAAACATGCGGTGGCATACAGAGCGATGAGTCTTCTTATTCGCCGTCCGCCGGGAAGAGAAGCTTATCCGGGCGATGTTTTCTATCTTCATTCCCGTCTTTTGGAAAGAGCGGCTCGTCTCGCTCCCGAATACGGCGGAGGCAGTTTGACGGCACTTCCGATTATCGAAACTCAGGCAGGTGACGTGTCGGCGTATATTCCGACAAACGTAATCAGTATTACGGACGGTCAGATTTTCCTCGAAACGGAACTTTTCCATTCGGGAATTATGCCTGCGGTTAACCCCGGTATCAGCGTGTCGAGAGTCGGCGGAAGCGCGCAGATAAAAGCTATGAAAAAAGTTGCCGGAAAACTCAAATTGATGTATTCGCAATATCGTGAATTGGCATCGTTTGCACAGTTCGGCAGCGATTTGGACGACGATACCAAGATGCGTTTGGCGCAAGGTGAGAGAATTGTGGAAATATTGAAGCAGGGCAGAAACAAACCCGTAAAAGTCGAATTGCAGGTTGTGATTATTTATGCGTGCGTAAACGATTATCTCAAAGATATTCCCGTTGACCGCATAAGTGAATTCGAAGAATTCCTTTATGAAAATGTAGAAAACAATTTTCCGCAAATTATCGAAAATATAAACAAGACAAAAGATCTTGACAGCGAAACGGAACAGTTGATAATAGAAGCTGTCGAGAATTCCAAACAGAAATTTTTGAATTAAGATAGGGAGGGCAGGCTATGCCCCAGTCTACGAAAATAATCAAAAACAGAATAAAAAGCGTTGAGGGCACAAAACAAATAACAAAAGCAATGGAGCTTGTTGCAACAAGCAAGCTTCGCAGAGCGAAAGACAATATGGAGCGGATAAAGCCGTATTTTGAGTCGCTCAGGGAATTGGCAAGCGATATAATGCGAACAAACACCGATTTTTCGTCGCCTTTTTGCAAAGGTGATGAAGAAAAGCCGACTTGTCATATCGTGATTGCGGGCGACAGAGGCTTGGCGGGAGGTTATAACGCAAACCTTTTCCGATCGCTTGAAATCAAGTCGGGTGACTACATTTTGCCTATAGGTAAAAAAGTTACGGAATATTTTTCGAGAAAAGATGTTCATATTTTGACTAATGATTATGCCGTTGCGGGAAGTCTGAGGTCGAGCGACTGTGCACATATCGCACAGCTTGTGGCAAAAGATTATTTGGATGGAAAGTTCGGCAGGGTTGATGTGAGCTACACAAAATTTGTTAATGTGTTGACGTTTGTACCCGAAAACGAAAACTTGTTGCCTTTTGCCCCCAAAGAAGAGGGCGAAAAAAAGGCGAGAGTATTGACAATTTACGAGCCGAGCGTTGAAGCGGTTTTTAACAAGTTGATACCTCAGTATATGTCGGGAATTATATACGGTGCGCTGACGAGCTCCGTGGCAAGTGAGCTTTCGAGCCGAAGAAATGCCATGCAGTCGGCGAATAAAAATGCCGATGAGATGATTGCCGATTTGACTCTGAAATACAACCGCTCAAGACAAAGCGCAATCACCCAGGAAATTACGGAGATTGTCGCAGGCAGTGAAAATTGATTGAAAGAGGTGTAGTTATGGCAGAAAACAGCATAGGCAAGGTTGTTCGTGTTGAAGGACCTGTCATTGACGTCCGTTTTGAAAACGGAAATCTTCCGAAGTTGAATAATGCACTTATTGTTGATAATAACGGTACTGAAATAACGGTTGAGGTTGCACAGCATATCGGGGATGACGTTGTAAGATGTATTGCCATGAGTTCGACGGACGGACTCAGCCGAGGCAGCAGCGTGCGAGATACGGGAAGCGGTATCAGCGTTCCCGTCGGAAGAGGTACTTTGGGCAGAATATTCAATCTTTTGGGTGAACCCGTGGATAATATGCCCGCTCCGGAAACCGAAGAAAGATGGTGCATACACAGACAGGCTCCCTCTTACGAAGAACAGGAAGCGAGTAGCGGTATTCTTGAAACCGGTATTAAAGTCGTGGATTTGATTTGTCCTTATGCGAAAGGCGGAAAAATCGGTCTTTTCGGCGGTGCGGGAGTAGGCAAGACTGTTCTTATAATGGAACTTATCAATAATGTTGCAAAAGAACACGGCGGTTTGTCCGTATTCAGCGGCGTCGGAGAAAGAACAAGAGAGGGTAACGACCTTTACAACGAAATGAAGGAATCGGGAGTTATCGACAAGACTGCTCTTGTATACGGTCAGATGAACGAGCCTCCGGGAGCGAGAATGAGAGTTGCGCTTTCGGGTCTCACGATGGCGGAATATTTCCGTGATAAAGAGGGACAGGACGTGTTACTCTTTATCGACAATATTTTCAGATTTACACAGGCAGGCAGCGAAGTGTCGGCACTTTTGGGCAGAATGCCCTCGGCCGTCGGTTATCAGCCCACATTGGCAACGGAAATGG
>CAZRYW010000008.1:0-26723 GCA_964604405.1 uncultured Oscillospiraceae bacterium
CAACGCTTGTGAACAAGGGGCTCGAAATCATTGAGGCAATGCACCTTTTCGGAGTCGGGGTCGATAACATTATTCCCGTGGTACACCGTCAGAGCATTGTACATTCGCTTGTGCAGTTTTGCGACGGCTCGGTGATAGGTCAGTTCGGAGTGCCCGATATGAAGCTTCCGATAAGCTATGCGCTTCACTATCCCGAAAGAAGCATAAAGGTGAGCGAGAATTTGGATCTTGCGAAAATAGGCACGCTCACTTTCTCGGAGATTGACCACGAGGCGTTCCCTGCCGTGAATATGGCAAAATATGCGGCAAAGCAAGGCGGTACGATGCCGTGCGTGTTTAACGGAGCAAACGAAGAAGCCGTCGGAATGTTTTTGAAGGGCGAGTGCCGTTATGGAGATATTACGGAGTATATTTCTTACGCAATGGAAAAGCATAGTGTTGTGCGTGACACGACGATAGAAAATATCGAAGAAGCGGATAAGTTCGCCAGACGCATGGTGCGAGAAGCTGCGGGAAAATAATTTATCGGGGGTTTTGTGATGGTTTTATCCGTTGTTGTGACGATTCTGGCTTTCGGCGTGATGATTATTCTTCACGAATTGGGGCATTTTGCGGCGGCAAAAAAGTTTAATGTCACGGTACATGAATTTTCGGTCGGAATGGGACCGAGACTTTTCAAATGGGGCAAAGGCGAAACCGTGTATTCGCTGAGAGCGTTGCCTTTGGGCGGATTTGTGAGGCTGGAGGGCGAAGAGGATCAAAGCGACAATCCGCATGCCTTTTACAACATTCATCCGTTTAAAAGGATAATTATTCTTGTGATGGGTGCACTGATGAATGTTTTGCTCGGGTTTTTGTGCTTTGTAATCATAAATAACATATCCGGCGCCGTGTACTCGAATGTTGTCGGAGATTTTTCGGAAGATTCGGCGATTGAACGGGCGGGACTGCAAAAAGGCGACGAAATCGTAAAGCTTGACCGTACAAGCGTAAAAAGTTATGCGGAAATCAAGCTTTTTATGATGGAAGCGGATGGTGAGATAAAAGTTCAATACGTCAGAAACGGAGAGAAACACTCGGTTTACGTGAATCCGAAAACGGACGGAAACATCGCACTCTTGGGATTTTATCCGCAGATTGAAAATTTGAGCTTTATGGGCAGTTTGGAGCAGTCGATTTATGACACCAGATATGTTGTCCGTGCGGTAATAACATCGCTCAAAATGCTTGTCACGGGGCAAGCGGGAGTCAGCGATATGTCAGGCCCCGTGGGAATAGTCAAGACGGTCGAAGATACGACGGAACAGACAAAAGGGTACGGCGCATTGACTGTATGCTTGAATTTGCTCAATCTTTTTGCGATGATAAGCGTGAATTTGGGCGTATTCAATCTTTTGCCGTTCCCCGCATTGGACGGCGGAAGCATAATTTTTGCTTTTATGGAACTTGTGACACGAAAAAAATTGAAACAGGAAGTTTTGGGACTTATAAACACGATAGGACTGGCACTTATTCTCGGACTGGGAATATTTGTGATGTATTCCGATATAACAAAGCTTTTTTAAGAAAGGAAGATTAAAATGAGCAGATCAGCTGCAAGAGAAAACGCATTCAAAATTATATACAATTGCGCTCTTATGAAAGAGCCTCCTCACGATATGTGCGAATATTTGGAGGAAACGGTGAAAGACGAGCTTTGGGCAGAAGAAGCAATGAGCGGCAAGGATCTCGAATACATGAAGAGCGTTGTGTTCGGTGCGGCGGAAGCAAAAGATGAGCTTAACGCAAAAATTGCGCCGCTTCTCAAAAAATGGGATGTTGAAAGATTGCCGAAAATCAGTCTCGCTCTTTTACAGCTTGCGATTTACGAGATAGACAACATGGAAGATGTTCCCGACCGTGTTGCCGTAAACGAAGCGGTTGAGCTGAGCAAAAAGTACGGCGAGGACGACACGTTCAAATTTATAAACGGGGTTTTGGCGGAATATTTGAAAAATAAAGCCTGAGTGACAAAGTGGGTGTGATTATGCAACGACGTGAAGCGACGGTAACGCAGATTAACAATTACATAAAAGCAATACTGGAGCGAACACAGGTGCTAAAGAACATTTGGATAAAAGGCGAAATCAGTAACCTCAAATACCATTCTTCGGGGCATGTGTATCTTACTCTCAAGGACGAGGGTGCGACGCTCCGTGCCGTGATGTTCAAGGGGGCGGTGATGCGTCTTCCGTTCAAAATGGAAAACGGCATGAAAGTGTCGGCGAACGGAAGAATAGGCGTTTTCGAACGTGACGGCGCTTATCAGCTTTACATCGAAACGATGGAGCAGGAGGGCAGGGGCGATTTGTACAAAAAGCTCGAAGAGCTCAAACGAAAGCTTTCCGAAGAGGGACTTTTCGACGAACGATACAAAAAACCGATTCCCCGTTTTCCGAAAACGGTCGGAGTGGTAACAAGTCCGACGGGTGCTGCCGTGAGGGATATTTTGAATATTTTGAAAAGACGGTATCCTTTGGCGAAGGTATATCTGTATCCGGCTTTGGTGCAGGGAGCAAATGCCTCGGCAAGCATCGTGAAAGGAATTGAGTTTTTTAATACTCAAAAAACGGTCGATGTTATGATTGTGGGAAGAGGCGGAGGAAGCATAGAGGATTTGTGGGCGTTTAACGAGCAGGCGACCGTAAGAGGGATTTTTGCATCTGAGATTCCCGTGATATCGGCGGTGGGACACGAAACAGACTTTACGCTCTCCGATGCGGTTGCCGATTTGAGAGCACCGACACCGTCGGCGGCGGCAGAACTTGCCGTGCCGGATAAAGATGAAATAACGTCCCTCATAGCACAATTTGAAAAACGCTTTAAAAGCCTTCTTGTCAATAAATCGCAGGAAAGCGAAACAAAGCTTAGGTTGATATCGGAAAGAGTATCAAAAGATAGCTTTATGAGAAGAATGGAAAATCTCATGCAGATTACGGACAGAGATTTTGACGTATTGGTAAAGGCATATACTCAAAAATGCGACAAAAAGCTGAACATGCTTTCGGAGCGGGCGGCAAAGCTTGATGCACTAAGTCCGCTGAAAGTGTTTGACAGAGGCTACAGCATAACGTATAAGGACGAAAAAACGTTAAAAAGCGTAAATGACATCAACGAAAATGATTGTCTGACATTGGTGCTTCGTGACGGAAAAGCCGTAACACGTGTGACCGAAATTGAAAAAAGCGAGGAATTACGATGACTTTTGAAGAAGCTTTGAAAGAACTTGAAGATATAGTGAAAAAACTTGAAAACGGTGAAACGACGCTTGAAGAGTCGATGACGCTTTTCGAAAAGGGTGTGTCGCTCACAAAGGACTGCCGAAAGCTCTTGGATGAGGCACAGCTTAAAGTGAAAAAGATTACCGAAGACGGCGAAGAGGACTTTGCGGAGGTGGATGCATGATGACTTTTTCGGAAAAAACGGAATATTATGCGAAAAAAATCAACAAAGAGCTTGAAAATGCGGTAAGCTTTTTGCCGAAAAACAATGCCGTGTCGGAAGCAATGGCATATTCGCTTTTGGCGGGCGGCAAAAGAATACGACCGATGATTGCGCTCGGTGTGTGCGAAGCTTTGGGCGGAGATATGCAAGATGCGCTTTATTTCGGTTGTGCAATCGAAATGATACATACGTATTCGCTCATTCACGATGATTTGCCGTGCATGGACAACGATACTCTTCGCAGAGGCATGCCGACATGCCATGTGAAATACGGCGAGGCGTATGCCCTTTTGGCGGGAGACGGACTTTTGACGTATGCTTTTTATTACATTACAAAAAACGTGAAGGATCCCGTTAAGGCGTACAATTTTATAAAATATTTGTCGTTTGCGGCAGGCATAGACGGAATGGTTGGCGGTCAATGCGACGACATAAAAGCCGAAAGCGTGAAAACAGATTTGGACGGGTTGAAATATATTCACGCACGTAAAACGGGAATGTTGATAAATGCGGCAGGTGCGGCAGGTGCGATTGCGGCGGGAAAAGACGCTGATTTTGTCGGCGATTACACACACAGCATAGGACTTGCTTTTCAGATAAAAGACGATATATTGGATGTTGAGGGCGATGCCGAAAAGATGGGAAAGACTTTGATGAAAGATGTTTTTTCGGAAAAATCCACTTTTGTGACGCTTCTCGGAATCGACAAAGCAAAAGAATATTTGCAGAGCGAAACGAAAAAAGCGATTGATTCTTGCGCTGTTTTCGGCGAAAACGGAGATTTTCCGAGAGAAATGGCAAAATTTCTTTTGGAGAGAGAAAACTGACACGAACGGAAAGGTGAGTTGTTATGAATAATGTGGTGAGCCTTGCGGAGAATACGGCGCTTATTGCCGCAATAACGGCATGGGCGATAGCTCAAATAATCAAATCGGTTATCAATTCGGTTATGGCAAAGAGGTTTGCGTGGGAAAATATTTTGGCATCGGGCGGTATGCCCTCGTCTCACAGCGCTTTTGTTACGGCACTTGCGGTTGTTATAGCCATTGAACACGGGATGGGCAGCGTATACTTTGCGATTGCGGCGGCGGTTGCTTTGATTGTCATGTATGATGCGTGCGGTGTTCGTCGTGCGGTGGGAGAACAGGCAAAGGTGCTCAACAATATTATCAACGCATTGAAAGAAGATCCGCAGATGGGCGGAGAAACGGCTATCAAGGAAATATTGGGACACAGCCCGTTTCAGGTGTTTATGGGATGTATTCTCGGATTGGCGGTAGGCGTGTTGATGCATTATATTAAATAAACGGAAAGGCATAAAAATATGTTTGACAAGCTTGCATTTATTGAAGAAAAATATGAAGAGCTTTCGTTGAAAATATCGGACAGCAACGTTATTGCCGATATCGACACGTGGAGAAAGCTGATGAAAGAACACAGCGATATGACGCCGATTGTGGAAAAATATCGTGAATACAAAGAAATCAAAAAGACGGTTTCCGATGCGGAAGAAATGCTTGAAGAAAAACAGGACCCCGAATTTGAAGAGCTTTTGAAAGAAGAAATGAACGAAGCGAAAGCGAAAATTCCCGCAATAGAAGAAGAGCTGAAGGTTCTTTTGATTCCCAAAGACCCCAACGATGACAAGAGCGTTATAGTGGAAATCAGAGGCGGTACGGGCGGCGAAGAAGCGGCACTTTTTGCGGCGGCGCTTTTCAGAATGTATTCGATGTATGCCGAAAAAAAGCGGTGGAAAATCGAAATTATGAATTCAAATGCGACAGAGCTGGGAGGCTACAAGGAAATTTCGTTTTCGGTAAACGGACAGGGTGCGTACAGTCGTTTTAAGTACGAAAGCGGCGTTCACCGTGTTCAGAGAGTGCCCGAAACGGAGTCTCAAGGCAGAATACAGACGTCGGCGGCAAGCGTGGCGGTGCTTCCCGAAGTTGAAGAAGTTGAACTCGAAATCAATCCGAACGATTTGAAAATAGATGTTTTCCGTGCGGGCGGCCCCGGCGGACAATGCGTTAACACGACGGACTCGGCGGTAAGAATCACACATTTGCCCACGGGACTTGTTGTGTCGTGCCAAGACGAAAAAAGCCAGCACAAGAATAAGGACAAGGCGTTGAAAGTTCTCAGAAGCAGACTTTACGATTTGATGGAAGCGGAGAGAAACGCATCAATTGCGGCAGAGAGAAAAAGTCAGGTAGGCTCGGGAGATCGAAGCGAGAGAATAAGAACGTACAATTTCCCGCAGGGAAGAGTTACGGATCACAGAATTAATTTGACGCTGTACAAAATAGATTCGATAATGAACGGCGAAATAGACGAATTGGTTGACGCTCTCGCAACTTTTTATCAGAGCGAGAAGCTGAAAGGTGGCAACGAGTGATGAATACGACGGCAAGAGAAAAGGTAAAACTGAAAAAAGTTATCGAGGAATTCAAACTCGAAGTTTTGTATGTACCCGAAAATTTGGACGATATCTGGATAGGCTGTAGCGACGTTCACCGTCCGGGAATACAGTTTGCCGCAGATTATTACGAATATTTCGACAGCGACAGAATACAGGTTATAGGAAAAGCCGAAACGTTTTATCTGATGGGTAAATCTTCGGAAGAAAGATATCGCACGCTCTCCAATCTTTGCGAGAAAAAGATTCCCGCAATAGTCGTAACGAGAAAATTCGATGTGTTCCCCGAGCTTATGGATGCGGCAAGAGAGCACGGTGTTGCCGTTTTGAGAACGGAGGAAAACACCAGTCAGTTTGTGGCATCGTATATATCCATAATGAACGTGTTGCTTGCTCCGTTTATCACACGCCACGGCGTTTTGATGGAGATTTACGGTGAAGGCGTGCTTATTATGGGTGAAAGCGGCGTCGGAAAAAGCGAAACGGCGATAGAGCTTTTGAAAAGAGGTCACAGACTTGTTGCCGATGATGCGGTGGAAATCAAAAAAGTTTCATCGAAAACACTCGTGGGTTCATCGCCTGAGATTATACGTCACTTTATCGAATTGAGAGGCATCGGAATTATCGACGTTAAAAAGATATTCGGTATGGGTGCCGTAAAGGATACGGAAAATATTAACCTTGTTGTCAATTTCGAACATTGGCAGGAGGGAAAAAACTACGAAAGACTGGGAATTGACAAGCAGTACGTCAACATATTGGGTATTGAAGTTCCGAGTCTTACGATTCCCGTTTCTTCGGGTCGAAATTTGGCTGTTATCATTGAAGTTGCGGCAATGAATTATCGTCAGCAACAGATGGGCTACAATGCGGCGGAAGAATTGAGCGAAAGACTTTCCAAGCAGATGAACATGGACGCAACGGGAATTTTATAATTTGCGAAAGGCAGACGGATATGATAAAAATTACGGTTGATACACATACGCACACAAACGTTTCGGCTCACGCATTTTCCACATTGGAAGAAAACATTGCGTTTGCGGCAAAAACGGGGATGGAGGGCATTGCCATGACAAATCACGGCCCCGAGCTCGGTGACGGTGCGGTGTGGTTTCATTTTAAATCGGCAAGGCATTTGCCCAAATATATAAATTCCGTGCGTCTTTTGACGGGTGCGGAAGCGGACATAACAAACGAAGACGGAAGACTCGATATCGAGGACAAATATTTGGAAAATTTGGAGATTGTGATTGCAAGTTTGCATACTCCGTGTTTCCCGCCGTATACGGACGAAGATATCGTGACAAAAGCGTGGCTTAACACGATGGATAATCCGAATGTGGACGTTTTGGGGCATTTGGGCGACGGAAGATATAAATGCGATTACGAAGCGGTTGTAAAAAAAGCGAAAGAAACGGGTAAGATAATAGAAATCAATAATCACTCTTTTAAAGTGAGAGAGGGAAGTCGGGAAAATTGCAGAGAGATTGCGCTTTTGTGCAAAAAATACTCCGTGCCGGTTGTATTGAGCACGGACGCGCATTTTTCGGCGGAGATAGGTATTGTGCCCGACAGTATAGCTCTTATGGAGGATATCGAATATCCCGAGGAGCTGATACTGAATACGTCATTGAAAAAGTTGTGTGATTATTTGAAAATCGAAGCATAAGGAGAAAAATCTTTTTATGAAAAATATCGGAATAGATATAGGCGGTACTTTTATCAAAAGCGCAATTGCGGACGAAAAGGGTAAAATACTTATTTCGTCAAAAACACCCACACCGAAAGACGGACGGCTTATTCCGTCTGCTGTTTTGAAAGTGAGTCACGAAATGTCGGATAAGCTCAAGATTGATTTCGGAGAGATAAATTCGATAGGAATAGGAACTACGGGTGTTTGCGACAGCAAAAACGGTATTGTGGTGAGTTCGGCGAATATTGAAAATTATTCGAACTTGCATATTTGCGAACTTATCGAAAAAGAGACGGGCAAAGACACTTTTTTGGACAATGACGCAAACTGCGCCGCACTCGGCGAATATGTGCTCTCGGGAGAATGTGACAGCTTTGTTTTCATAACTCTCGGTACGGGCGTCGGCGGGGGAATAGTGCTCTCGGGAAAGCTCTTGCGGGGAATTAACTGCGCCGCAGGAGAAATAGGTCACATGACGATAGTGAAAAACGGAGAAAAATGCAATTGCGGCAGATACGGCTGCTGGGAAAGATATGCCTCGGTTTCCGCATTGGTGAAAAGTGCGGTTGCCGCGGGAATGAAAGGCGAAGTTAACGGAAAAACGATTTTCGAATATTATAAAAAAGGCGATGATATCGCACGAGACGTTGTTACAAATTGGTTGGAGTATGTTTCGGAAGGCATATGCAACACGATTAACATATTTCAGCCCGATGTTGTTGTAATCGGCGGCGGCGTGAGCCGTGAGGGGGATTTGATTTTGAATCCCATAAAAGAATTTGTCAAAGAAAATTCCATGACGGGTCGCTCACAAGAGCTTTTGCAGACGGATATCAGGATATCGAAGCTTTTTAACGATGCGGGTGTTGTGGGAGCGAGTTTTCTTTATACGCAAAAATAGTTTGGCGGTGATATGAGTGGAAAACATTGATAACTGCACTGTAAAGAAAAATGTGAACATGAAAGAATATACCTCTTTTAAAACGGGAGGTGTTGCGAAAACAATGATTGAGCCTGCCGATGCTTATTCGGCGGCGCAGGTTTTGAAGGTACTTAAAGAGAAAGGCGAGAAGGCATATATCCTCGGAAACGGAACAAACCTTTTGGTTTGTGACGAGGGACTTGAAAATCCCGTAATTCATATAGGCAAGCAGATGAGCGACATCAGAGTTGACGGCGATGCGATAATCTGCCAGGCGGGAGCGCTATTGTCTTCGGTGGCGCAGGCGGCATACAAAAATTCTCTGACGGGGATGGAGTTTGCACACGGAATACCGGGAAGCGTGGGCGGTGCTGTTTGCATGAATGCGGGCGCATACGGCGGAGAAATGAAAGATATAGTCGATTGGATAGATTACGCCGCAGATGACGGGGAAGTATATCGCATGGACAACGACACGGCGGAATTTGCATACAGAAAGAGCTTTTTCTCGGATAAAAACCTTATCGTTACGGCGGTGGGGATAAAACTGAAAAAGGGAAACAGCGAAGAGATTTTGGCAAAGATGAAAGAGCTTGCCGAAAAAAGAAGAACAAAACAACCTTTGGAATATCCGTCTGCCGGAAGCACTTTTAAGCGTCCGGAGGGATATTTTGCGGCGGCGCTCATCGAAGAGGCAAATCTGAAGGGCGAAAGAGTCGGCGGGGCGAAGGTCAGCGAAAAGCACTCGGGATTTATTGTAAATTGCGACAGCGCCACGACGGACGACGTTTTGAAATTGATTGAAAAGGTTAAAAAGAGTGTGTACGAAAAATCGGGAGTAATGCTCGAGTGTGAAGTAAAGCTTTGGAAATAAGGGATGAATGGTATGAGGTTTTTGATTTTGACGGGCGTTTCGGGAGCAGGTAAAACGCAGATGCTCCATTTTCTTGAAGATATGGGATATTACTGCATAGACAATATGCCGGTGCTTTTTTTGTCGGCATTTGCGACAGCGGTTACCGAGTCGAAAATCAAGGCGGATAACGTAGCGGTTGTTACGGATATCAGAGGCGGAGAAATGTTTTCGAATATCGAAGAAGAGCTCAATAAAATATCGAAAGAAAAATGTCCGTATGAAATAGTTTTTCTCGAAGCGGACGAACCGAGTCTGGTGCGTCGTTACAAGGAGACGAGACGTGCACATCCTTTGGCACCGTTGGGACCTGTGGAAAAGGGCATAACGATGGAAAAAGAAATACTTTCTTCGATTCGAAAAAGAGCGGATTATATTATCAACACGTCGAATCTTTTGACAAGAGAGCTTGGTGAAATCGTTCGCAAAAAGTTCGGAGACGGCAAAGAAGAAAAAGAGTTTTTCTCGGTAAATATTATGAGCTTTGGGTTCAAGTACGGAATACCGAGTTCCACAGACCTTGTTATGGATGTGAGATTTTTGCCGAATCCGTACTACAATGAAAACATGCGTTACAGAACGGGACTGGAAAAAGATATTTACGATTTTGTAACCGACAACGAAGAGTGCGTAGAATTTGTGCGTAAATATACGGAAATGATAAATTATCTGATACCGCTTTACGTGCGAGACGGCAGACGTCAATTGACGATTTCCATCGGATGCACGGGCGGTAAGCACAGAAGCGTTGCAATATGCGAATTGTTGAGGGATACGTTTGAAAAAATCGGAATAAACGCACGCAGTTCGCACCGAGATATCGAACGTAAATAAAAAGAGGATGACAAATGACTTTTCTTGAAGAAGTAAAAGAAGAACTTTTGAATATAAGAGTAAAAAAGCGTTGCTGTATGATATCGGAGCTTCAGGCAATGATTTTGTTCGGAGGCATAAGCTACGGCGGTAACGTGATTTTCGGAACGGACAGTTTTCTTTTGGCGAAAAGGGTGAGCACTTTTTTGCAAAAAACATGCAAGATAGATTATCCCGACAGATTGAGCGAAAGTGCGGAAGGGTACAAGTTTTTGATTCCCGAGGAAATATTGAACCAAATTTGCGTCAAGGCGGGAGAAAAGATAGAGCTTGTCGGCGAAAGCGAATTGTCGGATTGCTGTATAAAAGCTTTTGTCAGGGGTGCTTTTTTGGTGGCGGGAAGCTTGTCCAATCCCGAAAAATCGTACCGAATGGAAATTTATACGGAAAACGAAAATGCTGCCGATATTTTGAAAATGATGTTGGCGGCGATGGGCGTTGACGCCAAGGAGACAAAAAGAAAAAATCTTTATGTCGTATATACAAACAAAAGCGAATCGGTCTCGGATATGTTGAAGGTGACGGAGGCTTCGACTGCGGTGTTTAAAATCCTCGAAGCCAAGGTTTTGAAAGACAGACGAAACGAGACGAATCGTGTTATAAACTGCGATATGGCAAATGCGGACAGAGCAAGCGAAAATTCGTATCGTGAGACGTGTGCGATAAAATTTATCGAGCAACATGCGGGACTGGATTTTTTGAAACCCAAGCTGAAAGAGACTGCCGTAATGCGTCTTGAAAACGAGGGGTTGTCGCTCAAAGAGTTGGCGCAGCTTTTTGACCCGCCGATTCCGAAAAGCACGCTCAACAACAGACTGAATAAGCTTATAAAAATAGCGGAAGAATTGGGAGAATGACCTATGTTTACACATTTACACGTACATAGCGAATACAGCTTGCTGGACGGTGCGGCAAGAGTTGCCGATTTGCCGAAAAGAGCGAAAGAGCTGGGGCAAAATGCAATGGCATTGACCGACCACGGCGTGATGTACGGCGCCGTGGATTTTTACAAGGCGTGTAAAAAAGAGGGAATCAAGCCGATAATAGGTTGCGAGGTGTATGTGGCACCGAGAACATTGTATGATAAATCAACAAAAGAGGATGCGGAAAATTATCATTTGGTGCTTTTGGTAAAAAACGAGATAGGATACAAAAATCTTTGCAAAATCGTATCAAAAGCTGCAATTGACGGGTTTTACTATCGTCCGAGAACGGATATGAACGAGCTGAAAGCTCATTCGGAGGGACTTGTTGCAATGTCGGCGTGCCTTGCGGGGCTGATTCCGTCAAAGCTTGCCGAAGGCGATTATGACGGTGCAAAAGAGGCTCTTTTGAATTATAAATCAATATTCGAAGATTTTTATCTTGAACTGCAAGACCACAACATTGCCAAGCAAAGAGAAATAATGCCGTCTCTTTTGCGTCTTGCAAAGGAAACCGATACACCGCTTGTTGCGACGAACGACTCGCATTATATAAAAAAAGAGGATGCGACGTATCAGGATGTGCTTTTGTGCATACAGACGGGAAAAAATTTATCGGACGAAAACAGAATGAGGTTTGATACCGATGAGTTTTATGTGAAAAGCGAGGAGGAAATGCGAAACATTTTCGCATTTGCACCCGAAGCTGTGGACAATACGCAAAAAATTGCCGATATGTGCAATTTTGAGTTTGAGTTTCATAAAAAGCTCTTGCCGCAGTTTGACGTGCCCGAAGGATATACAAACGTCGGTTATCTTGATTTTTTGTGTCGAAAAGGATTGACGGAGCGTTACGGCGAAAATGTGAACGAAGATATCGTAAACAGGCTCGATTACGAACTTTCGGTAATCAATTCGATGGGGTTTACGGACTACTTTTTGATTGTGTCGGATTTTGTGGGATATGCGAAAAGGAACGGGATTTTCGTGGGACCCGGACGAGGAAGTGCGGCGGGAAGCGTTGTGTCGTATGCATTGAAAATAACCGATATAGACCCGATAAAATACAACTTGCTGTTTGAAAGATTTTTGAATCCCGAAAGAGTGTCGATGCCGGATATAGATATTGACTTTTGCATCGAAAGACGAGGCGAGGTAATCGACTACGTCGTGAATAAGTACGGCAAGGATAACGTGTGCCAGATTGTGACTTTCGGTACGATGAAAGCGAGAGGCGCTTTGCGTGACTCGGGCAGAGTTATGGGAATAAGCTATTCCGAAGTTGATCAGGTTGCGAAAATGGTACCGAAAACGTTGAATATTACGCTTGAAGAAGCAATTAAAACTCCCAAGCTGAAAGAGGCGTATGATTCGGACGATACGGTGAAAAGACTTGTCAATACGGCGATGAGTATTGAGGGGTTGCCGAAGAGCAGCGGAACTCATGCGGCGGGTGTTGTTATTTGCGGAGAAAGACTTGACGAAAACATACCGCTCTCGAAAAACGACGATGTTGTGGTAACGCAGTTTACAAAAGATACGGTTGAAGAACTCGGACTTTTGAAAATGGACTTTTTGGGGCTCAAAAACCTGACGATTATACGAAATTGTCTGGAGATAGCCGAAACGCAGGGCGTTAAGATAGAGCTTGACAAAATACCCTACGACTCGCCCGAGGTGTATAAGATGATTTCCGTAGGCGACACGGAGGGCGTCTTTCAGCTGGAAAGCGGCGGTATGACAAACTTTATGCGAAAACTCGAACCGACAAATCTTGAGGATATCATAGCGGGGATATCGTTGTATCGTCCGGGACCGATGGACTTTATTCCGCAATATATACGGAACAAACAGAATCCCGAATGTATAACATACAAGCATCCCGCACTCGAAAAAATATTGAAAGACACCTACGGATGTATTGTATACCAGGAACAGGTTATGGAAATTGTGCGAACTCTTGCGGGATTTTCGCTCGGCGGTGCAGATATGGTAAGAAGAGCGATGAGTAAGAAAAAAGCACATGAAATGGAAAAGGCTCGCAAAAACTTTATTTACGGCGAAGAGGACGAGAACGGAAACGTTGTTATAGAGGGCTGTTTGAGACGGGGAATAGACGAAAAGACGGCATCGAGCATATTTGACGATATGGACGCTTTCGCAAAATATGCGTTTAACAAATCGCATGCTGCGGCATATGCGGTTGTCGCATATCAAACGGCATATCTCAAATGCTTTTACCCTGTGTATTTTATGGCGGCGCTCATCACGGGATTTATGGACGAAAGCGAAAAAGTTGCGCTGTATGTCGAAAAATGCAAAAGCATGGGAATCGAAATATTGCCTCCGGATATAAATCGCAGCCTTTCTTCGTTCAGCGTTGAGGGCAAAAACATAAGATTCGGTCTCGGAACGGTTAAAAACGTCGGCATAGCTTTTATGGATAAGGTTGTGGCAGAAAGACGTGAAAACGGAGATTTTAAGTCGTTTTCGGATTTTGCGAAAAGAATGAGCCGCCATGAACTCAATAAGAGAGCCGTTGAGGGCATTGTGAGAGTGGGAGCTTTTGATTCCGTAGTGCCCGAGAGAAACCGTCTGATTGCGGGATTTGAGGCGATGATAGACTCGGCAATGACCGAAAAGAGAAGCAATATCGAAGGACAGATGAATCTTTTCGGAGATATTTTGGGCGGCGATATCGAAAAAGAGGACGAATTGCCGAATGTGCCGAAAATGTCGAAATCTTTTCTCCTGGAAATGGAAAAGGAATGGGCGGGAATGTATTTTTCGGGACATCCGCTCGACGATTATCGAAATATAGTATCGGATGCAAAATATACACGCATAGCACAGATTTTGACAGCAGGCGGTGACGATGCCGATTATTTTGACGGAGACAATGTGACTATTGCGGGGATAATTACATCGAGGCGTGACAAAATAACAAAAAACAATACTTTGATGAGTTTCGTGATGGTCGAAGATTTCACGGGAAGCGTGGAAATGATTGTTTTTCCGAAAACTCTTTCCAAATGCGACGGGGTTTTGAAAGAGGGAGCAATCGTGAGAATTGCGGCACGTATCGACGCAAAAGAAGAATCAACACCCAAACTGATATTGGACACAATATCGCCTATAGAGGACGTGAAAAAAGACATATCGGACGAAGATGCAAAAACTCTTGTCATACGTCTTGAAAATGAAGATGTTCAAAAACTCGACGAATTGAGAAAAATCGTTTTGTCGCAAAAAGGATGCGACAGGGTGGAATTGATTGTCGGTAACAAGACTGTGACGGTGAACAAATACGTTTTGACCGACGCAAGGCGTGCGAAGGTATTGGCAGATAAGTTCTTCGGAGAAGAACGATGTGAAATAAAATAGAAAAACGCAAACAAAAAAGCGTTATGTACCGGCAAAAGTACATAACGCTTTTTTTGTTTGATTATTTATGATAGCTTTCATTGGAATTGATTTTGAAAGCACGGTAAATCTGCTCGGTGAGCATGAGGCGTGCCAAATTGTGGGGGAAAGTCATATCGGACATGGAAAGACGGAAATTGCTTCTCGCCTTGACAGCATCCGACAATCCCAATGAACCGCCTATGACGAATGTGATGTTTGACGTTGTCATAAAAGCGTCCGACATTTTTTGGGCAAAATCAACGCTCGAAAGCTTTTTGCCCTCAATGCACATTGCAATGACAAAATCGGTTTTGTCGATTTTTGCAAGGATATCGCTTCCCTCTTTCATAAGAACGGCATCTTCTTCAGATGATGATGCGTTATCGGGGATGGGGCGGTCGCTTATTTCCACGGATTTGAATTTGCAAAAACGGGAGAGACGTTTTTCGTATTCGCCGAGAGCGTCTTTGATGAACTTTTCTTTTATTTTACCGACGGATATAACGGTAACGTTGGGCATATAGACACCTTCTATACAGTATATTTCTCGGAGGGAGAATATCGGCTCGCAACCTCCAAGGTGACGTCACGACCTATTTTCGCACCCGAATTGACAAGGCTTTCTTCCGTGGCGGAATATGCGATGCTCGGAGTATTGTTGTCCAAACTCAAATGCCCGAGGATGATGTGACGAACACCTTCGGAAAGAAGATGTGAACATGTGAGGGCGCAGTCATCGTTTGACAAATGACCCACGCTCGAACGCACACGACGTTTTAACTCGGGAGAATAAGGTCCGTTGATTAACATATCAACGTCATGATTTGACTCCAAAAGCACAATGTCGCTTTTTTTTATGTTGTCGTATACTGTTTTGTTCATGACACCGATATCGGTTGCAACGGAGGCTCGCACATCGTTATGCTCGATTGTAAAACCGAGACTTTCGGTGCAGTCGTGCGGAGTGGAAAACGGCGTTATAACAGCATCACGCACCGCAAACGGTGTGCCGCCTTGTATGTAATGAATGTTGCCGATGCCGATTTTGCCGATTTTCGAAATCATTTTTTGCCACGTGCCGTAAGAGGCATATATGGGAAGATTGTATCTTCTCGACATAATACCCGCACCTTTTATGTGGTCGATATGCTCGTGGGTGATGAAAATACAATGAAGAGAATCGGGAGCGATTCCAGCTTTGCAAAGAGCATCCTCGACTTTGCTGCCGCTGTCGCCGCAGTCAACCAAAATGTTGGTATCGCCCGCTTTGACAAACGTTGCATTGCCGCTGCTGCCCGAAAAAAGACTACACAGTTCAACCATTGGAAATATACACTCTTTCTATTGCCGCTCCGATACGCTCCAATCTGCCCTCGATGTTTTCGTATCCGCGGTCAATGTAAATGGGGTCGTTGATAACGGTTGTACCCTCGGCGGCAAGTGCCGCAATGATGAGTGCCGCACCTGCACGCAGGTCTGTTGCTCTCACGGGAGCACCCGTCAAAGGAGAGCCGCCTTCAATGATTGCGGTTTTTCCCTGAACAGAAATGTCCGCACCGAGTCGTTTTAACTCGCCGACATACTGGAATCGGTTGTCCCAAACATCTTCGGTGACTTTGCTCGTACCCTCGGCAAGAGTCAAAAGCGCAACAATTTGGGGCTGCAAATCGGTGGGGAAACCGGGATAGGGCATTGTGCGAACATCGCAGGGAGAGAGGGGTTTGTCTCGTCTGACACGGATGGCATCGTCGAATTCTTCTATTTCGACTCCCATTTCCTCAAGCTTGGAGGAAAGTGCCGCCATATGCTTGGGGATGAGGTTTTTAACGAGAACGTCGCCGCCTGCCGCCGCCGCCATAATCATAAACGTACCCGCTTCGATTTGGTCGGGGATGATTGCATAGCTGCCGCCCGAAAGACGTTCAACGCCGTCGATACGGATGACATCGGTACCGGCACCTCGTATTTTTGCGCCCATTGCATTGAGGAAGTTTGCAAGGTCTACGATGTGAGGCTCTTTTGCGGCATTTTCGATAACGGTCCTGCCGCTTGCGAGAGTTGCCGCCAAAATAATATTCATCGTTGCACCGACGCTGACTTTGTCGAGATAGACGCTTGCACCCTTGAGATTTTCGGCATGAGCTTCGACCTGACCACGCACGATATCGACTTCGGCACCGAGAGCACGGAAACCTTTGATGTGCAAGTCAATGGGTCTTTCGCCGAAATTGCATCCTCCGGGAAGAGCAACCTCGGCTTTGCCGAATCTGCCCAAAAGCGCACCCAAAAGATAATAAGACGCACGCATATGACTTGCGAGGTCATACGGTGCTTTGTACGTTGAAACACAAGACGAGTCGATTTCGACTGTGTTTGTGTCGATTTTTGTAACTTTTGCTCCGAGATAGGAGAGCATTTCGAGTATAAGATTAACGTCGCGGATATCGGGCACGTTTTCGATACGGCATACTCCGTCAATCAAAAGCGCCGCGGGAATAATGGCAACTGCCGCATTTTTGGCACCGCCCGTAACTATTTCGCCGTGCAAACGATTACCGCCGAACACACGTAAATTTTCCATTTATATAAAAACACCACTTTCCGAAAGAAATAGGTATACACACATATACATACTATATTATAACCTAAAAATACGCAAATTGTCAACATAAAGGCACATCGAGAGGAATAAAAAATCGCAAAGTGGACAAAATTTACAGTAAAATTATCCTTGGGAGGCAAATAAAGATGGGCTTGTCGTTTATAAGAACGCTGATACTGTATGTTTTGGTTACGTGTGCGATGAGAATTATGGGAAAAAGAACCATCGGCGAAATGCACCCTACGGAGCTTGTGGTGTCGATAATGATATCGGATTTGGCAACCGTTCCCATGCAGTCGAAGGCCGCACCTTTGGCGGACGGAATAATACCGATTTTGACACTTGTTGTTTTGGAGTTGGTGTTTGCGTATCTGGTATTGAAAAGCAGGATTGCGAGACGTGTTCTCGTGGGACACAGTTGCAGGGTTGTGCGGGGCGGCAAATTGTGCGAAACGGAAATGAAAAAATTGAGAGTTACGGTTGACGATATCGAAGAGCAGATAAGGATAAACGGATATACAAGCCTTGCGGAGATATCGGAGATAGTAATCGAGACAAACGGTCAGGTGTCGGTGATTGCAAAAAAAGAAGCGTCCCCTGTTACAATCGGAGACGTGGATATCGAAAGCGAAGAAAACATAACGCCTTTTATAGTTGTCGCAGACGGAAAAGTGAGACCGAAAGATTTGAAAGAATCGCAGATAAGCATGAAAGACATACAGCGTGCGATGAGAAAGGCGAAAATCGAAAAATTGAGCGATGTTTTGTACCTGAGCGCTCTTGATTCGAAAATAATATGCATACAGGGAAGAGAGGTAAAGAAAAATGCGTAAAATGGCAATTGCGGCATTGCTGCTTGCCGTGATAATTTTTTTGACGATGTACGAAAGCGGAAAAATCGAAGATATTTGCCTGTATAATATGGCTCAAATGGAAAAATTGGACGATGATATCGAAAGGCGGGATTTTGAATCGGCACAAAAAGAACTCTTGAAAATCAAAGAAAAATGGGAAAAGGACGAAAAATTTTTGGATGCCGTCACAACGCATGAGGATACGGATACGGTTAATGTGCTGTTTACGGAAATCGGAGCGAATATTCGCCATGAGGATTTTGAATCGGCGCAAACTGTCGCCGATAAGCTGAAGCTGCAATTTGAACATATCCGTAAACGAAGCGAAATCAAAATTTCAAATATATTGTAGAGGGTGCGAATATATGCAGGCGGTTATAAATATTTCATCGGAAGAAACAAGACTCAGACCGATAAGCTGCAACAAGCCTATATCAACCGTGAAAATAGGCGGCAAGTCGCTTATCGAACATCTTGCAGAGACGCTGCAAAATCATTTTGTGACGGAAATTGTTGTTATTACGGGATGCATGGAAGAAGAGATAAAAAACGTTTTGAAAGATTGTTATGACACGGTTGAGATAAAATACGTCAAAACGGATTTGAAAGACGGAGGACTCAAAGACGCAAAGGATTTGTTGCAAGAAGAGTTTTTGTATTTTTCGCATCTTGTATATGCCGAGACGGATTTTTCGGCATTGATAAATTTTCATCGCAGGAAAAACGCATATGCGACGATAGGAGTCGGCACGCATGCGGGAGGGCGACTTTTGACGGGTGCGGATTGCAGAGTGAACAGAATAGAGGAAAAGCGACTGTGGAACAGCATTACGGGAGACGAAAAAGGCATGGGGATATACGTGCTTAATCGGGATATAATAAAATTTATTCCCGAGGAGATGAGCACGGATCTTTTCGAAAACGTTTTTCCCGCACTTGTGAGAGCGGGGAAAAGTATTTATGCATTGCCTCTTGCACAAAAGTGTGTTGCCGTGGAAGATATATCGGGATTTATACGGGCGGGAGCGGTATTTGCGGAAAGCTTGAAAAACGGACGCAAAAAAGGCATAGTTGTCGAAAAAGATGCCGTGGTGGAAAAGGGCGCTCTTTTGGAAGAACCGTGCTATATAGGAAAAAACGCACATATTTTTCCGAGAGCGAAAATCGGAGCGTATTCTCACGTAGGCGAGGGGTGTGTTGTAAAAGAAGGTGCAAGCTTGAAACGAAGCATTGTTTTGAAAGGTTGCAGAATAGGAAAAAACGCATCTTTAAGAGGGTGTGTTGCGGATGACGGGGCAATAATCGGAGATGATGCCGTTATTTTGGAACAAGCTGTTGTGGGAGCGGGCAGCAAAATCGGAAAGAACGTGAAAGTGAAGTCTTTTGTGAAGATTTGGCCCGAAAAAACCATCGAAGACGGGACGTGCGTTTCGGAAAACGTTTTGTGGGGGCAAAAGACGAGAGTGCATTTGTATAAAAAAGGAGTTATAGAAGGTGTTGTAAATTCGGATATAACACCGAGATTTTGCACGGTGCTCGGTGAATGTGCGGGTGCGGTGTTTGACGGAGGCGAAGTCGGGATTGCGACAGACGAAACGTCGTCGGGGGTTATGATAAAAGAAGCGGTGACTGCGGGACTTGCGGGAATGGGATGTGCGGTGAAGGATTTCGGAGAGCAGCCCGTTCCGATAACACGCAGAGGAGTCCTTTTTTATATGCTCAAGGGTGCCGTGAGCATAGAGGTGCACGAAAAGGACGGCGAAGAAGTCGCAAATATCAATATAATCGGATATGACGGATTGGATATTGATGAAAAAATGCGTTTGAAAATGGAAGATTATTTTGAAAAAGCGGAGTTTTTGTATCCGGAGAGCAAAAACATCAAGGAGAGAGAGTACCTTTTCGAATATAAAATCCACTATTTGAAAAGCCTTGTGAAAACGAGTGATGACACGGGCAGACAGCTGAAAATTTTGCTTGCCTGTCCCGCACGCTGGGGCAGACGTTTGATAAGCTCGGCGATGGCGGATTTGAATAATGCAGTCAGTATGTATATGCCGTATTGCGTTGAAACGGAGAGCGAGATGAATGCGTTTGAACAAAGCGTCGAAATAGGCGGATTTGACATTGGCTTTGTGACGGATGCATCATGCGAGAAGACGATAATCGTACCGAGAGGAAAAAGGCGATTGGACGACGAAACGTATACTGTACTGACAAGCTTGATTATGATGAAAAAGCACCCCGAAAGTACGATTCATGTTCCGCTTGCGACAAGCTCGGCGGTGGATGCGCTTGCCGAAAAATACAACTGTACAATACTGCGGACGCCGTTTGTTCCCGACGATAAAATAAAAGGAGTTGAGAGCGTGCCGGATGAATATATATTCAGGTTTGACGCTGTCGGCTCTATCATAAAAACGGCGGAGTTTTTATCGCACGAAAATATTGAAAATCTTTTGGCTGAAATACCGAAAATAACGATGGCAAGAACTGTTGTGGAAATTCCGACAAGTGATGCGGAAATTGTTTTGAACAGGATTAAAAAGCTCGGAAAAAATACCGAAAGCGACGAGGGCGTGAAAATAGTGCTCGACAAAGGATGGGTCGTGGTGACACGTGAAGCAGGCGGAGACGTGTGCCGTGTTGTCGGAGAGAGCGTAAACTATGAAACGGCAAAAGAATTGTGCGATTTTTGCGTTGAGGAAATGTTGAAAAAAGAATAAAAAAATAAAATCACGTATACCGTTTAAATGATATACGTGATTTTTTGTTGCGTAGTTGTTATTTATTCGCTAAAGAGTGTCAACTGCTTTTTTCCGGAGTCTTCGTCTTTCAAAAAGTATCCCGCAGACGGGAGGGATTTTGCTTTGTAACCCGACGGGTCGGTTAAAACATCGGATGCTATGCCGACAGACTCGAGCGATGCTTTTTTCCTGAGAGTCATTACCTGGACACCCTGGCTTGTACGACTCGATTTTGTGAGAACGTCTTTTGTATCGAATACAACGCACTTTCCGTTGTCCGAAAAAGCGGCAATGTATGTGTCTTCTTTGATATACATTGCTCCGGCAAGAGGTGCTTTGTCGGAATAAGCACCCGTGAGACGTTTGCGGTTTGTCTTGGTGGCATAACCTTGCATGTCAATCTTGGCGATTTTTCCGTTTGTGAACGCAAAGAGCATGAAGCCGCTGTAATCGGAAGCGGGGGTGCAGTAGACTATCTTTTCGTCCTTTTCCATATTGAGCAAATTGGGAAGATAGTCGCCCATGGCGCTTGCTTTTGTATCTTTTATGTCATTGAGCCGCATTTTGTAAACGTTTTGCATATCGGAAAAGAAGAGCATTTCCATCTTGTTGGAAGCATCGAATTCGAGGAACATTTCGTCGCCCTCTTTGAATTTGTGCTCGCCGCCCGCACGAAGCGAAACAAGCGTAATTTTTTTGAAATAGTTTTCTTTTGTCATAAAGACTTTTACGTTGTAATCGGGAATTTCAACCGCCAAATCTTCGGGAGGAGTTTCGACATAGTCCACAAGACGTGTTTTGCGGTCACGGCCGAACTTTTGCGCAATATCGGTAAGTTCGTCGGAAATGATTTTCTTGATGCGGCGGGAACTGCCGATTGTGTCTTTCAAATCGGCAATATCTTTTGTGAGAGAGTCAATCTCGTCGGTACGTTTCAAAATGTAGTCTCGGTTCAAATTGCGAAGCTTGATTTCGGCAACGTATTCGGCTTGGATGCGGTCGATGCCGAAGCCTGCCATGAGGTTGGGAACAACCTGCGCATCGTCTTCGGTGTTGCGAACTATATGAATCGCTTTGTCTATATCGAGAAGAATTTTTTCCAAACCGAGCAAAAGATGAAGCCTTGATTCTTTCTTTTCAACGTCGAAGATAAGACGGCGCTTGGTACAATCCATGCGAAAATCTATCCAATGTTTGAGAATGCTTCTGACACCGAGAACCATCGGCTCGCCGCCTATCAAAACATTGAAATTGCAACTGAAAGAATCCTCGAGGGGGGTCATGCGAAAAAGCTTTGCCATAAGCTTTTCGGGATCGGTATTGCGTTTGAGGTCGATTGTGAGTTTTAAACCTGTTTTGTCGGTCTCGTCTCTTACGTCGTTGATTTCACGAAGCTTGCCCGCTTTTATCAGTTCGGCGAGTTTGTCGATGATAGCTTCGGTTGAAGTGGTATACGGAATCTCGGTGATTTCGATAAGGTTATTTTTTTTGTCGTATTTATATGCGGCACGGAGCTTTACGCTGCCACGTCCCGTTTCGTAAATTTGGTTAAAAGTTTCCTCGTCTTTTATCAAAAAACCGCCCGTTGAAAAATCGGGACCCGAGATAAAATCGGAAAGGCAAGCCTTGTCGTCTTTCATCAATGCTTTTGTTGCAAGACAGATTTCCCGAAGATTGAACGAGGCAATATTTGATGCCATACCTACGGCTATACCCTGATTGGGATTGACCAAAATGTTAGGAAAAGCTGTCGGCAAAAGCGACGGTTCTTTCATGGTGGAGTCATAGTTATCTACAAAGTCAACCGTGTTTTTGTCAATGTCGCGAAAAACTTCCGCCGAGATGGGCGCAAGCTTGACTTCGGTATAACGAGAAGCGGCAAAAGCCATGTCTCGGCTGTACTGTTTGCCGAAATTGCCTTTCGAATCGACAAACGGATGCAAAAGAGCTTCATGACCTTCGGTGAGACGAACCATCGTCTCGTAAATTGCCATATCGCCGTGAGGGTTGAGTCGCATTGTCTGACCTACGACGTTTGCGCTTTTTGTCCTGCCGTTTTTCAAAAGTCCCATCGAATACATCGTATACAAAAGCTTTCTGTGGGAGGGTTTAAAACCGTCAATTTCGGGAATTGCACGGGAAACAATAACACTCATAGCATAGGGCATATAGTTTTCTTCAAGTGTTTTTGTAATATGTTGTTTGGTTACTTCATATTCCATTTGAAAATGCACGCCTTTCTGCCTGCACATCGCTTTTGCAGGCGACAAAAAATCTCTTTTCATTGTATCACAAATTGTTGAAAGGGTCAAGTTTGAGGCAAAAATATGCCGTCGGTTTGTGAACAAAAATTAAAAAATTACATAAATGTTAAAAAAGTTTTACAAAAAGGGTTTACAAAAAAGAAAAGTTGTGTATAATAGTAAGGGTGTAAAAAGAACGGAGAGGTGTTAATTTGATGCGGAAATCGGATTTGTACAAAAGAATAACGTCCGTGAAAACTGCCACCCTCGAGAGCTTCGGCATAATAAAAAGCATTGATTCAAAACTGCTTGCAACGGTTGTGGCGGTTATTATGCTTTTGGGTAGTTTCGGAATTATTACAAAATATTATACATTGGGCTACGATGTTTATTACGGTGATGTCAACGTCGGCGTTACGGCAAACAAGCTTGACGCAATAGAAACATACAATACGGCTCAAAATGATGTGGAAAAGATTAACGGTAACAGCTTCAGCCATGATTTGAAATTTGTGATGACAATTACTCCCGCAGACGGAGTTGATATGACGCAGATTTACCGAGGCATAGTTGCGGCTGCGGAGGGCGAGGCGTTGTGTTACAGCATCGAAACAGAGAAAGGGTCTGCGGCAAAGCTTGCCACGTATGAAGAAGCGGAGGAAGCGTTGAGACTTTTCAGAGAAAGTTTTCAAAGAAGCGACGCCGAAATTTATACGGGTTATTCGATTATCCCGTCCAAGGATATCATCACATCGGTATTGTCGGTTGAGGATGCCGTGAGCGAAATGCGTGAAAACGGAAAAATCAAGGTTGTATACAAAGATGAGACGAAAATGGACGTTGCGGTTCCTTTTGATGAAATAGTCGAAGAGGACGATACGCTTGCACTCGGGCTTACCCTTGTTGTGCAGGAGGGTTGTATGGGCGAAGGCGTTGAAACGAGCTTGGTTTTTTATGAAAACGGCGAAAAAAAGCATGATGTGGCACCGACGACGGTGGTTACAAAACAGCCTGTTACCCGTATCGTACATAAGGGCACGGGCAAGATGGTCGGACTGACGAAAAACTCGCTTTCGTATCCCACAAACGGAACTTTTTCATCGGAGTTCGGCAGAAGATGGGGAAGAAATCACAACGGTATTGACTTGGCGGCAAAGACCGGCACGGCTATATACGCTCCCTGTTACGGAAAAGTAACTTTTGCGGGAGAGAGATCGGGCTATGGAAATTATGTTACGATAGATCACGGAGAAGGATATGTCACAACATACGCTCACATGAATTCGGTAAACGTAAAAGAAGGTCAGATTGTCTCCTGCGGCGACGAAATAGGAACGGTCGGAACAACGGGAAGAACAACCGGAGCGCATCTTCATTTCGAAGTGCTTTACAACGGCAGTTTTGTTGACCCTATGGACTATATTGCAGGTTGACAAAATAATCAATAAATTATATAATCGGTTGCGGGAGACTGCAACTTGGGCGTGTCGAATTTTTCGACACGCAACTGCAAAGAGTGCAAGGCAATCTTTGCAGTTTGTTCTTTTTTTACAAGGAATTAAGTGATGAATACGATTCACCTCACCTATTTTCTTTGGGAAACCTTTCGCTGTTGCATTAAAAATACGTTTATCGACAGTCTGTGGTTGAAGGAGACTGCAACCTTTGTTTTTTTGAAAGAGAGGCATATGTTATGGATAAGTTGAAAAAATTTTTGATTATACCGGTCTTGTATCATGTGGCGATATTTGTTGCAATGATTTGTTTTTCGGTAACGAAAGATGCTAATTTGAATATTGTCGGTGCAATGGTTGCGGACTTTGCCGGATGTGTGATTTGGGCGGTGTTTTTTGCCGTAATGAGCATTATTCATGCGATTGTGCATGAGGGAAAAGTTTATGACTATTTGTACTATTGCCTCGGATTTATTGCGATTATCGCAATTGTACGTGCCGTGGTTTACAAAGTGACGATGGGAACGTCGCTTCTTTTGGTTGCCGCAGCGGCAGCTGCCGTAATGTTCGGAATTTTTATTGTGTGGGATTGCCTTTTTGCGCTGACTGATCACATGATGAAAAAACGTCCCGTAAATAAAAAAAGAAAATGATGAAAATCTGCAGTAAAATGAAAAAATTTACTGCGGATTTTTTGTTTATTTTTCAAAAGACAAAATACGCAAAAAATATTGAAAATAAAAATAAACTGTGCTATAATTTCTAAAATAAAGACAATGGGGACATTTTTTGAATATATAATTAATATAAAAATGTTTCCGGAGGTAAACTATGATTTGTAATAATATTTTAGAGGCGATGGGAAATACTCCTATCGTAAGGCTGAACCGAATGACGGATGACGATTGCGCCGAAATACTGGTAAAGTTCGAAGGCTTGAATGTCGGCGGTTCGATTAAGACGAGAACCGCATATAACATGATTAAAAAAGCCGAAGAAGAAGGCAAAATCAATTCTGATACGGTTATTGTCGAACCGACGAGCGGCAATCAGGGAATCGGTCTTGCGCTTGTTGGGGCGGTGAGAGGATATAAAACAATTATCATAATGCCCGATTCGGTGAGCGAGGAAAGACGAAAACTGGTTGAGCACTACGGTGCACAGGTTGTTCTCATTCACGATGCGGGAAACATAGGATTGTGCATTGACGAATGCTTGCAGACGGCGCTTCGTATGCAGAAGGAAAATCCGAATGTTTTTGTGCCGCAACAGTTTGAAAATCCCGCGAATCCCGAAATCCAGCGTGACGTAACCGCTCGCGAAATTATTGAACAAATAGGCAAGCCCATACACGGATTTTGTTCGGGAATAGGCACCGGCGGTACAATAACAGGCATCGGCGAAGCATTGAAAAAAGAAAATCCCGATATGGAGATCTGGGCGGTTGAACCCGAGCATGCGGCTATCTTGTCCGGAGGAAGTATCGGTACACATATTCAGATGGGTATAGGTGATGGGCTTATTCCCGAAATATTGAATACCGCAATATATAACGATATTTGCATAGTAAAAGACGATGAGGCAATCCGAACAGCTAAAAAACTGGCGAGTGAGGAAGGCATCATGTGCGGTATTTCGAGCGGAACAAACGTTGCCGCAGCCATTAAAATGGCAAAAAAACTCGGAGCGGGAAAAACGGTTGTTACGGTTTTGCCCGATACTGCCGAGAGATATTTTTCAACACCTTTGTTTGAATAACACCCTTTTTGAGTGTATTTAATAAAAAACACATTAGGAGGAAACGATTTATGGATTGGAATGCAAATGTAAGACCCGAATCAATGGAAAGAATTACAACTAAAGCTCAGGCAGAAGCTTATATCAACGAGCTTGTTGAGTTTACAAGAAAGCAGGTAGGCGACAAGAAGGTGCTTCTCGCTCTTTCCGGCGGTGTTGACTCTTCCGTTGTTGCGGCACTTTTAATAAAGGCTATCGGCAAGCAACTCGTTTGCGTGCACGTTAACCACGGACTTATGCGCAAAGGCGAAAGCGAAAAAGTTATCGAAGTTTTCAAAAATCAGCTTGACGCTAATCTTATTTATATCGACGCAACAGACCGTTTCCTTGATAAGCTCAAGGGTGTCAGCGACCCCGAAACAAAGAGAAAGATTATCGGCGGCGAATTTATCAAAGTA
>CAZRYW010000009.1:0-25324 GCA_964604405.1 uncultured Oscillospiraceae bacterium
TGACACGGGGATTTTCAGTCCCCTGCTCTACCGACTGAGCTACAGAGGCAAAAAAATGGCGACCCGGAAGGGGTTCGAACCCTCGACCTCCAGCGTGACAGGCTGGCGCTCTAACCAGCTGAGCTACCGGGCCAAAATTGGTGGGAGTTATAGGACTCGAACCTATGACCCTCTGCTTGTAAGGCAGATGCTCTCCCAGCTGAGCTAAACTCCCATTCACCATTTTTTGGACTTCGTTGTTCTCACAACAATAGTTATTATAGCAGACGTTTATCGTTTTGTCAACACTTTTTTCAAAATTTTTCGAATATTTTTTTACGATTATTTTTGCCCCTTAATTAAGGGGTTTATTTCGGAGAAAATCACACTTCCCGCAATTTTCTCCGAAATTTTTTCAAAATCTTTTCGATTTTTATCTTGAATTTTTCTCCAATTCTTCAAGCTCTTCTTTCGAAAATTTGTGCTTTGCGTTACAAAACTGGCAGCACACTTCCGCCTGTCCGTCTTCTTCTATCATTTGTCTGAGTTCATCCTTGCCCAAACTGATAAGTGCCTTTGCCATTCTTTCTTTCGAGCAATCACATTCGTATTTCGGTTCGGTTTCATCAAAAAATTCTATTTCGTAACCGTCCAAAATCATTTCAACAATATCTCGAGGTGTTTTTCCCTGCTCGATAAGTCTCGGAACTTCGCCTATCTCACCGATAGCCTTTTCAACCTTTGCGATATCTTCTTCCATCGCTCCGGGCAATATCTGTATAATAAAACCGCCCGCACTTTTAACTTTGAGATTCGTATCAACGATAACCCCGAGAGCAACCGCGCTGGGAAGCTGTTCGCTTTTTGCGTAATAGTAGGTCAAGTCTTCCGCTATTTCGCCGGTTGTCAGTTCCACCTGTCCGATGTAAGGTTCTTTCAGTCCGAAATCTCTTATAACGCTCAAATATCCGTTTTTGCCCACAGCCCCGCCTACGTCAAGATGTCCGTTTTCTTTGAGGGGCAAATCAACATAAGGGTCACCCGCATAGCCTTTTACATGAGCCTTGTTGTCGCTCACGGCAATTACTCTTCCTATCGGTCCGTCCCCTTTAAACTGCAACGTTAGCGTATCTTCCTCGCCCTTCAACGTGCTTCCTATCATTGCCGCTGCCGTAAGGCTTCTGCCCACAGCAGCCGTTGCCGTGGGAGAAAAATCGTGTATTTCTCTTGCCTTTTCGCAAAGATTCGTTGTAACCGAAGCAATAACTCGTATGCTTCCGCACGATGTTATCGCATTAACAATATAATCTTTCATTTTTTATCCTTTCTCTCCGTCATGCAATAGGTGTTTCGATCATTTTAATCAAAAACTTGATTTCGTTTTCCACATCATCTTCATGAACAGTCTCCTGCGGAGAATGAATATATCTGCACGGAATACTTGTCGTTGCCGCGGGAACTCCTTTACCGGTCAGCATAACGGCGCCCGTATCGGTGCCTCCGAAAGATGCAGCCTCCAACTGATACGGTATTTTCGCCTCATTTGCACATTTAATCATAAAGTCACGTGCAGCAGGACTTATGATATACGAGGCGTCACGCATTTTCACAGACGGACCCTTGCCGAGAGCGAGGTCTATAATTTCACTCTCCGGAGTATCTCCCACGCTTGACACGTCAACCGCAATCGCCATATCGGGTTCGATTATCTGAGCGGCAACCTTTGCTCCTCTCAGTCCGAGTTCTTCCTGAACCGTGAATACCATATACAAATCGTTCGGACAACTCTTAATCTCTTTTGCGGCTTTTATCAATGCGTAGCATGCGATTCTGTCATCCATTGTTTTTGAGCTGATTTTCTTGCCCATTTTGATAAAAGAGCTCTCAAAAGTTGCCATATCGCCGATTTTCACCTTTTGTTCGGCTTCTTCACGACTCTGTGCACCTATATCCACATACATTTTATCCAAATTCCAATCTCTCGGGGCACTCTTTCCCTCACCGGATATAACGCCCTCAACACCGTTTTCGAACTTTACCGCTCTGTTAACGCAATTGGACGGCGATACTCCTCCGACAGCGGCAAAACGCACAAATCCGTTTTTGTCAATATGCGTCGCCATGATGCCGATTTCATCCATATGGGCTTCTATCATCAGCTTTTTGCCGTTACCTTTTTTGTGACAAATAAGATTGCCCATGTTGTCGATTATTATTTCATCCACCAAGGGTTCCATTTCGCTTTTTATAACATTGCGCACCTCGTCCTCTCTTCCCGAAGGGCCGAACGCAAAGACAATTTTTTTCAAAAGTTCCATTTCAACTATCTCCTCACTTGTTATCCAATGCGTAAAGCATTGCCTTACCCAGCTCAAATTGTGCCTTAAAGTCATTTTTATCCATCACGCATACAGGCGAATGTATATATCTGCACGGTGTCGATATCACAAGCGTTTTCACTCCATATCCGCTTCTCTGTATGCTTCCCGCATCCGTACCGCCCATCGTTGTTCTCTTTATCTGGTATGCGATATTGTTTTCCCGGGCTGTTTTTTTCGCCAATTCAAACATTTCTCTGTCGCTTACCGCCGCACGATCCATCGCCGTCAAAACGCAGCCGTCTCCGAGACGTGTCACGGTTTTTTCATCGGGTGTCGGAAAAACATCCGAGCAGGTTGTTCCCTCAAAAACCAATGCGTAATCGGGTTTCACGTAATTTGCCGCAATAATGCTGCCTCGGCATCCGACTTCTTCCTGCACCGTAAACGACGCATACAAATCAAGATTCGTATCAATCTTCAAAAGTTCCAAAAGCACGGCACAGCCTACCTTGTCGTCCAATCCTTTGCATTTGAGTTTGTTGTTTCCGAAATCAACCGCCTCGCTTGCAAAAGTTCCGTAATCTCCGACCTTCACTTTTTTCTCTGCGCTCTGTTTATCTTTTGCGCCGATATCAATCACCAAATCCGATACCGAAAGCATCCCGTCTCTTTCCGAGCCCGATTGCAAATGTATTGCTTTAACTCCCGTCACTCCGAAAACTTTATCTTTTCCGATTACAACCTTTTTTCCCGCCAAAACAGTAGTTTCTATTCCTCCTACGGTTTTGAATTTCAGCGATCCGTCTTCCGTTATTTTCGAAATTATGAATCCCACTTCATCCATATGTGCGGAAATCAACACTTTTTTTCCGTTGCCTTTTTTGTGTACTATTATGTTCCCCATCGAATCGACAAAATGTTCCATGTCGCCTATTTCATTCAAAATAAGCTCTCTCATCTCATCTTCGCAACCCGAGGGCGAATTTGTTTCGAGCATTTTTCTCAATAACACAGCTGTTCGCCTCCTTTGTAACCGAGAGCCGTATACGCAACCAGCTTTGCCGCACTCTCTATGTCGTTTTGGTCAATTACTTCATATGTCGAGTGCATATATCTGAGCGGGAACGACAAAAGTGCCACGGGAACTCCCACTCCCGCAACCTGAATCTCCCATGCGTTCGTGCCCGTATTGCCGTTTTCGACATCGCTTATAACATCTATTTTGTATTTGCTTGCCGCATCAAAAATCAGTCCCGTCAGCTTCGGATGCAAGTTCGGTCCCACGCTGACAATAACTCCGCTGCCCAGGTCAAATCCCTCCGATGAATTCGCACTCGTTCCGAAACCTGCGTCAATACATATCGCCGCATCGCAATTTACGCTCTCGCACACAACTCTCGCACCTCTCATGCCGAGTTCTTCCTGCACCGTAATCGCACACACTATGTCACATTCGATATTCAAATCTTTCACATATTCCAGCGTTTTTATCACCGCCGCAACTCCCGCACGGTCGTCAAAGCATCTTCCCGCCTCAAAGTCAGTCAAGTGCGTAAAACGTGTATTAAAGCTTATCATATCGCCGATTTTCACCTTTTTTTCGCTTTCTTCTTTCGAAAAGCCTATATCAACGCTCATTTCGTTCATCTTAACGGCTTTTCCTCTTTCGGTAATAAGATGCGGAGGCTTTGCGCCTATAATCCCGTACAAATCGCCGTTTTCGGTATGAACCGTCACTTCGCTTCCCGGCAAAACCTTGGGGTCAAATCCTCCCACGGGAACAAAAAGCAAACTTCCTTCGTCGCTTATTCCGCTCACCATCAAACCGATTTCGTCCATATGTGCCTCTACCATCAATTTGGGTGCGTTTTCTTTTCCGCATCTGTATTCGCCTATGATATTGCCCATACGGTCGCTTCTTATATCAACACAACCGTTGTCTTTCAAAAGTTTTTTCACTGTCTCGCCGACATTTTTTTCGTCGCCTGCAATGCTCACGCAGTCGGCAAGAGTTTTCAAAAGCTCTTTAGTATCCATACTTTCACCGCCATTATAAACTCTCGGCACAAAGCCGTAATTGTATTATACCCCTATTTGCATTTGTTTGCAACCAAAATCGCAAAAGAGCCAAGGTTTTCTCCCTTGACTCTTTTCACTATTTATTCGTCTATTCCGGCTTCCTGTTTGCTTCCGAGTTTCACCGTAACAGTCATCTCTTCGTATTTATTGCCGTTGACTCTCTTTATCGTCAAAACCACATTTTCTCCGCTTTCGTAATAGCTCAGTCTTTCCGACAATGCGCTCATGCTCGAAATTGCGATTCCGTCAACCTTTGTGATAATATCTCCGCTTCTCAGCCCCGCTTTTTCGGCAGGAGATGATTCAATCGCTTCGTTTACAAACACGCCCGTGGGCAAGCCGTAGGCTTTCGAAGCCGTCGAGGTAACGTCATTTCCGTAAATACCCAAATATCCTCGTTTATCTTCCGCAACGACTTCTCTCGTTTTAAGATTCATCAATTCTCCGATGAGCTCTTCAACATTTGTTATCGGAATGGCATATCCCATGCCCTCAACGCCCGTAGACGAAATTTTCGCAGAATTAATTCCTATGAGTTCGCCTTTCATGTTAAGCAAAGCGCCGCCGCTGTTACCGGAGTTGATGGCAGCATCGGTCTGGATATATTTATTCGTAATCTGTCCTCCGTTAACGCCTTCCATCGTAACCTCACGGTCAACCGCACTTATAATACCGTGCGTCACACTCTGTCCGTAGCCGAGTGCATTACCTATCGCAATAACTCCGCTTCCGAGTTTTACATCGTCCGAATTACCTATCGTCGCAACTCTGATTTTAGAGCGTGTTTCCGATGACATTTCGCTGAGTTTCACGGCAATAACCGCAATATCTTTGTCCGCATCGTAGCCTTTTACGTTTGCGACATTCATACTCGATTCGTCGCCGCTTTGAGCAGCGGATTCATCATGTGCAAAAACAACCGTGAGCTGCTTGCTTCCCGCCACAACATGATAATTTGTAACAATCAAAAGCTCCGAAGCGTTTTCGCCTATGATAATGCCCGAGCCCGACGAAATGCTTTCCGTCTGATAATTTCCGAAGAAGGAGCGGACTTCGCTCACGCCTTTATTCGTAATCGAAACAACACTCGGCAAACATGCCTCCACAATGTTTTCAATCGTGCCGGATGCGAGAGCATCCGCTTCGTCCGAATAGTTCAATCCCACAACATCCTTTGTTTTGCCCAAAGCGTCATGTGTTGATTCAATCTCCACACCGCTTCCCTGAAAATATTTTTCATAAAGATAGTTTCCGCCAACCCACGACGTTCCCAAAATGCCTCCCGCAACGCAAGTGCAAACCAAAACCGCACCTGCCTTTTTCCAAGAGTGCTTTTTCTTTTTGATACTTTTTTGTTCAAACGTTATATTTTCGGGATTTTCATTGTTAAAGCCTGTCATATTTTCTCTTTCATCAAACATATTATCACCCTGCCTTATATCTTTGTTTCTGAGTATAATGTTACACTTCAATTGTTAACAAATCAACAACAGCTTATTGAAATATTTTAAACATTGAAATATTTTTCCACAACAGTCACAATGCCGTCATCATCGTTCGACGGAGCGATAAAATCGGCAGCGTCTTTGCACTCTTGACAGCCGTTTTCCATGCACACTCCGACCTGCGCGTATTTTATCATCGACAAATCGTTAAAACCGTCTCCGCAACACACAATGTTTTCTTTTTTTATTCCCAAAATATTTCTCAAAACCTCCAAACTCGCTGCCTTGTCTACGCCTTTGGGCATAATCTCCACAAAAAACGGTTCGCTTCTGTAAATACTCAGTTCGCCCTCGTATTTTTTCGCAAGGTATTCGCATGCCTTTTCGGCTTCATCCGCTTCTTTTGTCAACAAACATTTATTCACGGGGAACGATACATATTCTTTGAAATTTTCGACATATTTTAACCCTATCGAATTGATTCTCGCTTCAAGCTCCATATATTCGTCCACTCTCGTACCTGTCAGCGCATCGTTATCCTCATAGGTCATCATTCCCATATCGTTTTCGATGCAATATTCATAAATCTCGGGAATATATTTTTTATCGAGCACCTTCTGGTGTACCACCATGTTGTCGGAAAGTCTTGTAATTTTCGCTCCGTTGTAGCTCAAAACATATCCGCTGTATTTTTCCAGTTCAAGTTCTTCACAAACTTTTTTTGTTCCCGGAGTGGGTCTTCCCGACGCAATAACAACAACATGCCCGTTTTTCATAACATCCGTTACCGCTTTTTTTGTTCCGGGGGTAATTTCTTTTTTCGAATTTGTCAATGTGCCGTCAATATCCAGCACCAGCATTTTTTTATCCATATTCCGTTCTCCGTATCAATCTGCTCTTCTTATCAGTTCTTCTATAAATTGTTTTGCGACACGACAACTCCTGCCGCCTTTTGTGATGGCATATGCTTCCGCCTCTTTGATTTCGTTTTCCGACAAAACCATATCGTTGTCTTTTGCGATTTCTTCCAAAACCTTTACATACATGAACTTGTCGGGTTTTTCATACACAACGCTAAGTCCGAATCTTTGCGTCAATGCGCCTATTTCTTCCATTGTGTCTCGGCGGTGCAAATCTCCGCCCTCACGGTCGGCTTGAGTTTCTTTCACAAGATGGCGACGGTTACTCGTCACGCATATACAAGTGTTTTTCGCTCTTGCCGCAACGCTGCCTTCCAAAACCGCTTTCATATTGCCGAAAGCGTCATCCGACGGGTCAAACGTCAAATCATCCAAAAACAGTACAAATTTCAGCGGGTTTCCGCTCACCTGTCCCATAATATTCGGAATCGACGATATCTGACTTTTTTTAATTTCAATCAACCTCACACCCTGTGATGCATACTCGTTCACCAAAGCTTTTATCGTGGCGCTCTTGCCCGTACCGCTGTCTCCGTAAAGCAGCATGTTCGCGGCAACTTTGCCTTTCAAAAGAGCTTTCAAATTGTCCTCGACTCTGCTTCTCTGCATTTCGTAACCTTTGAGCGATGCGAGTGTCGTATCGTCCTTAAAAATTGCGGGAACGATTTTTCCGTCCTCCAACGTAAACATAACGTTTTGAGCGTACACGCCGTATCCGGTATTTTTTATATTATTCAGCCTCTTCGTAAATTCTTTTTCAAAATCAATGTCTTCGCATTTCCACAGGCCGTATGATGCAAACATACTGCTCTCGGTTTGTGCCGCATTTTGTATAATTTCGAGTTCTTTGTTTGCCCTGTCGAGAATAATCCTGCTGATTGCTTCGTCACGTGCTTTTTTCACGCTCAATAAATTTTCCGACAAAAGAACAACTTCCAAAAAAACTCTCGTAATATTGTCTCCCGATTCATACAGTTTTTGAGTAAAATTCCCCAGTCTGTCTTCGTCGGGGTCTTCGCAAAGCTCAACAAAAGCCTTCACGGTATCGTTTTCCAATATGCATCTGAAAACCGCCAAAGACCTCAAAGCCTTCGCTGTTTCGTAAATAGTCATAGCAAATCACCTCTGTAGGGAAATTATACACCTTTTATCCCCTGTTTTCAATCTCAATTTATTGCCTTTGATATCGCTTCGTTCTCCTATTGCACGGCTTTCGGTTTTTCGTGTGGTTTTGTTACAAAAAAGCACAGCCGATCGGGTTCCCAATCGACTGCGCCTTTTTACGTCGGTTCAAAATCACCGACTTTTAAATTATTCGAAAATGATATAAATCATTCTGAGAGTACCGCTTGCTGTATAAGCGATTACTCTTGTTGCGTCTTCACCGTAATTGTCATAATCGAGAATTTCGGTAATATCCGCTTCTGTTACAACATCGTTGTTCTTTCCGCTTCTGTCGTAGCTGAACACCTTTACGGAAGAACCGATTTCCTTTGTGATGGAGCTGTTGTTGCTTGTGCTCTCCTTGTCAAAGTAGTCCATTGCAAGATTATCTTCAACCAATACGGAGGAAATCGAAATCATATCGTCATCAATGTTCGCATCATCATCCGCAAGCACGAGCTGTGTTACCGTACCGAACTGGAGACGGAACGTAGCACTCGGATAGTTCTTTCTGGGTTCTGTGCTTGTGGAATGAATTTCGATAATACGGTTTGCGCCGTCTGAATTCTTTTCGGATTCAACATACAAATCATTGTTTGTGCTTACGGGCTGAAGCTGAGTCGGATCGCTTGCGTCAAACCAAATCTGGTAATCCACGAGTTCGTTGTTACCGTCAAGGATATATCTGATGATATCGCCCTTGCCGATATCGCTTGTGGAAGGACCGTCCTCTTCGGACACGGTTACGCTCTTCAAAGAGTAGCTTGTTCCGGTATACCCCTTGATAACCGTACCGCTTGCCGTATTCTTCTTGGATGCAACAATCATCCAGGGAGAAGAACTTGTATAAATTCTGGAGTCGTTTTCCTTATAGATAAACACGATAGAAGCCGTACCGCTCGACGACAGACCGAACGCTTCCACATTGTATGTTCTTCCGTTCGAGAAAGCCTTTGAATAGGACGAGAATGTAAGATAATCATCCGTGTTGTTTCTGTTGTCGGGAATATACATAATCTTTGTGGACGACGATACCTTAAAGTCTGTAAAGCTCTTCGAGGAAGACTTGTACTGTCTCTGTTCGTACTCGGAATAATAGAGTTCGTCATCGTCGTTCTTCATGCTCATCGAAATACCTGTGTTTTCATCGCTGTTAACAGTATGAATTACGGATACCAAGCCTTCGGAGTTTGTCTGATAAATAATCGGCTGATGATATGTGTAGTTGTCAGCATCGGGATAACTGCCGTTTGCGGCTTCCGCAGACGCTTCGAGAACATCGAGAATATCATCATCAAGTGCCTTGTACTTCTTTCCGTCAATGGATATCTTCGCCGCACTGCCTATTTCGAGGAACTTGCCGTCTGTTGTATAGAACTTGAACTGAAGGTCGTATTCCGTCTTGTCGCTGTCCTGACGAAGCGCAACAAGATAAGCGTACTTTTCGGCAGAGTTCTTTGTTGTGGCTTCCGCAGCTGCAACAACTTTCTTTGCAGCATCAAGATAAATCTGCGTATATTCGCCTACTTCAATCTTGGGAACGCTGTCTCCGCCTTTTTCGATATATTCCATCAAAGAATCGGAAATGATATATTCCTTGTCGTTCATCACGATAGAGTTTTCATCATCCGAATCACGTTCCGTTATCATACCCGAATAAGACTCACGTGTAACAACCACTTCGTAATATGCCTTGCCTTCCGCATCTGCGGGCGAAGCTTTAATATTCAATACATCCCACTTTGCGATGTCGCTGAATGAGATTTCCTTGCCGTTTCTTGTAAGCGAGAAAATAGTGGATGTGGATTCTTCGGGGAATACGATTGTATTTTCGCCTTCGTATTCGGCGTCATACATCAACGTAATCTTCTGTCCGGATGTGTTCTTAGAATATACAACGAATACTTCATAAGAATTGATTCTCACAACATCATAGCGACCGTCGCCGTTGCTGTCAACCAGCACAACGCTGCCGTCCGTGAGTTCGTCTTTAAGATCGGCTATATCGTATTCGTAATACTTATTGTTAAAAATCGTAACGTAATCTTCGTCGATTTTCGCATTTTTGGAATTTCCGTTTCTCTTTACCTGATATTCCAAAACGCCGTCTTCGTATTCGCCTACAAGACCGGCTTCGATTTCAAGCACCTTGCATCTCGATGTTACTTCAATGCTTGTTACAACGTCATAATCTTCGCTACCCTTAGCCTTGCGGATTATAGCCTCAACTTCGCAGCCGAGGAATTCGTTGGGATCTCTCGAAAAGCCTATTTCGTAAACTTCGTCGTCAATCTGAACGCAATTTTTGGGAACGGTGCTGTTCGCATCGTCAATTTCGGTAAGATACGTACCCGTCACAACGCCCTTTACTTCTTTGTATCCGAGCTGAGCATCGGGATTTGAGGGCATGTCAATGTTGGGAGTTTTATTAGTATTTCTTTCCGCATCGAGAGCATTTGCAACAAGCATTGCAACAACGCCTCTCGTTGTGGGGTTCGACTTGTTTGCGATACTCGTACCGCTTGTAACACGCAACGTCATCGCCTTTGCGATATATCCGCTGGACCAGTCTCCCACGATAGTGGGCTTTTGTCCTTCGCTTTCGTAGCCGAGCGCACAGACAATCATTTTAACAGCCTGTTCGTATGTTACGGGATCGGCCGCACGGAACGTTTTGTCCTCAAAACCGTTAATGATTCCGAGTTCAACCGCTTTTGCAACATAGGGACGTGCCCATGCATAATTTGCGTCGAGATCCAAATCTTCGAATCCCGTCATGGAATCTGCATCAATATAATCCTGCTGATCCTGGAATTTAACCATAACAACGCAGAATTCCGCTCTTGTAATGGCATTGCCCGGACGGTATGTTCCGTCGTTGTATCCGTTGATAATACCTCTCGATACAAGTCTGTTTACCGCTTTGCCCACGTCTGTCGAAGAGTCAACATCGGTAAGAACAAGGCTTTCGTTCTCGTCTGTTTCCGCCGCACTTACGGGAAACGCCAAGAAAGAAACAAGCATTGCCACAGTCAATATCAAAGACAAAATTTTTCTTGTCTTCATATTTCTCATCCTCCTTGTTTGATTGATAGTCTATATGGGCGAAAATCCCCCATAAAATCATAGTGCCATTCTAACATAACAAAACATATCCGTCAAGTTCTGTCATCCTATCACAACATAAATTTCATCAAATTGTAATATTCCTACAATTCCGATGTCATATTTTGTTTTTTCTTGCGGTTTATATAACACAAAACCGCTATTCCCAACACAACGCTTGCACATGCCACAACCTGACTTACTCTTATGTTTCCGTACAGATACAAGCTGTCCGTGCGAAGACCTTCAATAAAAAATCTTCCCGTTCCGTACCATATCAAATAATACGCAAACGAATATCCGTCATGCTTTGCTTTTCGATGTATCACAAAATACGATATCAAAAATCCCGCCAAGTTCCACATCGACTCGTAAAAAAACGTCGGATGCCACGGTCCTCTGCCGTTCGTCATCATTCCCCACGGCAGCTCCGTCAAAGAACCGAACGCTTCCGCATTTATAAAATTCCCCCATCGTCCTATGCTTTGTGCAATAAAAAGTCCGCACGTCGCAACATCCGCAAACCATAAAAACGGAATTTTTTTGACTTTCGAAAAAATCAGGGCAACTATGCTTCCCGCTATAATACCTCCGTAAACGGCAAGTCCGCCGTTCCATATGGCGACAATTTCGCTCAAATTGTTTTTGTAATAATCCCACTCGAATATAACATAGTACAATCTTGCGCCGATAATTCCGAGCGGAATCGCAAACAAGAGAAAATCCACCATGTCGTCGCTTTTGTAGCCTTTTTTCTTAAACTCCCAAAACGCTACAGAAGCCGCAATCGCCATTCCGAGACCTATTATAATTCCGTACCAATAGATGTCAAATCCGAGTATACCGACCGTTTCCGAAAATTTAAAATCCAATCCCAGCTTCGGAAAAGAAATGTAATTTACTCTGCCCATATGTATCACTCCTATGTAATGCGTACCTTGACGGTACGCATTTATTAATTCACCATATTACCTGCGGCATTCCCCGCATCACGCACAACGTTTTCCGCACCGCTGCCGACGTCTCCTATAGCTCTTCCCACGGAATTTCCCGCATCACGAAGCATTCTCGACGCATCCGAACCTATTGTTTCGTCGCCGTCTTCAAAATTTTCGTTTTTATCGTCGTCTTTGTTGTCGTTATTCATATCGGCATTGTTTTCGACCTTGTCGTTACCGATAATTCCGTCTTCGTTGGTATCTTGATTGGCACATCCGCAACCGGAGAGTGCCATCACGCATCCGCACATAAGCAAAATCAGTTTTTTCAAACCGTATACCCTCCTTTTTTATGAGACTTTACATCTCATATATAGTATTATCAACGAAGAATTCCTCATTCATCAAAAATTTTCCTCGCAATTGTAACACATTCTACGTTTTTCAATATATATGTAGTGCAGGGAGAAATTTCTTGTAATACAAAATCTGAAAGGAGCATATTAATTTATGTTCGGATGCAATAACAACTGCGGTTACGAATGGATCATTATCCTCATCATACTCTACTTCTTGTTCTGTGGCTGTAATAACAACAATTGCGGTTGCAACAACGGTTGCGGCTGTAACTGACGCCGACGTGCTCCGCTTTTGCGGAGCACGTTTGTGCGTGTCGAAAAATTCGACACGCAACTGCAAAGAGTGCCTATGGCAATCTTCGCAGTCTGTTGTTTTTCTGTTGAACAAAGTGGCGATTTCTCGTACAAGGAATGTTCCATTCCCTAAAATCGCCACTTTCGGCGAGGCAATGCATTTGCCTCGCCGATTTTCTTTTGGGAAACCTTCTTTCCCAACCCCTTCGCAGTTACTTTATAATTAAGTTTATCGACAGGAGCACGTCTGTTTTACTCTTTTATCATTTCTTCCAAAGCACGGAGCGCTCTTCCTCGATGGCTTATCGAATTTTTTTCGTCCGCCGTCATTTCCGCCGTTGTTTTTCCCTTTTCGGGTACATAAAATATAGGGTCATATCCGAACCCGTTTTCCCCTCTTTCTTCTCTTGTCAAAACGCCCTCGCAAACACCTTTTGCTTCATATATTTTGTCCTTTGTCACAAAACATATCGCACATACAAACTGTGCGCCTCTCAAATCATCTTCTACATCACGCATTTTTTCAAGCACAAGATTCAGTCTTCCTTTATCGTCCAAGCCCTCTCCGCCGTAGCGTGCGCTGTATATTCCGGGTTCTCCTCCGAGTGCGAAAACCTCAAGTCCGCTGTCGTCGGCAAGTGCCGGCATACCCGTTTTTTCAAAAATCGCCATAGCTTTCAGTTTTGCATTTTCGGCAAACGTCTTTCCCGTTTCTTCAACATCAATATCAATTCCCGCTTCTTCCTGTGTAATAATCTCATAATCGGGTAAAATCTCTTTAAACTCTTTAATTTTGTTTTTGTTTTTGGTTGCGGCAATGATTTTTTCCACTGCAAAACACCTCTTCACATCATTTTTTTATTCATTGTAACACACTTTGTGTCATTTTAAAATATTTTTTTAAAAAATCTATTGACAAATCAAAATCTCGGTGCTATATTAAAGTCAAAGAAAGTCAAAGTCAAATTATCAAAGAGGTGTTATCAATGACGATATCCGATCTGATCGAACAAATGCTCAACGAAATGCTCTCGTCTTCGGACGGCAGCGTCGAAATCAGACGAAACATATTGGCAAACCAGCTCAACTGTGTTCCGTCACAGATTAATTACGTAATAAAAACACGTTTCACTCCCGAGCGAGGTTACGCTATCGAAAGCAGGCGAGGCGGAGGCGGCAGCGTGACAATACGAAAAGTGGCAAGCGATACCGACTCTGTTATATCTTCTGTTATCAACTCCGTCGGTTCCGCTCTCGATTATCCGACCGCAACAGCTCTTTTGTCCCGCCTTTACAGCGAGGATTACATCACCGAGCGCGAGGCAAACCTCATGGCTTCGGCACTTTCCGACAAGAGCATCATTTCTCTTCAAAAAAACGAAGCGCGAGCGATTTTATTCAAAAATATGCTCCTGACTCTTATGTAAATTTCAATTTTCAAAACATAGAAAGGATGAAACATTATGATGTGTGAAAAATGCGGTATCAACCCCGCAGCGGTAACTTTGACAAAAGTTATCAACGGCAAAAAGAGCGTTGTTAAACTTTGCGCATCATGCGCACAGGAAAACAACATCTACAAAGATTTCAATATGGATTTGGGCTTTTCGAGTCTGTTTTCTTCATTCTTTTCGGATACCGAAAAAGACAGCTCCCTTTCCGACTCTTGCCCCGTCTGCCAAATGACGAGAAACGAATTTTTAAAGCACGGCAAACCCGGTTGCGGCAACTGTTACAGCGTGTTTGAGTCTTCTATGACTCCGCTCTTGAAAAAAATTCATTCCACCACCGTACACACGGGCAAAGTTCCCAACGGTTCGGGCGGCAAGAGCGAAAGCAAAATCGACCTTTTGAAAAAACGTCTCCAAGAGGCAATCGCCAACGAGGAATACGAAAAAGCCGCTCGTCTCCGTGACGAAATAAAAGAAATGGAGGGATTGCAATGAGCACAAACTTTATATCGGGCAGAGTGAGACTTGCCCGCAACATCTCAAACATTCCTTTTCCGGCAAAGATGACACACGAGCAGGCAAACGATGTTATCGACAAAGTTTGGGACGCATTCACCTCATCCGCATTAAAAGATTCGGTAAAACTCATAAAAACCGTCGATACCGATCGCATCACTCTCACTTCACTTTCGGAAAAGCATCTTATAAGTCCCGATTTTTTGGAAGGTGCTCTTCCCAGAGCCGTTGTTTTGTCGGATGACGGCAAAATCTCGGTTATGATAAACGAAGAAGACCACATTCGTATTCAGGTTTTCTCCGATTCCGATTCTCTCTCCGACGCATACGAAACAGCCGACAGAATCGACACGCTTCTTTCCGAAAAACTCGACATAGCTTTCCACGAAAAATTCGGCTATCTCACAGCCTGCCCGACAAATGCCGGTACAGGCATGAGAGCAAGCTTCATGCTTCATCTGCCCGCACTCACCATGACAAACTCAATCTCAAACGTCCTCAATTGGGCTGGCAAGCTCGGACTTGCGGTTCGAGGAGTTTACGGCGAGGGCAGTCGTGCAAAAGGTGCTTTTTATCAGCTTTCAAACCAAATCACCTTGGGTGCGACCGAGTCCGATATTATAAACCGAGTCAATTCGGCGGCAAAAGAACTTTCCGAAAAAGAAGAAATTGTCCGCAAAGCGCTTTTTGAAAACAACTCCGTCAAGCTCACGGACAAATGTATGCGTTCTTTCGCAATCTTTAAAAACGCATACACAATCTCCTCCGAAGAAGCGTTTTCGCTTGCTTCCGATGTGCTTTTCGGAATTTCCGCGGGAATACTCGAAAACGTAAGCGAAAGCGATGTTGTAAAAGTTCTTTTCGACACACTTCCCGCCTCGCTTGCAATATCACATCCCAACGAAGACACTTCTCCGTCGTCACGCGATATCCTGCGAGCACGCTACATCAGAGAACATTTATCAAAACAATAACACAACAGCAGAAAGGATGAATATATATGTATGATTACAATTTCACACCCAAAGCAAGGGAAGCCATCAACCTTTCGCAACAAGCCGCACAAGAAACAAGCTGCAATTTTGTAGGCACAGAACATCTTCTTTTGGGTCTTCTGGCGGAAGGAACCTCCTTTGCGGCAAAGTTTTTGGAGCAAATAGGCATCACCGAAGATAAAGTCAAAGAAAAAGTTATGCAGTTTGACACTCCGACCAACGCCCCGTTTCAAGGCTTCACCCCCCGAACAACAAGGTGTTTGCAGCAGAGCGTTTACGAAGCTCAAAAAACAAATTCGGGATATATCGGCACGGAGCATCTTCTTTTGGCTCTTTGCCGTGAGACAGACAGCGTAGCATTCAAAATTCTCGTTTCTTTGGGTGCTCCGAAAACTCTCTACAACGATGTTTTTGCCAAAGTGACCGAATACGGCGAAACAACGGGAAATTCTTCCACTCAAAAGCAGTCCGAACAGGCAAAATCCACCCCCACATTAAACCAGTTCGGCCGTGACCTCACGCTTTTGGCACGTGAAGACAAGTTCGACCCCGTCATCGGCAGAGACGACGAAATCGCACGAGTTATCCAAATTCTTTCACGTCGCACCAAAAACAATCCCGTCCTCTTGGGCGAGCCGGGTGTAGGCAAAACGGCAATTGCCGAAGGTCTCGCACAGGCAATTGCCAAAGGCGATGTTCCCGAACTCTTAAAAAACAAGCGTGTCTTCTCGGTTGACCTCTCGGGCATGGTTGCTGGTGCAAAATACCGAGGCGAATTCGAAGAAAGACTCAAAAAAGCAATGGAAGAAGTCACAAAAGACGGCAACGTAATCCTCTTTATAGACGAAATTCACACAATCATCGGTGCAGGCGCCGCCGAAGGTGCAATAGATGCGGCAAACATTTTAAAACCCGCTCTTGCACGAGGCGAAATTCAGCTTATCGGTGCAACAACCATCAACGAATACCGCAAATATATCGAAAAAGATGCCGCTCTCGAAAGAAGATTCCAGTCGGTTATGGTAGGCGAACCCACAATCGAAGATACTGTTAAAATTTTGAAAGGGCTTCGTCCCAAATACGAGGCTCACCACGGTGTCAAAATTTCCGATTCGGCACTCGAAAGTGCCGCAAAGCTTTCGAGCCGCTACATCACCGACCGTTTTCTTCCCGACAAAGCAATCGACCTTGTCGATGAGGCTGCAAGCCGAACAAAGCTTCAAACATTTACCGTTTCTCCCGATATGAAAAAAGCCGAAGACAAGCTCAAATCAATTTCGAGCGAAAAGCAGGAAGCTATCAACTCCCAGGATTTCGAACGTGCCGCCTCTCTTCGTGACGAAGAAAAAACGCTCAAAGAAGAGTACGACAAAATGAGAGAAGAATGGCAAAACACACATTCCTCCTCCAAAGAAATTACCGAATCCGATATTGCCGCAATCATTTCAAGCTGGACAAATATCCCCGTAGACAAACTCAAAGAAGAAGAATCCGAGCGACTTCGCAATCTCGAAAACGTACTTCACGAGCGTGTCATCGGTCAAAACGATGCGGTCAATGCAATAAGCCGTGCAATCCGCCGTGGCAGAGTAGGCTTGAAAGACCCCAAACGTCCCATCGGTTCGTTCATATTCCTCGGACCTACGGGTGTCGGCAAAACAGAATTGTCAAAAGCACTTGCCGAAGCTCTCTTCGGCGACGAAAATGCCATGATTCGTGTCGATATGAGTGAATTTATGGAAAAGCACTCCGTATCCAAGCTTGTCGGATCGCCTCCCGGATATGTCGGTTACGACGATGCGGGTCAGCTCACCGAAAAAGTCAGAAGAAAGCCCTATTCCGTAATCCTCTTTGACGAAATCGAAAAAGCTCATCCCGATGTTTTCAACATTCTTCTTCAGGTTCTCGAAGACGGTATCTTAACCGACTCTCAGGGCAGACGTGTTGATTTTCGAAACACCGTCATCATCATGACAAGTAACGTCGGAGCAGGCAAACTCACTCAGGCAAAGCGTGTCGGTTTCGGCGACGAAAACACAAATACCGAAATCAAGAAAAACGTCATGGACGATTTAAAGAAAACATTCCGCCCCGAATTTTTGAACCGACTCGATGAGATTATCGTCTTCAATCAACTCACCGAGGACGAAATCAAAGAAATCGCCAAAATCATGACGAAGAGCGTTTCCGAGCGAATGAAAGACAACGGAATCGACGTATCGTTCAACGACAGCGCCATCACTCTTCTTTCAAAAGAAGGTTTTGACCCCGTCTACGGAGCCCGTCCTCTCCGTCGTGCAATCACAAGCAAAATCGAAGACTTGCTTGCCGAAGAAATGCTTTCCGGCAACATCGAAAAAGGCGACAAAATATCAATCTCCGCAAAAGGTGACAAATTCACCGTAAACAAATTAAAAGCATAACAACAAGGCACTCACCATTTTGGCGAGTGCCTTGTGCTATTTTCTGTCAATCAATTTTTAAAAAGAACGGAAAGAGCACCGCATTTGGGTTACTCAAAAGAGTGCCCTCTCCGCAAAAGGCATTATTTTGTAACAATGTTGCTGAGAGGTGTCATCTCAGTCAAACTATCCCATACAAACGCTTTAAGCGTTGCGCCGTCTTCGCCTGTCACAATACCGCCGAATTCAACCCTCTTTCCTTTTTCGACAACGGCTTTCATATATACCATATCGATCATTTCTCCGTTTTTGTATACGGCTATCACGATAGTGTCCTTGTTGTTTCTGTCTGTATCTTTCACAATTGTCGCTTCGGCATAAAACTTTCCGTTTTTCATTTCGCCCGTCAAGTTTTCAACCGTATAATCATGCTTTTCGCTCACGGCATTTTGTACTTTTCCGTTCACAATCGTTACTGCTAAATCGTTGTAACTCTGATCGCAAATATCCCCCTCTTCATATTCAAGATTGATCGGGATATCGTTTTCTTTGTCCAGAACTTTAAATCTCACGACAAAAGCTACTCCGGTTGTTTTCACATCTGACGGATTCGACCAAAATACCGATACCGCTTTAAGGTTTTCCAAATTTCCGCCCTGGTCAACATTTGTTGTCATCGTTCCCGACGTCAATGCATTTCCCTTTGTAACAGATACGGGTGTCAAACGAGTCTTGTCGTAATTCACTTTTATTTTAAATCCCGCAACGCCGCCGTTATTTGTTATTTTAACGGGCACGTCAACATATTCGCCGATCGCACTTGCATTTTCAACTTCAAAAGCAATGCTCTTTTGTTCTGTTGCGAACAAGCTTGCAAGTTCAACATCCCAATCTGCCAAATATTGACCGAGTTTTACGGAGTCCTTCGTATTTATTTTACCGTCTTTAAAAACATCCGCCGCACTCTTTTCGTAATCCGAAAGCTCAATATTCCAGTCCGCAAGATACTGGTTCAGTCTCACGGAGTCTTTCGTGTTTATCTTACCGTCTTTAAAAACGTCTCCCGCAACAACGTCCGTTACGTTCACGCTTCCGTTTACAACCTCAAGTTCGATATCTTCATATTTTTGGTTTGTAACATCGCCCGATTCGTATGTAATATTCAAAGGATACGTTCCCTCTTTTGCATTTTCCGAAATTTTGAATGTTACTCTCAAAATTTCTCCGTCAGCGGTTACATTCGCAGGATTAGACCAAAATGCCGATACATATTCCACTTTCGACAAATCTCCGCTTTGCTGAATATTACTTGTCAGCGTTCCCGCAGTCAACACACTTCCTTTTTCAATGCTTATCGGAGTCAAAACACTCTTGTCATAATTTATCTTAAACTTAAATCCCGCAATTCCGGGGTTTTTAGCTATACTAACGGGAACAGTTACATTTTCTCCCAAGCTTCCCGAAACGCTTCCGATACTGATTTTGCCTGATGCCGTAACCGCTTTTTTCAAAGTAATACTTGCCGACGAAGACGCAAAAGTTACGTCTATCTTGCGAGCCTGCATGTTGTACATCTCCGCATTCTCGATTTTTATAACACTTGTGGAATCGTCCGCTTTAATAACATCAAACAAAACGTTTATCATTTCGCCTTTTTTCACTTCACTTGCTCCCGCAAATGTTACTCTCACGGTATTTTCAGCAAAACTCGGATTGATTACACAACTTTGATTTTTCAAACTGCTTCCGACAGTATGGGACTTGTATTTCAATTTTGTATTGTCATAAACAATATTGAAACCACCGTCATACAGTTTTTCGGTATCTTCCAGTTTCACGCTGAAATTAACGGTTTCTCCGAGTTTTGCACTCTTGTCTGCCGAAACAGATATTTTTGCGTGACCTACTTCTTCAACCGTAACTTTAAACGTTGTTGTGAATCCCTCATATTTTACCGTTACCGTTTTTTCGCCCGCTGTCGAAAAATCATATTCCGTAGTATAACCGCTTGTTATATTTTTAGTATAATCATTACTGTAAATTACGTTGATAGATAAATTTGTAGTATCTAACTCTTCTCCGACAAAATATGTTTTGATGCGTGGTTCACTACTCACAGAAATTGATGTTATCTTAGGTTGAAACACAGTATAGTCAAGGCAAACCCATCCCGAGTATCCGTTGTATGTTGTATATCCCCAGTTACCGTTCACCTGTGTAACTTTCAAAACAGTTTTGTCGGGTATGCTCGTCACTTTTGATGCGTTACCGCTTGCCGAGCTTCTGAGCGTCAGCGTCGGTCCTTCCGTATTGACAACATAGTTATCGGGGCTGTACGATCCCACAGGCTGAGTTTCCTTGCCGTTGTTATTACAGAACTTCCATTTTTGATAGCTTTCCCCCGTGTATTTTTGGAGTGTCAGCTGCGAACCGTTCGTATTTGCCGCCGATGCACTCGTAGGAGCGATTACATATCCGTCTTTTGCCGCCAATTCAAACACATACGTATCGTCATCAAGCGGTACTATGTAAAAATATTGTGCCGTATCATCATCGGGTGTCCACAAATCCACAACCTGTCCCGCAGCGGGAGATACACCGTTTCTGTAAATATCGACAACTCTGTTTGTTCCTCCGCTTGACGACACGGCATACAGCTTGTATTTTCCGTTTCCTTTGTGAACAATGTTAAACTGCTCGTCCGTGCTGTCGTCATATTCCCACATTGTCACTTTTGTTCCGTTAGCGTCTTTACCGCCGTAAACATTCATAAATCTTCCCGAAGATGCGTTTTTCAACGTGAAAATACCGTTTCTGACGTTCGCATCTGTTCCTGAATGAATCGGCTGACTCGGTTCGGAACTTGCTGAGGAAAACGGAGGTCTTATTACTCCCCAAAATCCGGAATAATTATGTGTGACTTTAGCTGCCGGAGATCCCACCGTTCCGTTTGCATTGTACCAATTTTGATCCACGCTCACGAAACTATTAATATTAGCCGATATTATAATCGCTACATGTCCATATGTGCCGTTGGTCCAAATTGCAATATCTCCCGGTTGAGGAATAAATTCCGCTGTATTTTTTATTCTTGTCCACGATGAATTCGGCAAACTCATCGTAGCATAGTCTTTCGCATTGCCTTTTGGAGACCATCCCCAATTATCCTGACAATATTTTTTAATCAGGTCAACACACTGAGCTCCATAATATCCATCAACATCAATAGATTTTCCTATTTGTGCCAGTGCCCAGTCTGCACCCTCCTGCGGAGTCATAGCGTAAACTGTTGCTGTTGTTACAAACGACATAATCATTGTCAGAGATAGTATTAAACTCAAAATTTTCTTCTTCATAAGTTAGTTCCTCCCCATTAATTTATATTCGATATGACACCCGCATCATATCTCAAAATCAACCCAGCATCGGCAGAGTTAACAATGCCGTCTCCGTTTACATCTCCTCTTTTCAGCTCTGATTCGTTGAGTTTGATAATGCCCGCATCATATCTCAAAATCAATCCGGCATCGGCAGAATTGATTTTATTATCCTCATTTATATCGCCTTTCAAATAATTTTCGTATTTTATCTTGATTTTTTCGACATAACCCGATAAATTATCTCTCTGTACAAAGAAATATTCTCCGTCTTCAAACAACACCGTCACGCTGTCGCCTTTTTCCAGACTTCCTCTTGTTCCTCCGTCAAAGTTTTCTCCGTCAATTGAGTGGTACACAACCACATCACCCAAGCACACCGATTGTTTGTTTATATTATAACAATCGCTTTTCGGCAAAACATTTCCGCACACGTCAACAGCATTTTTCGGCACGTATGCCGTTACAAATTTCCCCGTATACGCATACGGATACATCACCAAATAAAAATCTCCGTCTTCGCAAAGTATTATCAATTCGTCGCCTTTCCACACTTCCCAAACACTCTGCGACGTTTCGTCAGGCAACATATATGCCGTTTGCCTTTTGTTTGCATAACCGTTTATTTTTTCTTTCAAATCATAGTTCGGAACTCCGTAACCCAAGATATTTTCACATCTTTCTTGTTCCATTACGGTATAACCGTTTTCGCCGCCGGTGTTACCCTCAATCGTTGTCACAATTCCGTTTTCGTATGACTTCACTATTCCCACGTGGTTTGCCACGCCGTCTCCGTTCCAGTCAAAAAAGATTATATCGCCCATCTTCGGTTCATAATCCGCATCTTCCCAACACTTGTTTGATTTAAACCAATTCACAAACTGCCTGCAACTTCCGTTTTCGGCAGACTTCGGTATTATAGATGTGGGTATGTCCGCCTCCGATGCACACCACAGCACAAAAAACGCACACCAATGCCCGTATGAATTTCCGTATTTTTCTCCGTATTTCGTATATCCCGGTATCTCCGAATCGACAATTTCTTCTCCGCCCTTTTGTGTCAATTCGCAATATCCTATCTGTGTTTTTGCAACTTCTATCAAATCATTTTTCAAATCCCCGCTGTTAATATGTATATTCGAATAATCGCTCGCATATGCTGTTATCGACAAAACCATACACAAAAATACAGCAAAACACACTACTCTCTTCATCGTTTTATCTCCGCTTTCATTATAATCTCAGTAAAATTCTACCACTTAATTTACATTTTGTCAATATTTCTATGCAACTGTTGATAATTAATTATCATATATTGTATGGTATACTATCAACGAGGTGATTAAAATGATTACATTAGCAGACCGATTGAAAGAGCTTCGGTTGCGTAACAACATCAGCCAAAACGCTCTCTCCAAAAAGCTCGAAGTCACACGTGCCACCGTCAACGCATGGGAAATGGGTCTCAGTTATCCCAACGCACAGTCCCTCGTCGAACTCTCTCGCTTTTTCAAAACTAGTGTAGATTACATCTTGGGCATTACCGACAACGAAACTCTCGATATCAATCACCTCAATTCCGACGAAAAAGAAATCGTAATCAATCTTGTCAACTATTTTTCCTCACTTCATCACATCAACAACTGATTGTCGCATAAAACAACAAAGGAGCTGCCATACATATGTATATGCATGACAGCTCCTTTTTAGTACAAAAAAACCGTTTTATTCTTTTTTATCAGCCAGTTCGATAGCTCTTTTCGTATTGATTTTTGCTTTTGCTTTCAAAACCTCGCAATTGTTTGCACATTTTCGGTTCAATGCGCTCTCCATCGCCAGTTTCAGCTCTTCGGGTTCAATCGTTTCCACGTCAACAACATCTTCAAACCCCACATAATCCATAAATCCGTCTATTTTCGGGTCATAACGCAGAGCAACGGTTTTCACCGTACAACTTGCCGCATAAATCATGGCATGCAATCTCATTGCCACGTTCAATCTTGCATTTCCGATAATTCCTATCGCTTCATCTATCGTAACATGCTTTTTCGGCACATATGCCCTCTCGCCTATCAGTTCGGCAATCCGGTGCGATATTTGAACATCGTTGGGATATTGCATCGGAACAAAAATCACATTGAGCGAATGTTTTTCCGCCACATCCTTCAATGCTTTCGCACAATTTGGCACAAAATCATCAGCGTTTTTCTTCCAGTCTCTTACCGACACACTTATATATTCTCCCATCGGAATATTCTCTTTTTCAAAAAGATTCGCAATGTGTTTTTCATCCGCACCTTTTAGCAGCATCGCAGGGTCGCTTGTCACCTCAATCGGTATTTTCACTCCGATATCACGCATCGCACTCTCCGATGCCTCATCTCTGAGCGTAACCGTCTCAACACAAGTATTTATCACCCTCGCCGTCAGTTTTTTGTTTGCTTTCCGTGTCACAGGGCCGAACCCGTTTGCAAATTGCATAACTTTCATCTTGCACATTTTCGCAATTTTTATCACCAAAAGATAATACCATAAACTCTTGCTGCTTGTTTCGTCCTGCAAAAGCGAGCCTCCGCCCGAAAGCAAAACCTTTGATTTTTTCATGTATTTTATCAATCCGAAAACATTCATTCTGTTTATCGCATCTGTTCGATAAACTTTTTTTGTTTCTTCGGGGCGATTTGAGAGCACCAGTATTCTCGCATTTTCTTTTTCTTTCTTTATATCTTCGCAAAGTGCCAAGAGGAGTGCGTCATCGCCGTTGTTATTGAATCCGTAATAACCCGACACCGCAAAATCATAATCCTTTTCGTCATGATAATCCGCAACAATGCTTTCATATATTTTCATATGCGTCTTTGCAAAATTATCGTTTGTAAAAAGCGTTGTGGCACGTTTTTTGATATTTTCTCCGAGAGCGGCGCGGTATTTTTCATCTTTTGCAAGCTTGAGCAACTCACAAGCCATTTGTTCATAGTCGCCGCTTTCAAACAGTTCTCCCGTTTCTCCCGATACAACGAGCGACGGGATACCGCCCACTCGGCTTGCCACCATCGGTTTTCCCATCGCAGCCCCCTCAAGCATCGAGTACGGAAAACTTTCGCAAAGCGACGTGAGGCAGTTTATGTCGATAATATTCAAAAATCCGTAAATATCTTTTTCAAATCCCAAAAAACGAATCCTGCCGGTATCGTCAAGGCTGTTTGCCAACATCGTCAGATTTTCTTTTTCCACACCGTCTCCGGCAATCAAAAACTCTACATTGTCGTTGCTTTTCAAAACTTCGCCCGCCGCTTTTATGAAAACATCGACTCCCTTTACCTTGTCAAACCTTGCCGCAATTCCCACATACACTTTGTTTTCATCGTATGTAAACCCATGCTTTTTTGCATATTCTTCCTTGGGAGTAACCGCCGTCGGCACAGAAGAAAAATCCATTCCGTTGTAAACCGTATATATACTGTTCGGTCTGAAACCTCGTTCAATCAACATATCTTTAAAATTGTCGCTCACGGCAATATAATACGGTATTTTTTTCAACGAATATTTGTTCAAATTGGTAAACACCAACTTTTTCACAAACATATCAAAATCCAACAGATAGTCGCTGTGAACTGTCGTTATCGTCGGTATATTGATTTTTTGCATAACAAAGCTTGCAACAAAATTCGCCCTCGCTCCGTGCACATGAAAAACATCGAACTTTTCGTTGTTTATCATGTCGGCAATTTCGTTCACGACAGACAAATCAAAACGATTTTTTTGTCTGAACAAAACATTGTCTATATCTCTGTCCTGAATTTCACGATAAAAGACGCCTTCCATCAAACAACCGACTCTCACCTCGGCAAGTCCTTTCAGCTTGTCAAGCAGCGAAAAAAGATGTGTCTTTGCACCGCCGCTGTCTCCTCCCGATATCAAATGGAGTACTTTCACAATATCACCCTTTCAGAAAACCGATGGAAAAATTCCATCGGTC
>CAZRYW010000010.1:0-23763 GCA_964604405.1 uncultured Oscillospiraceae bacterium
TGCCGCCGCCGATTCCGGCTCCGTATTTTCCGCCTTGTGCAGTCACCGTGCCGCCCTTTATCTCTATCGTAGTGCTGCTGTCTGCATTACTACCGCTGCCGATGCCGGGTCCGCTATATCCGCCTTGTGCAACAACCGTACCGCCGTTTATCTCTATCGTTCCGCCGATTGATCCATATCCGCCGCCGATTCCCGCTGCGCTATCGCCACCTTGTGCAGTCACCGTGCCGCCGTTGATTGTCACCTTATTGTTTTTTTCTCCGCCGATTCCGGCTCCCCAAAAGCTGCCTTGTGCATTTATCGTACCGGCATTTATTGTAATATTCATGCACTCTATACCGGCACTCCTGCTGCTTCCCGTCGCACTTATCGCACCGCCGTTTATCTCTATAGTGCCACCGTTTTGGTAACGACTTAATCCGATACCCGATTGCATGAGTGTTTCGCCTTCGGCAATCAATTTACCCATCGTTGCGTCGTTTTGCGACTGTGCATAAATCATCAATGCGTTATCTTCGTACACATTGATACCGTCTTTTACGCTTAGCGTAGCACCGTCACAAAGTATCAACTTAACAACTCCGTCTATAGTGATTTTGCTCTCAATCGTAACGTTTTCCGTCACAGCATACCATCCGCTGTTCATCTGAGTTGTATTCTCCGTCACGATATTAAAATCCTTTGCTGATTTTTTCACCATTGTAACCGAATTTGTTTGACTGTCAACTACCGCATCAAGGTAATTGATTGCATTTTCAACCGTAATCGTAATTGTCAATTCGTCACACGCATCGTTAAGACTCATCAGCGAAATTCCGTTATTACCTACATTGAATGTAATGCTGTATTCGCCGACTTCTTCGGCTACGCCCTCAATCTTTCCGTTTTCAAACGAAAGCCACGTCGGAAGAGATGAGCCCGTCTTCAATTCAAATACAAAATCGTTATCGTTGCCCGATGCATTTTTAACTGACTTATTAAGGTCGATTTCCACATCTTCACCGTAATTATATACGAATTTGTCACTTGCGTCGGTTGCAACCGTCTTTTCTTTTTTGACCGCATACACCGTCATGTCGGCATTCACATTTGTTTTTTCCGTGAATATCTCTCCGTCGGTGCTCTTTGTTGTTGACCAATGTTTGAATATGAAACTTTCTTCTCTCGGTTCTTCGGGCATCGAGCTTACTCCCGATTTGTTTGCATATTTAACCGCATATTCTTTTCCCGAAACCTCAAACGTCACTTTATAAACTTTGTTGTCATCGGTCAAAAAAGCAGGGTATTTGCCCGCATCATCGCCCGTCAAAGTTTGTCCCCATGATTTTCCGAAAAGATATGCCGCTTCGCCCGATGCAAATGCTTCACTTTCGCATGCCGTTGCGGAAATTGCCTTTCCGCCCGTACCGTATGCACTCTCGCAAGAAGCCTTTGAATAAAAGTTATCGGAATACACATTCCCCGAATTTCTGTTCCGACCGACAATTGCCCCAACATAACTCTTTCCGCCTGTGGAAACTATATTGCCGTAGTTGTAAGAGTTTGCTATTCCTTTGAAACTGCCGTTGTTGACGTAACCCAAAATACCTCCGATAAAAGGATTGTCGTTACCGTTGTATCTTATTTCGCCGATATTGGCGCAATTATTGATTTTCACATTTTCGTTCGTATAACCTGCCACACCGCCGATGCAGTCTGCACCGCCCGACGTTACGTCGGCATAGTTTACGCAATAGCTCACAAGTGTGCCTGTTTGCGCTTCGCCCGCAATACCGCCAACATGTGCCGAGTTACCGTTTGACGTAACCGTTACGTAGTTATTCGCATAGCTGAGATTGCTGTTTCCGCTCGCAATACCCACAACTCCGCCCACGCTGCCGCCGACTTGCAAGCTTACCAAGCCTCTGCAATCAGCGTTTTTCAACGTGCTGTTTTCAAGGCTTGCCACAATACCTCCGACATGGCTAATGCGATTTGCCGTTGCAGTTGCATCAACATCTGTTCTGCTGTCTGTTATCGTTACGTCAACGCTCACGTTTTCAATATTACTTCCGTTTACCGCATAACCCGTCAAACCGCCGACATTGCCGACCGTTGCCGCAATATCGATATTGCCTTTCAGCGTCAGGTTCTTTACCTCACCGCCGCTGATTGCACCGAACAATCCCGCAAAACTGTTTTCGGCTTTAACGTAAAGCCCGTCTATTGCATATCCGTTTCCGTCAAAACTTCCCTCAAACGGCTTGTCGTATGTTCCCATTGCCGTCCAGCTATTGCCGTCTTTGTTATAAAACTCGCTCATATCAATGTTTTTCAAAAGCACGGCTTTTGCTTTCGCATTTTCGGTATTAACAAAATTTGCGAACCATTCAAGATCCTTCAAAGATGTAATCTGATACACCCCGTCCACTTGTTCGCATCCCATGTATTCTCCGCAATATGCACAGCATGATTCGCTGACTTTTGCGTGAGTACAATAAAGCGTCGTGTCACCTGTTGTTTTGGCTTCAAGTATCTGTCCGTCTGTCATTGTTGCCTTTGTCAAGCTTCCTTCACTACTCGGCAAATAAAAATACAATGCGTTTTTATCAAGCGTCTTCACGTCTTTTATTCCGTAGCTTATTCCGACAATTGATTCAATCGCTTTTTCTTCTTTCACTCCGTCAAGTGTGTATTTTTTGAGCGAAACATCTTCTCCCGCCGAGTTTTTCAGCGTTCCGGAGTCTGTTGCCTCGTATCCCTTTCCGATTGCATCGGCATCTTCTCCGCCTATCGCCTTCACGTTACCGCCGTTTATCACAACATTTCCGCCGTTAGTTCTATATCCGCCGCCGATTCCCGCTCCTTTTGCACCGCCTGTTGCAGTCACCGTACCGCCGCTTATCGTTACCTTGCCGTTGCCGTCTGAGCTATATCCGTCTCCGATTCCGGGTCCACATTCACCTCCGATTGCAGTTACCATGCCGCCGCTTATTATTACTTCGCCGTTGCCCTTATATCCGCCGCCGATGCCCGTTCCGTAACGTCCGCTCGTTGCAGTCACCGTGCCGCCGTTGATTGTTACCTTGCCGTTGCCGCCATATCCGCCGCCGATGCCGGCTGACCAATTGCCTGTCGTTGCAGTCACCGTGCCACCGTTAATTGTTACATCGCCGCTTCCTGCATATCCGCCGCCGATTCCGGCTCCATATCCTCCGCTTTTTGCAGTCACTATACCGCCGTTGATTATTATCTCGCCGCTGTTAGCATCTCTTCCGCCGCCGATTCCGGCATGCCTACTTCCACCTGTAGAATCAATATTTCCGCCGTTGATTGTTATCTTCCCGTCAACTTCGCCTGTGATGCCGACTCCACTCCAACCGATTCCCGGGCGACCGCTTTGATCATCATCAACAACCATCTTTCCCATCGTTGTTTTATCTTCCGACTGTGCGTAAATGGTCAACGTTGCACCACTCTGCAACACGATACTGTCATATACACGGAACGTTTTCCCGTTACAGAGCACAATATTAACGTCGCCCGTTACTGTTATCCCTTTCATTACTGTTACGTTTCTGGATTTCACAACGTACCATCCGTCACTCATGCTCGTTGTACCGCTTGTCACAGCAGTATACTCCGTGATTGTTTTTTCCGTATATGTAACTTCATTTGTGGTGCTGTCCACTACCGCGTCCAGGTAAGTCACACTTTCTGCCGCACTCACCTCAATAATCGGCAAACAACTCACCGCCATCATCATTGCCACCAACACGGCAATAATCTTTTTCATAAAAAATCATCTCTTTCCTGCATTTTTAGCTATTATATTCTATCAAACCATGCGTAACATAAGCGTAACTTTTCGCCCCTTTAACCGTGATTTTTTTGTTAATTTTTTGTTGATTTTTCGCATTTTAAAAGGAAGCGCCCCTCAAACACGAACGGGTCCTTTCAAAAATTGTTTAATATGTGATTTTTTTGACCTCGTATCCGTCATCCGTAAAGAAATTCAGATAATGTCCTCTCATTCTTTCGGGTGCTTCGATTTCAATCGTCACGCTCCTTGTCTTAAACGGGTTAACCGAAACTCTCTCAACCTCCGTTGCAACCAGGTTCGACTGATAATCGTACAATTCCATTATAACGTCAACTTCGGTTTCGCACTCGCCCGACTGCACCTCGACAGTAGCTTTTATCATATCGCCCTCGTCAAGTCCGTCAAGGCTCGTATGTTTAACGATTTTCGCAAAATTGTTAAACTCTTCGCCCTCGGTCACGCCCTCAAGTGTCGGCTTCGCTTTCACGATTCTGCCGTTTTGGTCAAACGTAAATTTATCCAAACACAATTCACGGTGCACGCCGTAATAGTCGCTGTACTCTCCGTCAAAGCGTGCCGGGAAATTGAATCTGTGATAGAGTATATACCATTTGTCCGTGTCGGGCACGTTTATTACCGTGTGATGACCCGTCGCATATATACCGTGACTTTCGTCTTTTTCAATCATTATTTCATTGCCGATAATGGGTCCTGTCGGATTATCCGAATATCCCCATCTCACATGGTAGTTTTTGCTTCTCGTATCGTCCTCTGCCCATGTAAAGTAATACACGCCTTTTCTGTAAAAAACATGTATCCCCTCTCTGAAATTCGGCGGTGTTATGCACATAGGCTCTCCGTCAAGACTTATCATATCGTCATTGAGTTTGCAAACCCACAAACTTCCGTTGCCCCAATACAAATAGCTCTCTCCCGTTTCGGGGTCGGTAAACACCGCAGGGTCGATAACCTGTCCGGGATAGTGCATCTCTTTTTCATCACCGTTTTCATCGACAATTTTCATTGTATCGTAAACAATCGGATGTCCGAGCGGGTCTTCAAAACGTCCCGCGGGCGTATCACACACCCCAACGCCTACAGCCTTGCCGACGTTTCTTTCAAAATTGTCGGTATTTGCGCTGTAGTAATAATAATACTTTCCGTTCTTTTTGATAATGCACGGAGCCCACGCATTGCCGCTCGACCATTCGACATCCTCTTTCAAATCCAAAATAACGCCCTCGTCCGTCCAATTGATTAAATCGGGCGACGAAAAAGCTTTAAAATAATATCCTCCCCATCCGTCAAAACCGTCGCTCGTGGGATAAACATAATACTTTCCGTCAAAAACGTCCGCTTCGGCATCTGCAAAACATCCGAACTCGCCCGTAATAGCATTGCCCCATTCTCTGACCGATACAGTCCATTCTTCGCTCTCGCCGTTTGACGTGAGAAGATATTTTATATGCGAATCCTTGTCAATATGCGACTTTTTCTCCGCAATACCGTCAAAGTCAAAATCCAACTCGATATTGTCCAAATCCGTCCCGGGTACAACGGGTACCAAAACATATTTTTGACTGTAATCTATAATGACATTGTATTTTTTTACTTTTTCTCCCGAAACCGAGTTTATCTTAATCGCCATATTTGCTCCTTTACTTGCACAAATCCGCAACTACCTGATTGATAACCGAGCCGTCGGCCTTGCCTTTAAGCTCTGCCATAACGTTCTTCATTATCATGCCCTTGTTTTTCGTTGCGACAACATCCGCAAATTTATTCACTATAATCTCTCTGACTTCGTCCGCAGAAAGCATCTTGGGTGCATATTTTGCAATAACATCGTATGTTGCCTGATATGCTTCTTTCAAATCGCTTCTCGATTCGGGACAAGTATCAACCTGTTCTTTAATTGTTTTGAGCTCTTTCAAAATAACTCTGTCGCAAAGCTCGGGCTTGATATCGTCTCTCACGCCCTCATCTATAGCCACCTTTTTGATAGCCGCAATAAGACTGCTTATCGCATCCTTTGTAACTTTATCGTGAGCTTTCATAGCCGCAATCATATCCTGCTGAAGTGCCTTAAATTCCATAAATATAACATCCTTTCAAACTTTTAATTAATTTTAACACTTTTATGAATTTGGGTCAATATATTATCTTGACAACTTTTATTTTTTTTGTTATTTTTAAAATGTAGTATTTTGAGCATATAACGGAGGTTTCGATATGGATAACTCATTTTATACTTATTACAATCACGAACCCAAAGATTACAATGTGCGTATCAATAACTACGGATACCGCAAATGCACTCCGGGTTTTTCTCCGGGCTATGTTTCCAGAAAACATTATGTTGTTCATTACATATACGAGGGCGAATGTATTTTCGAAACAGGGGCAAAGTCCTACCGTGTCTATCCCGGGCAAATGTTCATCATAACTCCGGGCAATATTTACAACTACACATCCTCACACGACAACCCCTGCACATACCGTTGGATTGATATCTCGGGAACAAATTTCGAAAAATTTGTCTCCCAGACGGATTTCACTCCCGACAAACCCGTTGTGAGTGATTTTGACGACAACCGTATCGGAAAAATCATCCGCGAAATGACCGACAAAGGCAAAATGAGCGGCAAAGAAATCAACTCCTACAGCTGGCTTTTGGCAGATGCTTTTTGTATCAAAACCCAAACCAAACAAAACGTGTGGGAAAAATATATCGAGCCTGCCGTAGCCTATATCATCTCCAACAGCGAAAAGAAAACCTCCGTGTCCGACGTTGCAGAGTTCCTCAATATCGACCGAAGCTATCTTTCCCGTGTTTTCAACGAATACATGGGTGTGTCCATCAAAAAATACATATACGATTATCACATGGACATTGCAAAAAGCTTCCTCACCTACTCAAATCTTCCCATCAAAGATATCGCTTCCGCCATCGGCTATGACGACCCGCTTGATTTCACAAAAGCTTTTCACCGTTCATACGGTGTTTCGCCGACAAAGTGGCGTGAAGAAAATGCCATGAAAATTTTTCAAAACAATAACGAATTGGAGCACAGCCGCACCGATGCTTTAAAACGCATTTCCGAGGCAAATTTCGATTCCGATACTCAAGATTCTTTATGATATCATTACACATGAGCGTGTCGAAAAAGTTCGACACGCTAAAGCAAATCTTGCCAAGGCAATCTTCGCAGTTTGTTATTTTTTTACAAGGAATAAAGTGGTGATTTCTCGTGCAAGAGGCTTAAAGCCTCCTAAAATCACCACTTTCGGCGAGGCAATGCGATTTACCTCGCCGATTTTCTTTGGGAAACCTTCTTTCCCAAACCTTTCGCTGTTACAATAAAAATATGTTTATCGACAGTCTGAAAAACCTGCTTTGCATTCGGCAAAGCAGGTTTTTTTCGGTTTTCCGCACCATGTGGTGCGGATTTTTTTTCAGTTTTTCAAACTTTGGAGCGGTGCGGGGATTCTTCCGCCTCGTGCAATAAAATCGGCACAAGATTCCTTATGGAGCGGCATAATCGGCGCTTTTCCCAAAAGCCCGCCGAATTCCACCATATCTCCGACCTTTTTCCCTCTTGCGGGTATAATACGAACAGCCGTGGTTTTGCTGTTCACCATACCTATCGCCGCTTCGTCCGCAATAATACCCGATATCGTCTCGGCACTCGTATCTCCGGGCACGGCAATCATATCAAGACCTACCGAACAAACACAAGTCATCGCTTCGAGCTTTTCAAGCGAAAGCGTGCCGCATTTTGCCGCTTCTATCATTCCCGCATCTTCGCTCACGGGTATGAAAGCACCCGACAAACCGCCGACGTAACTTGATGCCATAACGCCGCCTTTTTTCACAGCGTCGTTCAAAAGAGCAAGCGCCGCCGTCGTGCCGTGCGTTCCGCACATTTCCAATCCCATTTCTTCCAGTATGTAAGCAACCGAATCGCCTACCGCAGGTGTCGGAGCAAGCGAAAGGTCAACAATACCGAAAGGTACTCCGAGTCTCTTCGATGCTTCAACCGCAACCATCTGACCCATTCTCGTTATTTTGAACGCCGTCTTCTTTATCGTGTCGGCAACAACTCCGAAAGGCTGTCCTTTAACTTTTTCCAATGCGCATTTTACAACACCGGGGCCCGATACGCCGACGTTTATAACACATTCGCCCTCTCCCGTTCCGTGGAAAGCGCCCGCCATAAAAGGATTGTCCTCAACCGCATTTGCAAACACAACAAGCTTTGCACATGCCATATCGTCAAGCTCCGATGCTTTTTTAATCACCTGACCCATCTGTCTTACCGCATCCATATTAATGCCGGCCTTGGTGCTTGCCACGTTGACCGACGAACACATTTTCTTCGTTTCGGCAAGTGCCTCGGGAATCGACTCAACAAAAAGTCTGTCGGAGTTTGTATATCCCTTTGCGACAAGTGCGCTGTAACCGCCTATAAAATTGACTCCCGTTGCATCTGCCGCACGGTCAAGTGCTCTAGCAAAATCCACATAATGTCCGCATGCCGATGCAACATGTGATATCGGAGTTACCGAAATACGTTTGTTAATAATCGGAATACCGTATTCCTTTTCGATATCACATCCCGTTTTAACGAGATTTTCCGCATATTTTGTTATCTTATCATACACCTTGTCCGTTGCTTTTTTGTAATCATCGCACGCACAATCCAACAGCGATATACCCATCGTAATTGTTCTCACGTCCAAATGCTCCGAGTTTATCATATTAAGGGTTTCGAAAATTTCAGCATTGTTAATCATACCGTCACCTCTTATATTCTGTGCATGGATTCAAATATTGTCTTTCTCTGGATTGTAACCTGCACTCCGATTTCAATACCGAGATTGTTAAGCTCGTGGCGAAGCACGTCAAATTCCACGTTACATTCCTTTGTATCAACCATCGCCGTCATAACAAACATGTCTTCCATTATTGTCTGCGAAATATCAATAATATTTACGCCTCTCTCATAAAGAAGAGTTGTTACCTTTGCGATAATACCTTTTCTGTCCTGACCGATTACTGCTACAATTGCTTTCATACTCATCGTCCTTTCTTTATTATACAGATTAAAGCATTGAAAAGCTTTTTCATCTCTGTTTCATAGCTTCGTATATCATCAGCGCCGCAGCTACCGAAGCGTTCAAGCTGTTAACGTCGCCTTTCATCGGAATACCTACCAAAAAGTCGCATTTTGACGCCGTCAATCTGCTGATTCCTTTGTCTTCACCGCCTACAACAAGCGCAACCGCACCTTTCAAGTCGGCTTCGTAAATGCTCCTGTCGCCCGCAGCGTCCGCACCCGTTACCCAAACGCCTTGTTCTTTGAGATAGTCAACAGTCTGCGCAATGTTGCTCACTCTAGCAACCGGGGTAAAGCTTGCCGCACCCGCACTTGCTTTTACGGCAGCAGCCGTAAGAGTTACTCCGTCGTGCTTCGAAATAATCACACCGTGCACTCCGGCACAGTTTGCCGTTCTGATAATACTTCCCAGATTATGCGGATCTTCCAAATGATCGAGAATAACGATAAAAGGAGGCTCTCCTTTTTCTTTTGCGATATTCAAAATATCGTCAACCGTTTTGTATTCATAAGGAGGAATTCGTGCGATAACTCCCTGATGAACACCCGTCTCGCTCATAGAATCGAGCTTTTTTTGGTCAACCTCCACAATTTGAATATTCTTATCTCTCGCTTTTGCGATAATCGTCAACAAACTGCCTTTGTTTTCACCCTTTTTAATATATATCTTATCAATCTGCCTGCCGCTTTTGAGCGCCGCAGTTACGGCATTTCTGCCCTCAATAATATCTTCATACATCTTCTTCACGTCCTTTAATAATAATTTTCGACAAAATCGCACTCACGAGTGTTGCGCCTATTGCATACCACAACTCGTTCAGCGAAAGGGCATTTTCGATTGCAAGACACACCAATATAACCGCCAAAGCGAAAAGTGCTGCCGCTATCCCCTTTATGCCGCAACGTCCCTTTTCAAAATTTTTATACGATGCACAGATTTTCACAGCACCCGCCAAAGCATAATATACCGCAAACAATACGATACTTCCGCCCGAGCATATAAACGCAATCGCACCGATAAATCCCTCAAGCGCACACTTCAATGCCAAAAGCTTTCTGTTTCTCGTGTCAAACTTCACCGACGCAAACATACACACAATCATGCACGGAACAAATGCCGTAAAGAGGTTTGCAATCAGCATATCGAGCGATTTTATTCCGTTGTCCGTCCCCGTCAATATCATAAACATAACAGACAAAGCTTCGCACAATCCGACAGATATCGCCAAAAGCGAAGCAAATGCCAAATTGCCTCTCATAGCTCTCGCTTTACAAATCACTTCGGAAACTTCCGTAATATCGGATTTTTCGGTTTTAACATCGCACTCATCGTTGTTGCCTATCGCAAATCGAGCATTGATTGCGACGCTGTGTTCGCACATCTGCTCACCCGAAACCGCCGCATTTGAACTTGCCGCAAGCGCTCTTGCGAGCTTTTCTCTGTCGGATACGGTCGCACCCGTAAATACCGTATAATCCTCCGCCGCTTTACACAGCTCTTCGTCCGTGCAATCTCCAAGCTCTCTGAAACTTATACATTCGCTCTCTTTTTTGATAAGTCCGGCTTGTCGTGCCAACGCCGCCGCGGTAATGGTATGATCGCCCGAAACCATAATCGGCTTTACGAAAAAGCTCCTCAAATTCTTTACGGCTTCACGTGTTTTTCTCACCATTACTTCTCTGTATCCCAATGCTCCGGCAAAAATCAAATTTTTGATTTCATTTTCAATATTTTCGGGCAAATCCGTCAAATCTCTGAAAGCTACCGCACGGATTTTAAGTCCTTTTTCCGCCATCGACGACGAAATATTTTCAAGTCGGTGCAATGCCTCTCCGCTCATTTCCGTCACATCGTCGCCGTCGGCAATATGACTGCACAACGTCGGAATAACATCAACCGAACCCTTTACGATAATTCTGTAGCCGTCGCCTTTTTTCACAACAACCGCCATCAGCTTTCTTGCCTCATCAAAAGGCATAAAAAGAATTCTTTCGTTTTCTTCGATAACACGTTTTGCGTCAACACCGTCGTTCATGAGAGCACGTACCGTTGCTTTGTCAATGTCGCTGCCCGTAAGATTCGAATTCACAAATTCGCAGTCGCTGCATATTACAGCCATTTCTATCTTATCTCTTCCCGATACGACCCTGTCTTCCAGCTCCATTTCGCCGTTTGTAATCACGCCGCCCTTGTCAAAGATAAGATAATCCGTCAAACCTATTTGATATGCAAAATCCTCATCCGGAAGCAACACCGACATTTTTTCGATTTCTCGGTTGTAGAGTCTTATCGCAATCATCCTCACCAAACACACGGGTGCGGGTATCAAACAAAGTGCAACCGTACACGCCTTCAAAAGTCCCTGTGCCGTGCTTTTTTGCGTAATCGCCACAAAGCACATAACCACCGTCGCACAAATCAAAGCCGCCAACAAAAGCAGCTTTTCGCTTTTTGCGCTTTTTGCAAACTTATCGTGCATATTGAGTTTTCCCGATTTTTCGCTTCTCATTTTGGCAATGGCGGTATCTTTTCCGACCGCCGTAACCGCTCCGATTGCTCCGCCGTTTAAAACCGCCGTTCCGCAATAGAGCATATTCGGCGACGACAAAACGTCAACATCGTCTTTTGTTCTCTCGCTCTGCTTTTCAACGGGCACTTTTCTTCCGACAAATATAGACTCGTCCGCTTTCAGATTTTCGCATTTCAAAATACGTATATCGGCAGGCACAAAATCGCCCTCTCTCAAAACGACTATGTCGCCTTTTACCAAAAGAGTAGGGTCAATCATTGTTTCATTGCCGTCACGTATCACAGCACATTCTTCGCTTCTTTTTCTGTCAAAATTTACCGCAATTTTTCTTTCCCGATTATCACGCAAAAAGCCGCTTACCATATTAATCACGGCAACGGCAAAAAATATTACCCACGCCCATATGCCGTTTGTAAAATCGCACATGGCGGTGATAATTCCCATAGCGAAAAACGCTATCGTATATAAATTTGTAATCTGAGTCAGCACAACCTGCGTACTGCTCTTTGCATAACTTTTTTCGGGCAAATTACGTCCGTTGTCAATCAAACGATCATGTGCGGTGAAGGACTCAAGTCCTTCACTCGCACTCGTGGAAAGTTCGATTTCAACTTCTCTTTCGGTCATTACGGAGTAATTCATAACTCTCCTCCCCTCAGAGTGTTATTCACCGAGGTGAAACTTGTCGTGAATAGCCTTAACAGCCTTTTCCGCATATTCCTGTTCGATAAGAACGCTTATCTTAATTTCGGATGTGGAAATCATCTGAATATTGATTCCCGCATTGTAAAGAGCTTCAAACATAGTAGCCGCAACGCCGGGGTTCGATACCATTCCCGCACCCACAATGGAAACCTTGGAAACATTGTCGTAGTGAACGATTTTTTCCGCACCGATAACGCCGTTGTTTTCTTCCAACACTTTGAGTGCGCCGTCAAGTGCATCCAAATCAACCGTAAAGCTGATGTCCTTTTTGTTATCGCGTCCGATTGACTGCAAAATAATATCAACGCTTATCTTGTTCTTTGCCAAAAGGCTGAACACCTGGAAAGCTTTTCCAGGAGCATCTTCTATATTGCAAAGCGAAATTCTTGCCACATCATTATCACGTGCAACGCCACGTACCAACATTTTTTCCATATTAGTTTCCTCCTTAACAATTGTGCCGGGTTCCTTAACAAGGCTCGACAATACTTCAAGATTTACGTTAAATTTCTTTGCAAGCTCAACGCTTCTGTTGTGAAGCACGTTTGCACCCAAGCTTGCCAGTTCGAGCATTTCATCATAACTTATCGTTTCAAGCTTTTTCGCGTCTTTCACGATTCTCGGATCCGACGTAAATACGCCCGTAACATCGGTATAAATCTGGCAAAGATCCGCACCGAGCGCCGCCGCAATCGCAACTGCGCTTGTGTCGCTTCCGCCTCTGCCCAATGTTGTTATATCATCAAACTTGTTAATCCCCTGGAAACCCGCAACGATAACTATGTTTCTGTTGTCAAGTTCACGGCGAATTCTCTCACCCGTCACTCTGCGGATGCGAGCCTTGGAATGATTGGAGTCCGTAATCATTCCCGCCTGCCAACCCGTAAGCGAAACGGCAGGTCTTCCGAGCTTCTGAATAGCCATAGCGAGAAGACTCATCGAAATCTGTTCTCCCGCCGAAAGAAGCGAGTCCATTTCTCTTCTCGACGCACGGTCGTTTATTTCTTTGGCTTTTGCAATCAAATCATCCGTGGTATCTCCCTGTGCCGACACCACCACAACAACATCGTTGCCGTTATCGTATGTTTCGATAACTCTCGATGCCACATTAAAAACTCTCTCGGCATTTGCTACGGATGAGCCGCCGAACTTTTGAACTATAAGAGCCATATTTATTCATTCCTTTACTCAAATATTCTTATTTTTGATACAGTTGTGCATTTTGCACACTTTTCTTCGCATTCCTTTTCCGTCATTGCTTTTGTAACGAAAGCACAATCCTCATCTTCGATAAACTCAACGTCTCCGAAAATTTTTCGTGCGTCTTCTTTCGAATTTTCGCATCTGACAAGGAACTTATTAACCTCTTCCTCGGGGTTAACAAAGTCGCCGTCATTTTCCGCTTTCCACGAGAAATTCGCATCAAATTTGAAATCATGACGAACAACGTCCATAATATCTCCGACAACGGCACTCGCCGTAGCCTCCTTGCCTGCGCCTCTTCCGTACATCATAACGTCGCCTACCATATCTCCCGTTACAATGATTCCGTTAAATACGTCCTCAACCGATGAGAGCGGGCATTCTTTCGGCACAACCATCGGGCAAACACGAGCCGTAACCTTTCCGTCCTCGAGACGGCTGTATCCGATAAGCTTCACGCTTGACGAAATTTTTTCCGCACATCTCACATCGTCAGACGTAATCTTTGTGATTCCCTCACGGGGAATTTTTTCGTCATTCAACTCTCTTCCCGATGCAAGCGCCGTCAAAATCGAAATTTTTCTCATCGTATCAAAGCCTTCGACATCGGCTGTCGGGTCTTTTTCCGCATAGCCGAGTCTCTGAGCGTCGGCAAGCGCCACATCGAACGACTGCTTTTCTTTAAACATTTTTGTCAAAATATAGTTTGTCGTTCCGTTCATAATACCGTAAATGCTCTTAACGTGATTTGCCGCCAAACAATTCACCAACGGACGTATAATCGGAATACCGCCTCCTACGGATGCTTCGAACATATAGCTCACGTTCATTTTCTCCGCCAAAGCGAAAAGCTCCGTGCCTTTTTTCGAAACAAGCTCTTTGTTGCTTGTTACAACACTCTTTCCGGCTTCGAGCATTTTTTTCGTAAACTCATATGCAAACGTTGCACCGCCCATGGTTTCCGCAACGATTTTCACTTCATCATCCGCCACTATAATATCCGCATCTTTAACAAACAAATGCTTTTCGGGATGATCGTCAAAATCACGTATATCCAAAATATATTTTATTTCAAGCTTTTCGCCGATTTTTTTTTCAATAGTTTCGGCGTTTTGGGTAACAATATCATAAATACCGCTTCCCACAACTCCGTAACCCATTATAGCCATTTTTGTCATTGGTGTTCCTCCTTACAATAAGTGTTATTGCTTTGCCAGAATTTTTACACTTCTGACGCCGGCTACTTTTGTAAGCTCCGTAATAAGCTTATCAACACTTGTTTTCATCAAATCTGTTTTGAGCGTTATGTGGATGTTTGCGATTCCGTCTGTCGGCACACTTTGATTAATGGTTAAAACCGAACAGTTAACGGAAGAAACAATTTTCAGCATTTCCGACAAAATGCCTTTCAAATCCACAACAACCGCCATAATAGTCAAGACTCCCTGCATTTGATTGATATCGAATACATGGTCTTTATATTTATAATATGCGCTTCGGCTTATTCCCGTTTTTTCGCAGCCTTCGTTAACCGTCTTAACCTCGCCTGATTCGATCAGTCTTTTTGACGTAAGCACTTTCAAAAAAACATCGGGCAACACATGCGCATCAACCAAAATTACCTCACGGTTCTCTATCAAAACTGTCCACCTCCCAAACACATTTGTTTTTCTATATATAATACTCCATATTTTTCACTTTGTCAACATTTATGTAAGAAAAAACCGATTTCGGTATATATCTCCGATTCGTTCCGTCTCTTCCAAGCAAAAAAATTCACCGAGTTTTAACGTTTTGAACACACAAAAAACGTTCGTTACTCATCGGCAACGAACGTCTCTTGTTATTATGTAAATAATTTGCGTCAACAACTTATTCAGCATCTGTAGCAACTTCTGTAGCAACTTCTGTAACTTCTTCAGTAGCTTCTTCTGTAGCAACTTCAGTAGCATCTGTAGCTTCTGTTGTATCTGTTTCAGCATTGTCACAACCGCAAGCTGCGAGAGAAGCAATAGCAAGAACTGCTGCACATGCAAGTGCGATAACCTTCTTCATAGTTATTAACTCCCTTCATTGTTTTTAATTTCTGTTTCCTAAGTAATTATAATCCCCGTCCCCCCTTTTGTCAACACTTTTTTGTAAAATTTTATTTTTTGTGTAAATTCCATGTAAAACCCAAAAAAAGCTTTACTATCTTTGTTTATTATGTTATAATAGTCACATAAATGTTTTAAGGAGGATATAGCTATGGCTAAAACTTTAAAAGCTAAAGAACGCCTCACATATAAGGATAAACCGCTTATGCGTTCGGGCAACAAGATATATTACGGCAACCTTACTGACCGTTACATTATTTTATTCACGATTAATTCCACAAAACAGGTCGATGATTTGGCAGTCTCCGACAAAGTCACAATCGAGCTTATGACAAACAGCGGCAAAGAAAAAGAAAAAGTATACAAAAAAGCCGTGAGAGGCGGTTTGTTCGAGGCTCTCGACATTGCCGAATTTTGGCTTAATGATGCTCTCACAAACGGTTAATTGATTTTTAAAAGTCGGGATTGCCCGACTTTTTGTTTTAGGTGATTTTATGATATCAAAATTTATTAAACTACTCCCTTTTCTTCCTATTATATTGCTTTTTTCTATTTCGGCTTGTGCCGAAGAATATATCTTCACCACACGGTGTGATTTTCCCATGGTGTGCGACTCATCACTCGAAGTCGTCAATGCCGACCACAATGTTTATGTTGCGGACGATTTCGATTCGCTCCGTCCTTTGATAGATTGCGGCATTGTCGATTATTACGAGCCCATGAGTTATTCGTATCTTTTCGATTACTCAACCGATGATGCATATTATTCCGAGCAGTCCAATCTCTCCGTGATAAGCGCTCTTTTCGCATGGAACAAAAACGTTTTCGGCGACAGCGTCAAAATCGCCGTCATCGACTCGGGATTTTATCAATCCGCCGCCGATTTTAATCGTTCCAACATCCACCTTGTCCGAGACTATACACATGACAACTCGGGAACCACTCTTTGCAACGACACCATAGGTCACGGCACCATGGTCTCGGGCATTATTGCGGCTTCACACAACAAATTAGGTATTGCGGGCATCGCTCCCAACGTCGAAATTTACGTTTTCAAATGTTTCTATCTTGACTCAAACGGCTATCAAAACGCAAAAAATTCCGATATTTTGTCTGCCATATACGAAGCCGTGGATACATATAACGTCGATATAATCAACCTGTCTTTCGGAACAACAAACAGTACTGTTTTCAAATCCGCCATTGATTATGCCTACAACAGCGGTGCACTCATTGTGGCTGCGGCAGGAAACGACGGTGCTCAAAGCGGCTCAAGATTGTACTATCCCGCCTCCTACGACAACGTCATCAGCGTCGGAAGTATCGATTCATCGGGACATCGTGCAACCCACTCCCAGCGTAACGACCTCGTCAACATTATGGCACCGGGCGAAAACATCATTTCCACCTACATCTCGCCTTCTTATTATCAAGGCACGGGAACAAGCTACGCAACCCCCCAAGTCACGGCGGCTGCGGCACTTGCGAAAAGTCTCAACCCGTCACTTGATTCACGTGCTCTCATGCAGGCACTTTATTTTTCCGCAACCGAAATGCCCGATCGCTATTCGGGCCACGGTGCTCTCAACATCCAATCGCTTTTGGCATATGTCACCGCAACACTCAATCCCGGCAACATCGTCACATCGTCAAACAATACCCGTTCGTTTGCATATTGCATACCCACCGACGGATACACCGCATACTTTGCGCTCTACGATGACGACACCCTCACGGATATAAAAAAACACGGTGTTAACGTTTTGTCCGACGACTTTCGCCGATATATATATTACGTTTGGAAAAACGGCACCCTTGAACCCTACAACAAAAATTTAATCATCATTGATTATTGAAAGGAGTAATACCATGCAACGCAGTCTTATTGTTTTGATTGTTTTTGTAGCGTTTTGTTTTCTGCAAACGCTTTTGTCTCAAAACGAAAACAAACGTTTCGGGCTCATAATTCCCGTGCTGTCTTTCGTTTCATCAATCGTCTTATCGGTCAAATTTTCACTCGGCAACTTCGATGTTGTCAAAACATTTTTCACCTTTGTCATTTTAAATATTCCGACCGTTATCTTCATGTTGCTTTATCGTCATGCACAAAAGAAACTCAAATAACCGTTACTTAATAGCAAAACCCCTGCTCTGCATTCTCTGCAAAGCAGGGGTTTTCCATAGTCCGAACACCGTTTATTTTATTTCCGCTACTCCCTCTCCGATTACGTATGCCTTAACAACAGCATTTTCTTCGGCGGGAATTTCCATCGTTCGGTACAAACCTTTCTTTATTTTGCCGCTTACCGATGTAACAGTATTGTTGTCACTTGCCGAAAGAATAACGTCAACACATTCTTTATCGGTATTCAACACCGTCACAGTCGCTTTTCCGTCCTTCTTTTCGAAATTCAAGATAATCGGTCCTTTCGGAACAAGCGCCGCATTTGCGATTATTGCATCTTCATACTGTTCGCTTCTTCCGTGTCCTTTCACGCTGATTGTCAATTCTTTCGCATTCGACACATCAATGTTAACAATTCTCGAACCGCTTCGCATACTCACATCTGCGATTTTTTCGACAACCTGCCCGTCAAGAGAAATCTCCACATCACACGCAGCTTCGAACATGTTTCGATCCCATCCTCTGCCCATGTTTCTCCAATCGAAATCGTTTTTACCGATAACCGCATTAAAAATATGATTATCCGCTTTCGAAACATCATACGTTACGCTTCCGTTTTTCAGAGCAATTCCTTTATCGTAGCTAACGCTCGGTTCCCAATAACTGTCGGCACGCATATTGATTTTCGCACCGTTAAAATCCTTGTCAAGTGCAACTTCCGCGCTTTTTTCAGAGGGAGTCATATCCGAAAGATAGCTTGTATCGGGTGCAAAATAAATCGCATAATCACCGACAACAGCTTTTTTGTCATCGACTGCAACACTCTTTCCGTCCGCAGTCACATTAACGGTTTCGTTTGTCATGTAAACATAATGCTTTATGCCCGTTGCAAACGCATTATAAATCTCGCCGTTAATATAGAGAGCAGTCACGTCCTTTTTCGGAGCTGCACCGCCCGCAACGTTAATTTCAAAGTCAAACCCGTACACATTCTCATTGAGCTTATATTTCTCAATATCGCTCAATCCCGCAATATGACCGCCTATTCTGAAATATGCCGTATCTTCATGTGATATATCCTCGTCATGATCCGCTTCGTACATCGCATCCGAAGAATAGTCAAGCACTCTGAACCAAAGCGATCTGTTTTCGTTCACGGTATTAAAACCAATCGTTTTGCCGTTTTCTCCCGCAAGAGTCAACTCCGTCGCCTTTCGGTTACCGTTTTCCTGAGGAAATGCATAATTATCGCCCATGTCTTTTATGTCTTTTGTCCAAGTTCCGATTTCGCTTTCCGCAAGCCTGTCGGGATAACTGCTCTCCTCGTTGCCTCTCCATTTTACCGTATCAAATTTTCCCGCACCTTTAAAGCCTACAAATGTGGGTTTCGTTGCGCCGTCGGCAAATACGGTCTGCATTGATACCGTCATCACTCCGTTTTCGTACATGGTATATACAATACATATTTTCCCGTCCGTAGCCGTGCTCAAAAGCTCAACGCACAGCGCATTGTCCGCAATGCTCGTATTTCCTCTTATCCAACTTTCTCCGCTTTCAACACCCGATTCGTATTCCGAAAGAGTAGCATCACGCATAACAGTCGGAACCATCGCCTCCGACAAAAGCTCTTCACCGTTTTTCTTTATACTTGTTATATTGCCGTCAAAATCAACTGTTATTTCGGTGTTTTCCGCCTTAAAAACTATCCTGTCTTCCGATAGAATCGGCATAGCTTTTCCGACTTCGGAACTTGCTTTTTCCGCAATCCGTTTTTCTGCGGATTTTCCCGACAAAAGATTTTTAAATGCCGTCGCTTCGGGATGAGGCTCACGTGTTGATGTAAAAATACCCGTCAGGCATTTGTAGTAGCTGTTGGGATTTTCTCCGAAATCACCGCCGTATGCCAAAAATTCATATGAGTTATCCTTGTTTATTTTTATATCATCAAACCTCACGGACGAAACACAGTTTTCTTCTGCGGTCATATCAATCAATTCGTCTATCGAAAGCATTTTATCATATATTTTCACATATTCGATAAGCACTTTTCCGCTACCTTTGCCCACAGCGTATCGTCCGTCCAATTTTGCCTCACATTCCATATTGCTTTTAAAACTTCTCGATGTGAAAAGCTGCATTTCTCCGTCCGCATACACCGCCGCAACCTTGCCCTCGCCGCCGTCCGCATCAATACTTTTGCCGTCAACCGTAAGACGTATTCTGTAATCTTTTGTTTCCAAAACGATTCTACCGTCTTCCGTTTCGAATATCACCCTGTCCTTATCCGCATTCGATATTGACGAAAGTATCGTGAACTCGTCTTTTGTTGTCACACTTCTCTCGTAGCTGCCTTGTCCGAGCATTGGCAAATTATTGCGATTTACAATTTCCCCGTCAAGTGTAACTTTTTCTTTATTAACGCTGTCGGTCACGGTAAAATTGTATACTTTTTTTGTATAGTACAACTCTTTATCCGCAAACTCATCCACAAATCCGCCTACGTTTCCCTCGCCGAGCGTATTCAACCAATCATTAATTCCGCCCGTATTTCCGAAAACTTCAAAATCCTGTGCAAAATTCACTTCCTGTGCTATAGGACGGCTATCAAGCTTTTTAACAGCTTGTGTTGACCGTGTCGCTCTCGATGCATCTCCCGAGCCTATCGACCAAATAATTATCGCATCAAATTTTCCATGCTTTTTTATCATTTGCGTTATTCGGTTTTCGGCTGTTTCCCAGTCTCGTTCCGCATACTCCGAATTCACGTTTGCTTCATCAACGACGTACAATCCGTACTTCTCCGCCAAATCATAAAAACAATTTGGTGCACAGCTTGTCCAAACAGTATTAAAGCCGTATTCTTTTATCAACTTCAAATCTTTTTCAATCTGCTCGTATGTCATGCTGTTGCCTGTTTCGGGATGTGTCGGAGTATATTTAATTCCCTTTAAAACAGTTTCTTTTCCGTCAATAAAGAGTTTTCCGTTTTCTATTTCGACTTTCTTCGGATTGCCGTTTTTTTCCGCTCTATCAGAGTACAACACATTTACGCTGCCCGTCAAACCCGAAAGTGCAAAATCATCTTTTTTGTTTATCCCGCTTTTATCTCTTTTCACAACGCATACCATAGTATGTTTTCCCGCCGAAAGAGACACGTTAAAATCGTCGCCTATAGCTCCGTTTTTGCTTTGTGCAACCTTTTCACCGTCAATAAAAACCTCCAATTCGTCCGAAAACGATTCAAAATCCAGCACGGCATCTCCCGCGTCAGATTTCTTCACATCAAACGTCGTCTCGTAAATTCCCGCACTTCTTACTCCGTCGTCCTCCTGCATCCCCCAACCGCTCATTTCTTCATAATAATATGACGGGGTTCCGTACCCTTGCAATTCCATCATCGAGGGCACAACGATTTTCTCGTCAAAATCAATCGCCGTCACATCATCAGGAAGCATATTCACATCGGAATAATACTTAAAATTCCATTTTCCGTCAAGGCAACACTCTCCGCTTGCCGACGCCGCCGTCGCAAAAGGGATACACATCACACTCATGCATATCGCCAACGTCAAACTCAACCACTTCTTCAACTTTATCCGTCCTCTCCTGTTTCAATCATTTTTTCAAATAGTATTTTATCAGTTCTCGTGCAATCGGTGCGCAACTGCTGCCGGTTTTTCCGGTATATTCCTGCATAACGCATATTGCGATTTCGGGTTCATCATACGGAGCATAACACACGAACCACGCATGTTCCTTGCCCTCTTTTTCGTTTTCCGCAGTACCCGTTTTTCCCGCAACCTTTACAAAATCCAATTGCGCTTTACTTCCCGTACCCGTTGTTACACATTCCGCCATGTATTCGCCTATCGTGTTTGCGACCGATTTACTTACAGCGTTTTTCCACACCTTGCTCTGCGCCGTATACACACATCGCTCTCCGTCATATGCGGCCTTTTGCACCAAATACGGTTTCATTATCACGCCGTCGTTTGCAATCCCCGCCGCCACAAGTGCCATGTGCATCGGAGTCACCAACAGTTTTCCCTGTCCGATGCCGCATGCCGCAAGGTCCGTATCGCTCATGCCGTCCTCATAAGAAAAAATCGACTTGTTTGTTGCAATATCAAAAGGTATTTTTTCGCCTATTCCGAACTTGGCTGCCGTTTCTTTAAGCTTATCCTCGCCGACCTCAACCGCATACGATGCAAACATCACATTGCTCGACTTTGCAAATCCCGTTTTTGTATCTATAATCCCGAGCTTCTTGGCACCCGAGTTTTTGATTTCGTATCCGTCTATCGTAACACTTCCGTCATCTTCGATATCGGTTGCTTTTCCGCTCTCCAAAGCCGCTGCCGCAGTCACAATTTTAAACGTTGAGCCCGGAGCGTACAAGCCTTGCGTACATCTGGCAACAAACGGTGCGTCGTCACGCTTGGTCAAATTCGAAAACTCTTCTCTCAATTCGGTTTCGTTCGGGTCATACGTCGGATTGGAGTACAAGCACAATACTTCGCCCGTTTTCGGTACAACGGCGACAACGGCACCGTTTTGCCCCGCCATCAGCTTTTCGGCAAGTTCCGTCATCCGATTATCTATTGTCAAATACAAATCCGCACCCTCGGGAATCCGTTTTTGTTTGGCGAACAAATTCGTCAACTCATCAACAGGGTTAGTCTCCACAAGATATTTGTTAAAGCTCTGTTCAATCCCCGTCCTGTTGTACGTCACCGAATTGTAGCCTATAACATGCGCATATCTTTCACGGAAAGGATACACTCTCGTTTGCGAGTTTTTCTCCATTTTGCTGTATGCCAAAACCTCGCCCGAGCGGTCGTAAATCGTTCCCCTCAAAATACTTTCTTCACGTTCTCTTATTCTTTTGTTGTATTGATTTTGCACCACATCTTCCGCCTTAAAAAGCGTAAAATACGTCAAATATACTGCCAACGAAAGAAACAAAGTACAAATAACAACCATAACCGAAATGATTTTTTGATTATATTTCATCTTCTATTTCCCTCCCCCTGGCACTTATTCCCTGCAAAATTCCGAGAGAAACAAACGTCGCCACCATCGACGAACCTCCGTAACTGACAAAAGGAAGTGTTATTCCCGTCAAAGGTATCAATTTTATAACTCCGCCTATTATTATAAACGTTTGCACGCCTATCATAGTTCCTATTCCCATTGCAACCGCTTTATTAAACTCGTTGGTAGTCGAAAGTGCGATTTTAAAAGCACGGTATACCAAAACAAAGTAAAGCATTATTACCGCCATTCCGCCCAAAATGCCCATTTCTTCGCATATTGCCGAAAAAATAAAATCATTTTGAACCTCGGGAATATAATAAGGACTTCCCGCACCTATACCGCTGCCCGAAAATCCGCCCTCGCCTATTGCGAAAAGCGACTGTGCAATCTGATATCCTCTGTTTGCCACATCATCAAACGGATTAATCCAGTTTTGGACTCTTATCTGAATATGCCTCATGAACTTCACTCCGACAAATCCCGCACACAAAGCGGCAGTGCAGTTGAATAGTGTAAATCGCATGTCATTTCCGTACACGACAACAAACGTTATATATATTGCGAAAAACACAACCGCCGTGCCCCAGTCACGCTGCAAAATCAAAAATCCCAAAAACATATATGCCACACACGTTGCGAGCACATTTCGTCCCGTATTCGTATTCAAAAACGTCTTCAGCTTCGCATCGGCACGTTTCGGTTTTTTATACTCGTTCGTATATATTCCCGCAAGCGTCAACACAAAAAGCACTTTTATAACCTCACTCGGCTGGAAAGACACATTTCCCAGGATAATCCAGCTTTTTGCGCCGTTACTCGTGTGCCCCACCAAAAGAGTCACCAAAAAAAGTGCCACGGCACATATTACGTAAAGCTTGTTAAGCTTGTTCCAAAACTTCACCTGTCTGTACACAACGCTTACAACCAAAAAAAGTGCCGCGCCGACCGAAAACCATATAACCTGCTTTTGACCGTGCCCCGTCTGAAGCCTCAACAGCATAATAACTCCGATGACCGACAGCATCGCCGTTATCATAAAAATATACGAATCTCCCAACGGAAAAAGCGTCAAAAGCGTATACACAACCGCAAGTGTCAAACACATTGCACCCAACAGCACCGCAGTTTCCGCACCGAATCCGCC
>CAZRYW010000011.1:0-22080 GCA_964604405.1 uncultured Oscillospiraceae bacterium
CCTGATATAATAGACTCGCTTCGTTTTGAAAATCTTGTCGAAGAAGCAAACGAAGTTGAGCGAATAATGAGTATAAAATACGACAATTTCAAGAATACTAAATATCCTTACGGAAGCGAATACTCCTATGACAACACGGGCGAAGAAGCGGTTTATACATTGGCGAAAATGAACGAGAACAAGACAATGATGTATAAAATCGACCTCAAAACACGTGCGTGCAGAGGATTGCAGCCCGTTTGGTATCATTACGCAAACCCTGTGACGATTTGCGGCGAAAACTGGTGGAATTTTCAGTATACGGCGGCTCTTGCGGGATATTGCATGGACGATTATCTGAGATATCGGGATGACGAGTTGTCGGACGACGAAAGAGCGATTGCCGAAAGAGTAAACTACGGCGGAAAACTGGCGAATTTTACGTGTATTAACTCGGGACAAATTGATTCGGATGAAGAAAACATAGGTACGGTGAGCTGGACATATCAGGCTGAATTGGGACACAACGGCGGTCAGGGTACAGGCGGCGGAAAACTGCACAACGGATGGCGACAGATGGCGGGAGAGGCTGATTTGGGACTTTTCGGAGCGTTGGAGATTATTTCGTCGGATGTGACGACAGACCCTGTGTTCGGACTTTTCGGATACGGATGCGAAGTTGAAGAGGAAAAAGACGGTTACAGGGTTGTTCCGCATGACGGACTTTTCATGCGACTTAATTTTATAAATGAAAGATTGAGCATTTCGATGCTCGGAGCGACGTATGAAAAAGCATTTGTCGCAAAAGATAAGAGCTTTATAGAGCTTGACGTGAAAGACGACGGCAAGTTTACGAAAATCCAAGTTGACGGACTGGAAAAGGGCGAAATGTACGCTTTGTATTCGAACGGTAAAATCAAGGCGACAAGTCTCGGAGAAGACGGATATTTCGCATATGAGGGCGATTGCGACGGAAAGGTTGTAATCAAAAAAGCTCCTCACGCAAAGTCTATCGAGCCTTTTGTGCCCGAAAAGGGAGAAATTGTGACAAAAGAAAGAAGAAAGCTTGAGAAAAACGTTGAAATTTCGTTTGACAAGTTTGACGAAGACGTAACGATGGTCGGAAATGTGACGGTTGAAGACGGCTATGTGAAAAACGAAAGCGTGAGCGATTACGTAAGATTGTCGAATACGTTTACGAACGGGGTTGAAAACTTTTACGCAAAAATCAACCTGAAGACAGACGAAATACAAAATGCAAATGTGAGAGTGTTTGAGTTTTCGGATATGGAAAAGCACAACGTTTCGGTTGTTTTCGACATTGACAACGTGTTGGGAATAAATATTAACGGAAAATTCATATCGTCATATGTGAGCTTGCCCGAAAAGTTTGACGGAACGATTATATTGCACCAAAAGGGAAGCGAAATAAATCTTTTTGTAAACAACGAAAAAATCCTGTCGTATGAGACCGATATGAAACTGAAAGATTTGAGCGAAGTACAACGAAATTACATAGGACGAGGCAGCGACGAGACAACGGGTGCTTTGAAAGGAAGTTTCGGAGAGTTTGTTTTCGGTCTTGACGAATTGAATATTAAGAGCGATAATAAGGATATAGCGGAGCCTGTCGAATGCGAAGAAATTGTTTACGACGGTTTTTCGCCTCTTCCCGAGTATGTATCGGTACTTTATTCGGACGGTTTTAAAAGACGTGTAAAGGTCGAGTGGAAAGAGGATACCGACGGATATGTTTGCACGGTTGCGGACGATTTTGTGATAAAAGCCGAAAAACGAATTGTAGATACGACAACAAACAAGGCGCTTTTCGCAAAGGCAAAAGCGGACTACTGTGCCGCATGGGAAAGTGTTGACGCACTCAACGACGGTGTGTATACGTTGGAGACGAGCAATCCGTCGAGCGAACAGATGCTTCGTTTCGGAACGTGGACACGTGACAGCCGTGAAGAGGGAATTGAGTATTCGTGGGAAGAAAAACAGGAAATCAACGCAGTCGGATTGGTGTTTTTCGATGACGGAGGCGGCACGAGAGCCGCAAAAAAATACAGCATTTATTATCTTGACGAAAACGGTAAATGGCAAAGCGTGAAAAAAGCGTCGGGAGGACAATGCGAACTGAGAAAAATGAATGTTACAAGTTTTGAAAAAGTCGAAACACGCGCGATTCGCATTGTGCTTGATAAAGGCGATGCGGCGGGAGTGGGACTTTTGGAAGCCGAATGTTATTAATTAAAAGGAGAAAAGAAAAATGAGCGTTAAGAAAACGGAATTTGCACCTTTGAAAAACGTGAAGGTGAAAGATGCATTTTGGAGTAAATACGAGGATATCGCGAAAAACGTGATTATTCCTTATCAATGGGAGGCATTGAACGACCGTGTGCCCGATACGGAGCCGAGTCATGCCATAAAGAATTTTAAGATTGCCGCAGGTGAAGAAGAGGGCGAATTTAAGGGATTTGTTTTTCAGGACAGCGACGTTGCGAAGTGGATTGAAGCGGTGAGTTATTCGTTGACAATCGAAAAGAACGATGAACTCGAAAAAACAGCAGACGACGTTATTGACCTTATCGGAAGAGCCCAGCGTGAAGACGGTTATCTCGATACATATTATCTTTTGAAAGAAAAAGGAAAAGAATTTACGAATTTTTTGGATTGCCACGAAATGTATGTTGCGGGTCATATGGCTGAAGCGGCCGTAGCATATTACGAAGCTACGGGAAAAAGAAAGCTTTTGGATATTATTTGTAAATTCCTTGACCTTATAGCCGAAAAAGTGGGTAAGGAAGAGGGCAAGCTTCATGCTTATTCGGGTCATCCCGAAATCGAATTGGCGCTTGTGCGAGTGTATAAGGCAACGGGAGAGAAAAAATATCTCGATTTTTGCGAATATCTCGTAAACGAAAGAGGTTGCGAACCGAATTTTTTCCAGCAGGAATTGGAGGCGAGAAATCACATAAACATGTGGGGCGGAAGAGACGAAAATGCCGACACATGGTATTGTCAGGCGCACAAGCCCATACGTGAACAGAAAGAAGCTGTCGGTCACTCGGTAAGAGCGGGATATTTGTATACCGGTGCCGCACATTTGGCTGCCGAAACGGACGATAAATCGCTTTTTGAGGCGTGCGAGACTCTTTGGGACAATGCAACGAAAAAGCAGATGTATGTGACGGGCGGTTTCGGTGCACAGGTTCACGGTGAGGCGTTCAGCTTTGACTATCAGCTTCCCAACGATTTGAGTTATACGGAAACGTGTGCGGCAATTTCGTTTGCGTTTTTCGCACAAAAAATGCTCATGTGCGATGTGGATTCCAAGTATTCGGATGTGCTTGAAAGAATTTTGTATAACGGTTCCATAAGCGGTATGGCACTTGACGGAAAGCACTTTTTCTATACCAATCCGTTGGAGGTTTGGGACGAACAGAACCGCCGTGTGCCCGCTTTCAGACATAACAAGGTTAAAAGACCGGGCTGGTTCGGTTGTGCGTGCTGTCCTCCCAATTTGGCGAGAATGATAACAAGCTTGGGTAATTATATTTATTCGTCGGATGAAAAAACAGTTTATACGCACCTTTACATCGGAAGCGAAGCTAAGGTTAATGTGGGCGAAAATACGGTTGAAATTAAGCAGGTATCGGATATGCCGTGGGAGGGAAATGCGAAGTTTGCATTGAGCGGCGGAAATTATACGTTTGCCGTGAGAATACCTTCGTGGGCAGATAATTTTGAATTGACTTTAAACGGCGAAAAGGTCGATTACGAAACGAAAAAAGGCTATGCATATATAAACAGACAATGGAATGACGGCGACGAGCTGTGCGTGAAGATGCCGCTTGAAGTTAAATTGGTCGAAGCAAATCCCAAGGTTCGTGCCGATGCGGGTAAAGTTGCGATAACAAGAGGACCTGTTGTGTACTGCTTGGAATCAAAAGATAACGGAGATTGCATAAGCTCGATTAAAATAGCGGACGATGCGATGTTCAAGGTGGAAAAGGACGAAGAACTTTTCCCCGGTGCATATTCGATTTATGCAAAGGCACGAAAGAAGAAAGCATGGAACAACGAAGATTTGTACAGAGCGTTTACGGCAACATATGAAGACATTGAAATAAAAGCCATTCCTTACGCATTCTGGGGCAACCGTGACGATAACAGAGAAATGGCGGTTTGGATTAAATATTAAAGAGATAAAAAAATTCGCATAGAATTGAGGGAAAAGTATGGTTGTAAAGGTTAAAACGGCAACTCTTTTGGGAATAGAGGGCAAAATTGTAATTACCGAAGCCGATTTTTCGGGAGGGCTTCCCGCATTTGATATTGTGGGATTGCCCGACGCCGCCGTTAAAGAAGCAAAAGAAAGAGTAAAGGCCGCAATACGAAACAGCGAGTTTGAATTTCCGGCAAAAAAAGCCGTTATTAACCTTGCACCTGCCGATTTGAAAAAAGAGGGAACACAGTTCGATTTGCCGATAGCCGTAGCATCTCTTGCGGGAACGGGGCAGCTGAAAGGAAATTTTGAAGATTACGTATTTTTGGGAGAGCTGGGATTGTCGGGCGAGATAAGAGGCGTGAGCGGTATTTTGCCGTCGGTTATAGGAGCAAGAGACGAGGGGATGAAAAAGTTTATCGTTCCTTTTGAAAACCGTGACGAAGCGGCATTGGTTGACGGAGTCGAAGTGTACGGCGCAAAAAGTTTAGCAGAGGTTTATCGCCATATTTCGGGAGAACGGCTTTTGGAGAAAACTCCGTTGAAAAAATGCGGAGAAGAAGAGTATTTGTACGAGTTTGATTTTTCGGAAGTGAAAGGGCAGGAGAGACTGCGACGGGGAATTGAAATTGCCGTTGCGGGAGGTCATAATGTGCTGATGATAGGCTCTCCCGGGTCGGGAAAGAGCATGATTGCAAAAAGAATACCGACGATTATGCCGCCGATGACCTTTGACGAGGTGTTGGAGGTTACGAAAATTCATTCGGTGGCAGGATGTTTGAAAAACGGAAAAGCCGTGACGAGAAGACCTTTTCGTTCGCCGCACCACTCGGCGTCGGGCGTGAGCATCGTAGGCGGAGGAAGCAAGGCAAAACCGGGCGAAATTTCGCTGGCACACCGAGGAGTACTTTTTTTGGATGAGCTTCCGGAATATAAAAAAGACGTTATCGAAGCCATGCGTCAACCTATCGAAGACGGCACGGTTACGGTATCGAGAGCTTCGGGAACGTATACATATCCGTCGAATGTTATGCTTGTTTGTGCAATGAACCCGTGCAGATGCGGATATTACGGCGACGAAAGCCGCAAATGCAGATGCAGCGAAAGTGATGTTATGAGATATCTGGGCAAAGTATCGGGGCCTATGCTCGACAGAATAGATATTCAGCTGGAGGCAAAAAGCGTAAAATACGACGACTTGCAAAAGCCCGACGGCGAAAGCAGTGCGGCTATGAGAGAAAGAATTGTAAAAGCGAGAAAAATTCAGGAAGAGCGATATAAAACGGAAAGCGTGTGCTGCAATGCGGATCTTTCGGGTGGACTTGTTGAAAAGTACTGTGTTTTGGGAGAGGGCGAAAAAGCTCTTTTGGCGGAAGCTTTCAAAAGCATGAACATGAGTGCGAGAGCGTATACGAGGATACTCAAAGTGGCACGAACGATTGCCGATTTGGACGCAAGAGAAAACATCGACTCGATGGATATTGCGGAAGCTATCGGATACAGAAGCCTTGACAAAAAACTTTGGAAGTAAAAAAATATTGACAAAAAAGGAAAAGAGTATATAATAAAAAGTGCATTAGGGGTGCTGAGACTATGTCGAAGCTGAGAGGCAATGCCAACCCTTGTGACCTGATCAGAGTAATGTCTGCGTAGGCAAATGTACACAAATTTTCGGGATGACTATAGCATTCCGAAAATCTCCTATGGAAAATAATAAGGGTGTACTTTGACGCAAGCGGACGCTTGCGTTTTTTTGTTTTAAAGAAAGGAGTTTGAAAAAATGGTAGAAGCAAGTGTGGCAATACAGGTGTTGCCGAAGGTCGGAGAAACGGGCGAACTTATACGAATCGTGGATAAAGTGATAGAATATATCGCATCAACGGGATTTAAGTATGTTGTGGGACCTTTCGAAACAACGATAGAGGGAGATTACGATTCGCTCATGCAAATTGTGAAAGAATGCCAAAAAATATGCATACAAGAGGGTGCGGAAGGCGTTTCGTCGTATGTGAAAATATCGTACAATCCGAAAGGTGTGCTGTCGATAGGAGATAAAACCGATAAATACCGCAAATGAGAAAAAGAGGAAAAAACATGAAAAAGATTAAGATTTGGGACAAAGTGTTTGCGGCATTGATAATTTTGCTGTGGCAAATTATCGGTGAAACGAAATTGGTGCCGGAATATATGTTGCCGACTCCGACCAAGATAGCGGCGGCTTTGTGGAGCGAAAAGGCTGTTATTTGGGATAATTTGAAAATAACTCTCACAGAAGCGGCATTGGGCATGGTGTTTGCGCTTGTTTTTGCGCTTGTTGTCGCAATTTTGATGGATAGGATAAAAATATTTTACGATATGTTTTATCCCATATGTGTGATAACCCAAACAATACCGACCGTGGCTATCGCACCCGTGCTTGTGTTGTGGTTTGGGTTTGGTATGACGCCGAAAGTGGTGTTGGTCTTTTTGACGTGCTTTTTTCCGATTGTTGTTTCGCTTTTGGGTGGATTTGAAAATGCGGACGAGAACATACTGAAGCTGTATCGCTCGATGAATGCTCCGTATCGGAGAATAATGCTTGACGTAAAACTGCCTTATGCGGCGGAAAGCTTTTTTTCGGGATTGCAAATTGCGGCATCTTACGGTGTTGTAGGGGCGGTTGTCGCCGAATGGCTCGGCGGAGACGGCGGATTGGGCGTGTACATGACAAGAGTGAGAAAATCGTATCGCTTTGACAAAATGTTTGCGGCTATTATTGTAATCAGCGTATTGAGTCTTGTGTTGATGAAAACAATAAAGTTTGCGGAAAAGAAAATATTGCCTTGGAAAGAAAAGGAAAGGAAATAGTGTGATATGAAAAAGTTATTATGTTTGATTTTGGTATTGTGTATGCTTTGTATTCCGACAGGATGTAAAAATACGAACGAAAATGAAATTACGGTTGTATTGGACTGGACACCGAATACAAACCACATAGGGCTGTATGTTGCATCAAAGTTGGGATTTTATGACGAAGCGGGACTTGATGTGAAAATTGTTCAGCCGCCCGAGGATGGTGCAACGATGCTTGTAGCATCGAAAAAGGCACAGTTCGGAATAAGCTTTCAGGATTCGCTCGCCATTGCGCTTGCAAGCGATGAAAATATAGACGTATCCGCCGTGGCGGCGATATGCACGCATAATCTCTCGGGAATTATTTCGAGAGGCGACAAGAAAATCGACTGCTTTAAAAAGATGGAGGGCAAAACATATGCCACGTGGGGAAGCCCGATAGAACAGATAATGATAAAGTACGCAATGGAAAAAGAGGGCGGAGATTTTGAAAAGCTCGATATGATCAATTCGACGGTTAGTGATGTGATGAGCGCACTTGATACGGATATGATAGATACCGTATGGGTATATGAGTACTGGGACGTTGTGAAAGCAAAGTGTGAAAACTATGATTATAATTATTTCGATTTTAAGAGCGTGGACGATGTGTTCGACTATTATACACCGGTGATTATTTCGAGTAACGAATATTTGGCAGAACACGAAAAAGAGGCTCGAAAGTTTATCGAAGCGACAAAAAAAGGCTATGAATATGCCGCAAAAAATCCCGAGGAAGCGGCGAGAATTCTTTTGGACTCGACTGACGGACTTGACGAGACGCTTGTTTTTGAAAGCGCGAAATTCATGGCGGAATATTTTTTGGATGAATCTGGAGAGTGGGGAAAAATCGACCGTGACAGATGGAACAGGTTTTACGCTTGGCTTTACGAAAACAAGCTGATTGAAAAAGATTTGACAAACATCGGATTTGCGGACAACTTTGTGGATTGAAAAACGGAGATGGTATGATGAATATGTTGACAGCCGAAAACATAACGAAAAGTTACGGCGGAGAAAAAGTTATAGAAAATGTTTCTCTCGAGGTGAACGTGGGCGAAATCGTATCGCTTTTGGGTGTGAGCGGGGTCGGAAAAAGCACGCTTTTTAATATTTTGGCGGGACTTGAAAAACCCGATGACGGTGATGTGTTCCTTGAGGGAGAGTGCGTCACGGGGAAAAGCGGACTTATAGGATATATGCAACAGGATGACTTGCTCCTGCCGTTTAAAACGGTTGTAAAAAATGTCATGATACCGCAGATTTTGATGGGAAAAAGTAAAAAAGAAGCTTTTTTGAACGCTAAGGCACAGCTTGAAGAATTTTCGCTTTCGGAATATGCGAATATGTATCCGTCGGAGTTGTCGGGAGGAATGAGACAGCGTGTGGCATTGGCAAGGACTTTTTTGTACGGGAAAAAAGTGATGCTGATGGATGAACCGTTTTCGGCACTCGACGCCATGACAAGAAGCGATATTCGCCAATGGTTTGAAACAAAAGCAAGGGAACAAAAAACAGCAACGCTTTTGATAACGCATGATATAGACGAGGCGCTTGTTTTGTCCGACAGAATATATGTTTTGGCGGGAAGCGTGGGGAAAATCGTTTTTGAGGCGAAAAACGTGAAAAACGAAGAGCACTCAATGTTGAAAAAGCGGATACTCGAAAAAGTAAAATAATTGAAAAAAGAGCACGGATTGTGGTTTGAAAACTCGTCCGTGCTCTTTTGTTGTCAATATTATTGGAAATAAATGTAAAGGAAAACGAAGGCTAACGGAGAATAGTTTTTAAGAGGTGGTAAAAATGGAGATAACATTCAAAAGATGCGAAAGGGATCTTGTTGTGAGATTAACGGGCGAAATCGACTCGGAGAGTGTGAAATGGCTGCGGGGCAGGATTGACGTTGAATATGACGAGGTGAAAGTGAAAAATCTTGTGTTCGATTTTACGAACGTGACTTTTATGGATTCGTCGGGAATAGGAATGATAATAGGACGGTATAAAAGAGTTGCGGCATTGGGCGGAAAAATCAAGATTTTCGGAGCCGATGCATGTGTGGGGAGAATTATTTCGCTTTCGGGTCTCGAAAAAATAGCACAGGTTTACGATACGGAAGAAGAAGCTACGAAGGGCAGGGAATGGGCATGACGAATCACATAAAAATCGAATTTGAGGCGAAAGAAATCAACGTGGGGTTTGCAAGAATTGCCGCAGCGGCATTTTTGGTAAATCTCGATCCGACGATAGACGAAGCGGAGGATGTTAAAGTGGCGGTGAGCGAAGCTGTGACAAATGCAATCGTACACGGATACGACGGAAAAGAGGGCATTGTGTACATGGAGGCTTTTTGTTATGACAATATGGTGATGTTTTCGATAAAAGACACGGGAAAAGGAATTGAAGATGTGAATCGTGCACGTGAGCCGCTGTATACCACAAAACCGCAAGACGAACGAAGCGGACTGGGATTTACCGTGATGGAAAGCTTTATGGACTCGGTACATATTGAGTCAAAGGTTGGCTGCGGAACAAGCGTTACCATGACAAAAAGGGTGGGGAGAGCATGAATGTCGGATGAAGTGAAACAACTGATAAAAAACGCACAGAACGGAGACGAAAAAGCGGCAGAGGAGTTGGTGGTGAGAAATAACGGGTTGATAAAAAGTGCCGTAAGGAGATTTAGGGGCAGAGGCGTCGGAGATGAGGATTTGTATCAAATAGGAGCAATGGGACTTGTGAAAGCGATAAAAAGATTTGATATAAAATTTGATGTGGAATTTTCGACCTATGCCGTGCCGATGATAATGGGAGAGATTAAAAGATTTTTGAGGGATGACTCTATTATCAAGGTGACTCGTTCGGCAAGGGAAACCGCAGCCGTTATAAGAAGAATCCGCCGTGAAGAGGGAGACTGCGAAATCGAAAAAATAGCCGAAAGAATAGGTATCGACTACGAAGAAGCGGTGTTTGCATTGGAGGCGACTACCCCGCCCGAGTCAATCGAAAAAGAACTCTATGAGAACGATTCGGGAACGATGAAGCTGGGAGACACGATAGCATCGAGGGAAACGGAGGATGATATTGTAACGAAAATTGCGCTCAGAGACGCAATAAATTCGCTGGAAGAAAGAGAGAGAAGACTTATCGTGTTGAGATATTTTAAAGAACTTACGCAAATGCAGACGGCAAAAATATTGAATATAGGGCAGGTGCAAGTGTCGAGGCTTGAAAAGAAGATTATCGAAAATATACGAAAAAAGATAAGCTGACTTGTTGCAAACGGGTATTTTGTATGGTAGAATAAATCAATGATACTTTTACGTTGAAAGAGGAAGAGAAAAATGAAAGAAAGAATTTATTCGATACCTTTGACAGAAGCACTTGAACACGATTGCGACTGTATTATGTGCGCCGTTGCGAAAACGATGGAAGACAACAATATAGATTATTTTTTGGGACCGTCAATGATGGAACCCGAGTGCAGAATGATTACAAACAACAGAGGATTTTGTCCGAGGCATTTGTCGGCACTTTATGAGAGAGGAAACAGACTTTCTCTTGCATTGATGCTCGACACTCATCTCGAAGAGGTGAGAGGAAGAGTGAAGAAGAAAACAAAGTTTTTCAAGGCAACGGGGTTCGGTTCGGGAAATGCAAAAAAGAGTGTTGAATCCATCGCAAACGAAATAGACAAGATAGTGTCGAGTTGTGCCGTGTGCGACAAATTGGATCGTGAAATAGAAGCGGCTGCCGAAAATCTTGTGTATCTGTGGGATAAGGAAAAAGATTTTCGGGAAAGATTTTCGAGAAGCAAGGGCTTGTGTCTGCCTCATATGAAAATGGTTGTGAAAGCAAGCGGAGAAGAGCTTTCGGGCAAAAATCTCGAAGAATTTATAAAAGAGCTGTCTTCGCTGATGAATTCGAGACTGGATGAGTTAAACGAAGATGTGCATTGGTTTACGCAAAAGTACGACTACAGAAATCAGGACGCACCGTGGGGCAACGCAAAAGACGCATTGCCGAGAGCCGTAAAAAGATTGGGCGGAGAATAATAAAAAAATAGGAGGGGTTGTATGAAAAAAGAACCACTCTCGGGAGCGGAAAAGCTGTTTTCGCAGATGATTGACCGCGAATATGCCGAAATGGCCGATTTGCCCGAAGACAAAATATGGGAAGAAGATACTGACAGTATTTTTGACCCCGAGGAACAGATTGACGAAACGAAGGATATAGAAATAAAAGGTCGCTGAGCTTTTCAAAGCCGTAAAAAAACTCGAAACATTGATTGTTTCGAGTTTTTTGTGATTATTTCAAAATTTCGGCGGTTTTAGTGTCTTCTCGCCATGTTACCGTTGCACCCAAAGATTCGGAAATGAATCTTACGGGAACAAGGATTCGGTCGGAAATGAGCCTTGCGGGAGTATCGAGAGTTATTATGTTGCCGTTGAGCGTTGCGGAGGTATCGTTGAGAGTAACGCAAACGGTTGTGTCATTCATGCGGCATGTTGCAGCTTTTGTGTTGTCGTCCCACGAAACGTCGGCACCCATTTGTTCGAAAACGGAGCGAAGCGGAACCAACATTCTGCCGTTTTCGATTACGGGGTCGATGTCTCCCGATATGCGAATTCCGTTGACGGTAACATGAAGCTTGTCGGCGTTTTTGTTTATCGGGGGAGTTGTGTCCTTTTTTTCGACAAGCTCAAGGGCAAAGTGTTGATTTGCCGTATTCAAATAGCGATACTGAATAAGCGAGGCTCCGTCTTCTTTTGACACATCAAGCACGTCCAGAGCTTTTGACGCGTGAATCGCCGTTATGCGATAGTAACCGTCGCCTGTTTCGATAAAAGCGAATTTTTGGCTGTTTTCGGCGGTATAATCGTCGGAAACAAGTTTGGCGAGAGGGTCATGAGAAGAATTTTCGATTCCCAAGGATTTGCCCGTGTCGGTGTTGGTGATTGTGTAAACGCCGCCTCCGAGATGAGCTATTTCCCATTCGTTCGAACCTGAAGCTGCGTACTGGGCGATAGCACCGTCTTTTTCGGAAATATATTTCCCGCTGTGGCGTGCGGATATTTTATAAATGCCTTCTTCGATATTGCCTGAAAGAGGCATTGCGCCGTCGGGATTGCCGATTGCATCGGTGTACAAAAGCGTTGAAAAACCGAATTGGTCAAATGTGGACGCGTGGCCTCCGGGTCCGCCGTCGGGGGTTGTTTGTTCCATGGCACGTGTAATGTTGGGGCAATCGTAACCCATTCTTGTCACATAGTGATTGTAATAAAGAGCCCACACGGGACGTGAGGCGGGTCTTCCCGCATTGGAAACAACGGTTTGGTTTTGATATGCTCCGTTTGTGCCCGTTCCCCATTCGTACATTTCGAACGGAACTTCGATGTTGTTATTGTTGTATGCTGCCATGTATTCTGCCGCATACATGAGGCGATTTTGTCCCCATGAATATAAATCGTCGCCCTGATTCCATGCCATTTCACAGATGTAACCGAGAAGCATTATCGCAAGGGTGGCATGTCCCTGGTCTCTGCCCGATTCCTGTTGTTGTGCGAGAGAGCCGTCGAAAAGATGGGGAATGGCGTTGTAGAGAGAACCGTTACCGGCTCCGTTTTTGAAATATTCGATACCTTTTTCGTAGATGTCACGTCTGTCGCAAAAGATGCCTATGGAAAGCGTTGATGCCATGTTGCATAAATCCCAGTTTGACCAGTAGTTTGTGATGTAAGAATCGTTGTGGTCGCTGCCGTATTCGTTGGAAAAAAGAAAACGCTCGGAGAGGGGCTTGTAGAAAACGTTTAAGAGCATATCCTGCATGCGTTCTTTTTCAAACCCCGGATAATCACGCATAAGTTCGCTTGCGGCGGCAAGCTGGGTGCCGTAAATGCCTGCGGCAAGATATCTGTCGGCGTTGCCTGTTACCGTTTTGAGCTTTTCGGACCATGCATTTAGAATGTTGCATGCCGTTTTGCCACATTCTTCGTTATCTTCGATATGATAGCGGAGAGCGTTTTGATAAGCTTTGGCACAGTCCTGATAAAGCTGAGCGAAATTTTGGCCGTTGCCTCCTCGAGTTATTGTTTCGGTTGCTCGATCGGACTGATTGGGTGAAGAAAACGAAGATGACAAAAGAGCGTTCCAGCCATCGAAAATCGGCTGTTCTTCGTTTTTGACGGATTGTTTGATACGCTGCAAATCGACGGCGGTGTTTAACACACCCGGATGAAGAAATGCCTTTTCGTCGGATGCACGCACAAATGTGAAAGACGATAAAAACATGCTGATACTTACTATGGTACAAATCAGTTTTTTCATATGTTGTCCCTCCTGTGTTTTATGATTTAATTGTAGCACACAAAAGGAAAAAACAAAACAGAAAAAAGAGGACGCTAATCATTGATTATGTGCCGAAATGTAATATAAAAAACTCTCCGTCGGTTTTGTGCTGCCGTAGGAGAGTTTTGGAAACTGTTTGTTAAACGGTGCGGGAGTTGAGAAATCGAATGACTTTTTTGTATGTGGGAAGCATTATGCAATAGTCTTTGTTTTTACTTTCAAGCTCATGCAAAAGCTCTTCCGAATCCATCCATTTGAGCTCGGAAATTTCTTCTTTTTGAAAAGAGAGTGTTGTTGCGGGAACGTCGAGTTGTAAAAGATAAACTTTGTTGAACTCACGGTCGATAAAATCTTTGCCGTAAAAGACGTTTTTCTTTTCGACAAGCTGCTCGAAAGCAAAGATGAGAGAATTATCGTTTGCGTTGATGCCGAGTTCTTCGGAAAGCTCTCTTTTTGCCGCAGTCAAAAAATCGTCTCCCGCAGAAAGGTGACCTGCGCAAGAAGTGTCCCAGCATGACGGAAAGCTGTCTTTGTCGGAGGCTCTCTTTTGAAGAAGAATTTCGCATTTGCCGTTTTTTATGCGGTAAACATAGATGTGTACGGCGGCGTGAAGTATACCTTTTTCGTGTGCGAGAGTGCGTTCGATGACCTCGCCCGTCGGAATGCCCGACGAAGTATAGATGTCAAAATATTCCATAATATTATTTTAAACTCCTTAAAAGCTTTAAAAAAGTGGGGATTGCTCCCCACTTTTTGTAATGTTAAAATCAGTTTGTTTTTGTGATAGTCCAGTTCTGAGTAGAAGCGGAACCCGCGTAATCCTGAACGAGAGTGTTATCGGAAGCGATTGTCAAATAAAGAGAAGAATGAACGCTCTTTATGCGGAATGTTCCGTCGCTCTGTTCGTCCAAAGTCCATCTCTGGTTTGCATCGGTGCTTGCCTGCCATGTGATGATGGGGTCGCCTGCCGTGAGAGACTGACCTGATACGTCAACATTCAAGCCTGTCTGAAGGTTTGTGATGAAATATTCGCCGTTGCCCGCATCCGCAAGAGTCCATTTTTGACTGTTGGAAGAATTTTTTGCGGTTACGGAAAGACCGTTATCGTCTGTGAGTGTGAGAGAACCGATGGAAAGAGTGCGGTATGCACCGTTTTCGGCAACTACGGCACCTTCGGGCATTTCGGCTTCTTTGATTTCCCAAAGCTGAACTGCTTTGTAGGTGAGTGTGGACTGAATTGTGTTAGAGGATGCTGCCTGCAAGGGAAGACCCGAGGAAGAGGGGAATATGAGTGCACCGCCCTCAACGTCTTTGATCATGAACATCTGGTTGTCGGCACCTGTAGCATCCCATGTGATGATTTCGCCGCCTGCTTCCACGCTGTGACCGGATACGTCAAAGTTTTGACCTGTGAGAAGAGACTGAATGAAGAAGTATCCGTCTGTGGGAGTGGGTACGAAGCGGAATACCTGACCTACAGCACCCGTATAGTCTTCGGAAACGATTGTGTTGTGGTCTGTGGAAGTGAGCACCTTGCCTGTTTCTTTGTTGACAATGGAGTAAACCTTGCCGGAAGAAATAACCGTACCGATGATGACGGGAGCTTCTTTGCTTGTGAGAGTAACTGTCTTTGTTTCGCCGTCCCATGCTACTTCTTTATCAAATGCTTCGCCGATTGCACGAACGGGAAGATATGTTGTGCCGTCAATCAAAAGGGGATTTACAACGTTGCCGTTAACGTCTTTTGCGATGAACTTGCCGCCGTCGATAAAGATGTTGATTACATCTGTTTTCTTTGCGAGAACGCTGACACCGTTGATGAATACGCTCTTTGTTGCATCGTCCCATTGAACGTCGAGTGCCAATGCGTTTGCGATTGCACGAACGGGAAGATATGTTGTGCCGTCGATTAAAACGGGCGGTACTTCGACGCCCTGCGCGTTTTTGCAGTCGATAACGTTGCCGTCAAGCATTACCGTTACGTTGTCTGACGCCATTGCCGGAATTGCGGAAAGCGCCAAGATGAGTGTGAGTAAGAGTGCGAGTAGTTTTTTCATGATTTTCCTCCTAAGTTGTATAAATATATTTTCTTAAAAAACAGAAATTGTCCAATTCTGTTTTAAAGACGGGTTTAATTCGCTCTGAATAACGTTGTTGTCGGAATCGAGCGAGAGATAGAGCGAAGAATGAACGCTCTTTATGAGATATGTACCGTCGGACTGTTTTTCGAAAGTCCATCTCTGGTTGGCATCGCCCGACGTTTTGTAGGTTATCACGCTGTCGCCCGATGTTTTGGAGTTGTTTGCAACATCGAGGCTTTTGCCTGTTTTGCTGTTGGTGATAATATATTCGGCATTTTTGTCGGGTGTGAGGCTCCAAGCGTATTCATCCGAAGATGACAGGGGAGAAACGTTTGCCGACAACAAGTCGCCGTCGTAAAGAACGGAGGCATTTGCCGAGAATGTGTAAAAATCAGACTTTTCGGAGTGCGTAAAGTCAAGCGGTTTAATCTGCCAAGACTGAACGAGGCTGTCACGCTTTTCGTTTTGCTTTACGAGTCCTGCCGAGTCTTCAATCGGCAAAAGAGACGAGAGGGCATAGATGAGATAACCGTTGTCTGTTTTTTCGAGTGCGAATTTTTGATTGTCGGCGGTGCCTGCCGTATACGTGATGATGGAAGCACCCGCATTTTTACTGTTGCCGTTAACGTCAAAATTTTTGTCGTTGACAATGCTTGTTATGTAGTAGTAGCCGTCGGTATCGGAAGAAGAAATTTTAAAACCCTGATAATCGTAATCCGAGAGCTTTTTTGTTATAAGTCCCGAGTCGGTTACGCTGATTGCCTTGCCGCTTGCGGAGTTGACAATTGCATAAATTTTGCCGTCTTCAATCGCAAAATCATCCGTTTTCGAAAAAAGGTTTGCGGTTTTTGTTGCATCGTCCCACGAAACGCCGTAGCCGAAAGCTTCGCCTATCGCACGGAGGGGCAGATATGTTGTGCCGTCTTGCAAAATCGGGTTTACGACTTTGCCCGAAGCATCATGAGCGACAAAAAGATTGCCGTTGATGAAAATATTAACATAATCCGACAGCTGCGCATTTGAGGGAGCGCCGTTGATGAAAACGCTTTTTGTTGCATCGTCCCAGAAAATATCGAGCGACAAAAACTCGGCAACGGCACGAACGGGAAGATACGTTGTACCGTCAATCAAAAGGGGAGAAACAACCTCGCCCAAGGCATTTTTGCACACGATTTGTTCGCCGTTGATTGCAACGGAAACGTCCTGAAAAGCAAATGCCGAAACAGACGAAAACAAAAGCGTGAAAATCAATGTAAACAAAAGAAACTTTTTCATGTATTTCCTCCTTAATATTCTGTTGTACAAAATATATTATATAACATGTTGTATTGTTTGTCAAAATAAATTAAGCAAAAGTTGTAAAAAGGGGTTGCAAAATTATACGTATGGGTGTATAATTATAAATAATTTTTTTGAAAGGAAGATTGCTATGATAAGAGTCGGTGTTCTCGGTGCTACAGGATATGCGGGCGAGGAGCTCGTGAGAATTTTGTCGGGTCATAAGGACGTTGAAATAAAAATGCTTGTATCACATTCGTATGTGGGAGAAAAAATGAGTGATGTTTATCCTCATTTGAGAGGCGTTTGCGACATTGTATGCGAGGATTTGGATGCGGAAAAAGCCGCAAAAGAATGCGACGTTGTGTTTACGGCGTTGCCGCACGGAGCATCGAAAGAGGTGATTCCCGCATTGTATGAAAAGGGATTGAAAATAATCGACCTTTCGGGTGATTTCAGATATAACGATGTGAATGTGTACGAAAAGTGGTACGGACAGTCTCATTCGAATCCCGAGCTTTTGAAAGAGTCGGTATACGGATTGTGCGAACTTCACCGTGAAGAAATAAAAAATGCGAGACTTATCGGCAATCCCGGATGCTATACGACGTGCTCCATTTTGGGCATGGCGCCTTTGGTTAAAAACGGATGTATCGACACAAGCTCGATTATAATCGACGCAAAGAGCGGTGTTACCGGTGCGGGAAGAGGACTTAATATTAATTATCATTTTTGCGAATGTACGGAAAATATGATGGCGTATAAAGTGGCAACCCATCGCCATACAAGCGAGATAGAACAGGAATTGTCGATTTTGGCGGGAAAAGAAATAGCACTTTCGTTTACTCCTCATCTTGTTCCGATGAAGAGGGGGATTTTTGCAACGTGCTATGCGAACCTCAATTGCGATATGACGACTGCGCAGGCTGTTGAAATGTATAAAAAGTTTTATGAAAACGAAAAGTTCGTGAGAGTTTACGATGCGGGAAAGCTCCCCGAAAGCAATCATGTGTCGGGAAGCAATTTTGTTGATATCGGTGTTTGTGTGGACGAAAGACTCAAGAGAGTTATTGTGATAAGCACGATAGACAATCTTTTCAAAGGTGCGGCGGGACAGGCTGTGCAAAACATGAATATCATGTTTGACCTTGACGAGGGCGAGGGCATAAGTCAAGCGGGATTTTATATGTAAAAGGAGAGTGCGGGTATGAATACACATATTGAAAAAGCCAATACTTTGGTGGAAGCATTGCCTTATATGCAAAAGCTTTCGGGCAAAACAATTGTTATCAAATACGGCGGCAACGCTATGATAAACGAAGAATTGAAAGAGACGATAGTTGAAGACATTGCTCTTTTGAAACTTATCGGAGCGAATCCGATTGTTGTGCACGGCGGAGGACCCGATATTACAAACGCACTTAAAAACGCAAATATCGAAACAAAGTTTATTAACGGACTCAGATATACCGACAAAGAAACAATGCGTATAGCGCAGATGGTTTTGGTGGGCAAAACAAATAAGGAAATAGTATCGCTCATTGAAAAACACGGCGGTAATGCAATCGGTATTTCGGGTATAGACGGCAAGTGCATCAAATGCAATAAAAAAACAACGGTTGTTGACGGAGAAGAAGTCGAACTGGGGTTTGTCGGAAATATCGTAAAAGTTGACGGCAAAGTGGTGAATCTGATTTGCAAGGATAAATACATTCCCGTTATAGCTCCGATCGGTATAGACGACGAGGGCAACAGTTATAATATCAATGCGGACGATGTGGCAAGTGCGGTTGCCGCTGCGGTAGGTGCGGAAAAGCTGATTTTCCTTACCGATATAGAAGGTGTAAAAGACAATGACGGCAATGTGATTTTTGAAATGAACTGCGAGACGGTAAAAGAAAACATAAAATCCGGAGTCATAACGGGAGGCATGATACCGAAAGTGACCGGATGCATGGATGCGATTGAGGCAGGAGTTTCGAGAGTGCACATTATCGACGGACGTGTTCAGCATTGCATACTTTTGGAAATATTTACGGATACCGGTATAGGTACTATGATTACGGGTTGACGAGGTACGGTTATGGTTAAAACTAATGCTATGAGACTGCTTGAACAGGCGGGAATAGAGTTTGAAACAAAAGAATATGAGGTTGACGAAAACGACCTTTCGGGAGAAACCGTTGCCAAAAAGGTGGGGATGGATCCCGACAGCGTTTTTAAAACTCTTGTAACGAGAGGTGACAAAAACGGTATTGCGGTTTTTTGTATTCCGGTTACGGCGGAGCTTGACTTGAAAAAAGCGGCGAAAGCAACGGGAAACAAAAAAATCGAAATGGTAGCCGTTAAAGAATTGCTCAATTTGACGGGGTATATCCGAGGAGGGTGTTCGCCCGTGGGGATGAAAAAGCAGTATCCGACATACTTTGACGAGACGGTTATTCTTTTTGACAAGATTGCCGTGTCGGCGGGAGTGAGAGGTTGCCAGATTGTTGCAAGCCCCGAGAAACTCACGCAATACGTTAACGCAAAACAAATTGATTTGTGTATGTAAAAAAATTTGATAACACCTATTGACAAATGCGTTGATAGGTGTTATATTTTAATTAATAATTGAACAATTATTCAAACGTTTGAAAAAAAGGAGTGGTAATATGCAGGAAGAGATGCTGTATGATTTGGCGGAGTTGTACAAAATATTCGGCGACAGTACGAGGATAAGGATATTGTACGAGCTTTTTGAAAAAGAGATGTGCGTGAACGATATTGCCGAAGAATTGAATATGACGATGAGTGCGATAAGTCACCAACTGAGAATACTGAAACAGGCGAGACTGGTGAAATATCGCAAAGAGGGCAAAGCGGTTTTTTACGCATTGGCCGACGATCATGTAAAAAGTATAATCGAAATGGGTATGGAACATATCAGCGAATAAAGAAAGGACGAATTTTATGAAAAAGGTATTTAAGCTTGACGAAGTAGACTGTGCGGTTTGTGCACAAAACATGGAAAACGGAATAAAGAAAATCGACGGGGTAAAAAATGCGGCTGTAAGCTACGTTACTCAGAAATTTTTGCTTGAGTGCGAGGAAGAAGATTTGGAGAGAATTTTGGATGAAGCGCAGAGAGTTATGAAAAAAGTGGAACCCGGCTGCAAAATTGTCAGATAACGAGAAAGGGTGAAAGTTTTGAGCAAAAAGCAGAAAACCAATCTTTTCAGAATAATTGCGGCGACGGTGCTTTTTCTGATTGCGACGATTTTGCCGTCGGAAACGATTGCAAAGCCGATAATCTATATGGCGGCATATATTGTCGTGGGGTATGATGTGCTTTTCGGTGCCGTGAGAAATGTTTGTGCGGGTCATCTGTTTGACGAAAATTTTTTGATGGCGATTGCGACAATAGGTGCGGTTTGTATCGGGGAATACCCCGAAGCGGTTTTTGTAATGTTGTTTTTTCAGGTTGGAGAATTGTTTCAGAATATTGCGGTCGGCAGGAGCCGAAAGTCGATATCCGATTTGATGAATATCGCACCGGAGAGCGCAAATATTTTGCGTGACGGTGAATTTTGCGAGGCTTTTCCCGAAGAAATCGAAATAGGTGATATATTGCTTGTGAAGCCCGGCGAAAAAATTCCGATTGATGGTGTTGTGATAAAAGGCGAGAGCGATATAGACACTTCGTCGATGACCGGTGAAAGCGTTCCGAGATTTGCATCTGTAGGCGACAATGTGATAAGCGGTTGCGTAAACATGTCGTCTCCGCTTGAAATAAAAGCCGAAAAAGAGTATTCGGAGTCTACGGTAACAAAAGTGTTGGAATTGGTGGAACATTCGGCTTTGAACAAAGGAAAATACGAAAATTTCATAACGAGATTTGCACATTGGTATACTCCGACTGTTGTAGTCTTGGCACTTTTGGTGGCGTTTGTACCGCCGATTTTTGCGGGGGAATTGAAAGTGTGGATTTTGAGAGCGTTATCGTTTTTGGTTGTTTCGTGTCCGTGTGCCCTTGTAATAAGCGTACCGTTGGGATTTTTCGGAGGAATAGGCGCTGCATCGAAAAGAGGCGTTTTGGTGAAAGGCAGTACGTATCTTGAGGTTTTGGAAAAGTGCAAAGTTGTCGTAACGGATAAGACGGGTACATTGACGGACGGAAAACTCTTTGTGTTAAACCACGAGGGCGAAGATACGATAAATATAGCGGCGAGTGTTGAAAGGTTTTCGAATCATCCCGTGGCAAAAGCCATAGTAAAGGCTGCCGATAAAGAATACAATGCCGAAAACGTTTGCGAAATTGCGGGCAAGGGCATATGCGGCAAGCTTGACGGGAAAGATGTGCTTGTCGGAAACAGACTTTTGCTTGAAGATTACAAAGTGAAAACTCATGAAAGCGACGCAACGGTTTTTGTTGCGTTTGACGGAAAATGCATCGGCAGCATAACCGTTGGCGACAAAACAAAAGAGAACGTTGAACAAAGTGTTGACGAATTGCACAAAAACGGCGTAAAGAAAGTTGTGATGCTTACGGGTGACGGCGAGAGCGGTGCCAGAAAAGTTTTTGACGAAACGGGAATTGACGAGATGTATTATTCGCTTTTGCCCGCCGAAAAAGTTGAAATGCTGGAAAAAATAATGAGTGAAAGCGACGGGACAACGGTTTATCTCGGTGACGGAATAAACGACGCACCTGTTTTGAAAAGAGCTGACTGCGGTATTGCAATGGGGGCGATGGGTTCCGATGCGGCGATAGAGGCAAGCGATATTGTGTTTATGAACGATGATTTTTCGCTTTTGAACGAGAGCATACGCATTGCGAAGAAAACGGTTCGAATCGTAAGAGAAAATATTGTGTTTTCGATTGCGGTGAAAGTCTTTGTGCTCATATTGACGGCATTGGGATATGCGGATATGTGGCAGGCAGTTTTTGCGGACGTCGGAGTAATGGTGATTGCGGTACTTAACACGCTCAGGACGCTTCGTTTGTGAAAACTGCATAAAAAAACAAAAAAATCAGCCGATATTTCTAACTATTCGTGTATTGCAAAATTCGATTATATTTGCTATACTTTAGATGTACCGAAAAGGTACGAAACTTTTTTCATTTTCCCTCCTTTTAGTGACAGACAAGAATTGTTGTCTGTCTTTTTTTTTGCAATTAAGCTCTGCCGTGCGGTACAGATTCATACTGTCGATAAACATATTTTTAATGTAACAGCGAAAGGTTTGGAAAAGAAGGTTTTCCAAAGAAAATCGGCGAGGCAATCGCATTGCCTCGCCGAAAGTGGTGATTTAAGG